>NZ_BAABLI010000004.1:0-428655 GCF_039544265.1 Corallincola platygyrae | reverse complement strand
CAGCATTGATTACTCTGCTCACATTCAGAGAAAGGCAACCCATCTGCCGGCACTTTGCGTTTCACTCGCCGCTTCTTTACCAGGCCAAACCGCTTGAGTATCTCACCCGCGGTGCTGTCTGCGGGCCAATCACTGTCCGGTTGTTCCTGCCTGAGCAAATCAACCAGTTTCTTCGGACCCCAACTAGGAAAACGTCGTTTAGCATCTATCAGCGCTGCCACAACAACATCATCCGTTGCATGCGGACAACGCTTTGGCGCCCTTGACAGCTCAGCTAAACCTTCCAGCCCTTGCGCTTCATAACGGCTTACCCACTTGTGTATCGTTTTACGGCTAACGCCATAAGCCGATGCCAACGCGGTTATCGTCACGCCACCTCTCAGGTAAGCACCGACAACTTCTATCTTTTGGTCCATAACACAGGTCTCAATCCAAGGCATGGGCAAGTCCTCCTTACCCATGCAGCTTATGTGTAACCTATGTTCCCGGTTTGTTTTGTTACCTATCCTGCCGGTTTGTACATAACGCAACAGGAGTTTCTCCCCGATGTGTTGAGACTTGCATTCCGTGACACCACATTTCTAGTCAACCATCTTTTCCGAGATAATGAAAGAAACTTCTTAAAAATCCGTAAACGTCCCCCTAAAGAGCCGGAAGGAGCGCGGACCATACACCCGAAGATGTTGGTTTATTTTACATCTCTCTTTCCACTTCACTTTCTATGCCGTCTTGCCTTGCTTGCCAAACCAAGTCGCCAATACCATCAGTAGGATCGAAACCTGTCGGAGCCTCTAACAACAGCGCACGAATCGAGTCATGATCGAAGTTGTGACATGCAAGATCGAGCTTGGACAGCATCACTTCTAACTCGTTCCAATTTAGATAAACTTCGTCTGCCGCCATGATTCGTTCATGAGATGTCGTCTTTACGTTGTCGCCAATAAGCAGTTCTTCGTAAAGCTTTTCACCTGGCCGAAGCCCCGTAAATTGGATCTCTACGTCTCCCTCGGGGTTGTCCTCATCTCTAACTTGTAGCCCTGACAAGTTAATTAAATTCCTGGCCAGGTCAACAATTTTGACGGGTTCCCCCATATCAAGAACAAATACATCTCCGCCTTTACCCATGGCACCTGCCTGAATAACCAATTGCGCGGCCTCAGGAATAGTCATGAAATAGCGAATAATTTCAGGATGAGTGACCGTAATAGGGCCGCCTGAAGCTATCTGACGCTTAAAGAGTGGGATAACTGATCCAGAAGAACCGAGAACATTACCAAACCTGACCATGGAGAACCGAGTGGTATTGCTTATCTCAGCCAAGGCTTGAAGGGACAGCTCTGCCATCCGCTTTGTAGTTCCCATAACGTTGGTAGGACGGACAGCTTTATCAGTAGACACCAGTACGAAGGTCTCCACACCTGTTTCCAGAGCAGCCTCACCGCTAAACAGTGTTCCAAACACGTTGTTGCGAACGCCTTCTACAACATTGTATTCGACAAGTGGAACATGCTTGTAGGCTGCAGCATGATACACCGTATGAATTTGAAACGCACTCATAGTCGCAGATAAGCGGTTTTTGCGCTGCACAGAACCGAGAAGAGGTACAATTTCAACATCAACGCCCAGCTCTTCAGATAGTGCGGTAAGTTCTTTATCGATACTGTACAAGGCGAATTCTGAAATCTCGAATAGTACCAGACGATTGGGTCGCTGCTGCAGAATTTGACGACAGAGCTCAGATCCGATTGAACCACCAGCTCCGGTAACCATAACGTTCTTATGCAGCACATCTGCGGACATTAGTGTCGGATGGGGCGCAACTGTATCACGCCCAAGAAGGTCATCGATCGGTACATCTCGAAGTTCGTCAATCTTGGATTTGCCACTTACGATATCTGGCATGTTGGGAACAGTTAATACCTCAACTGACAATGGCGCTAGATTACTTATGATTTGACTTCGTCTCTTCCGACTAGCCCGCGGCAGTGCTAACAGAACTTTCTTAACCGAATATTTCGTAATAAGGCGAGAAAGGTCATTCGGCTTCAAAACTTTCAACCCCTGAATCACCGTTCCTGCTAAAGTATCGTCGTCATCAACAAATGCAACAGCAGCATATTCGTGGCTATAGCGAAGAGCAATACACAATTGACGCCCAGAGCCCCCGGCACCGTATATCAATACTGGCTCCTGTAGCTTTGCAGTCCCTCTGTTAACTAAAGCCCTAACTATCAGGCGAGCGCCTCCGACTAGAATTCCTAGGAATGCAGCATAGATTAACGGTACAGTACGAGGAAAGCTCGTATCTAGATAGAAAGCAATAGTTGCTAATATCAGAGCAGATACTAGTGTTCCTAACGAAATGACAAAAAGAGCATGAAAGCTTAAGTACCTAAGGATCGCCCGATACAATCCTATTTTGGTGAAAGCAAAAAGAGTCAGAGGAAGCGTTACAAGCACAACTGACCAGTTTTCCACAAGATAAAAAGACTGAAAACTCGAAGTTCTTGCGAAATACGCACCCCAGAAGGCTACAAAAATAAATACCGAGTCAATTGAGAGGCTGATAAGCCTCTTTGTACTTCTTCGAAAATTAAACACTTTCTCTACTATTTTCATTTAACTCTATCACCCGAACCCTTACCAACGGCGGTCATTATAATATATCGAAAGTAATTAGACACGCTCAAAGTCTGGAGCATCTTCTGATCCCACTTTGCCAGCTTGACAGGTGTTGACATATCAACCTCATTAATCTGAGCCAATCCCGTGACCCCAGGTAATACATCCAATACACCGCGCTTTTGTCTTGCATCTATAAGTTCTATTTGATTAAAAAGGGATGGACGTGGTCCAACCAAGCTCATGTCACCTTTGAGAACATTTATCAACTGAGGAAGCTCATCAAGCTTGGTCTTACGGAGCAGTCCTCCCAATTTCGTAACCGAGGAAGCTCCCACTAAATGAGTCGCGACTGATTCAGTCACCAACGGCATTGTGCGAAACTTGATAAGCTTGAATGGCTTCTTATATCTACCAACTCTTGTTTGAATGAATATTGGAGAACCTGTATCAAACATACCAGCAATGCATATAATTATCATTAGTGGCCAAAGAAAAATCAGACCAATAGATGCTAGAAATAAATCAATTATTCGAATCACAGTCAATTACCCCTCCGTTGACTATTACAATTTGCAATCTTTCTCATCGACTGCTCAATGCTGTACGGCGGTTTCCAACCAAGTGTAAGTTTTGTTTCTGAAATATCAACCTGCAACGAACCTAGCAACCTCTTTGATAGCTCCTCCCTGCGAAATAGTTTGGCCAAACAATTCAACAAGGACTCTGGAACCGATATGCTTCTGTTTCTAACGCCCATACCATTTGACATTTCATTAAGAAGCTGGGCTGTTGAAATATCATTGTCATCAGAAACCAAAAACGTTTTATTTGCAGCCATTGGATGTACTGCACATGTCAAGATTAAATCTACCAAATTATCAACCGACACTAGACTCCGCAGGTTACTTTTTATACCTCCGAATGGCAGTGGAATACCATTTTTCATCGAAGTAATCATAGATTTGAGGTTGCCCTTAACGCCCTCACCATAAATCAATGGCGGACGAATGACCACAACCTCCATACCAGTTGACTTTGATATCTCTTGTAATCCTAATTCCGCTTCGTATTTGCTCACAGCATAAGGGTCTTTCGGATCAGGTAAATCATCGGCTTTAAAGGGCTTACCCAATTCTGTATATTCTCCATTAACTTTCACAGTGCTTATGAATATAAACCTCTTTATAGCATATTTTGCGGCTTGCTTTGCTAACTCTAAAGTGCCCTTAGTATTTATATTTCTGTAACGTTCCACGTCACTAACATCGTTACCTTCCATTATATGGGCTCTACCCGCACAATGTATTAGGACATCAGCTCCCTTTAGTATTTCATAGCTACCACCCGGACTCTCCAAGTCCACCTCTAAAAATCTTTCTTCTCGCAAACCTTTTGGACGCTGGCGCCCGAGTACTACAACATTATGCTCATTTAAGCTGTTGAGTAAGTGCTTCCCGACGAACCCACCCGCGCCTGTTAATACAATATTCATAAACTTCTACTCTATTGACAGTTTCCGAACTACTTGTCATTAAAAAACAAGATAAATTGAGCCAGAGTTATTACATAAACTGTCTTTTTATCTTTAATTTTAACAGTCATTTTCAATGTTTTTTCTCAACAGATTTCGTTCAAAAAAAATAAAATATAAAACTAAAAACACCCATGGGTTACTTTATTTATGCAGCCATACAAAAAATCAAATTATAACAATGAGACAACCCATATCCAAAATTCGTTCTACTACCTATAATTCATAAAAAACAAACATAAACCACTAACACACCGTTACTTATTCTCCACCTAGTGTATATAAAATTAATAAAACAATTAAAAATATAAACAATATGAGAATGTAATTAAAAAAGTAACTCGTTTACTTCTCTTTTGGGCATTGATTGAACGAAATATTTTCAGCGCCAAATCTATTATTTCGTTTATTTGTGCGAATGAGTTTTCAGAAAAACAACGCATTACTGGTGAGTTTACTGATGGCCGTAAGTTTATAATATAGCCGCCTGCAAGAGTAATGCGCAGAGCATTAGTAAAATCAACCGATACTAAAGGATTATCAATACCGGGCTCTTGGAGAAGATCACTCGGTCATTTCTGCATAACTTAGAATGCTCCGAGTCATTTCAGTAAGAAGTTATTTTATGCGATAACTATTTGTTTTCGTTATTCTTTCCACCACACTAAAAATACTTTTAGATTGCACGACAAAGTATCAGGCGTCCAAAATAGCATCACAAATGGTTAATGCACTACCGACATTGACATTCACAAAAACTTCGCCGCCTAGAAAAACCTACCATTGCTTCAAAATCTAGCAATCGCACGATGATGCATATTCATACTATTGAACGCAGCTATTACATATTAGGAAACAGCAGAATCCCGGGGTAAACCAGGGCAGCTTAAGGTTACATCTCCATTCAGAGTTGAACTAAAGCCCTTCAGCCCTGACCCTCAGCGTAGTTTCATATTACTCGCTCGTACAATCATACGCTGCTAACGAAGTAACGGGACGATCACACAATCTTTTCTTTCCAATACATTTACGATAGCCACTTGAACGTCGTTCTCATGCGAGACGACGATCGGCTTTTTAATCGCCCTATTACATCTGAAACCGAATACTTTGGTTGGAGCGTCATAACCATTTGAAGATGGTTCAGGCTGAAGCCAATCGTCTCGATCTGCACGCCCACGTAGTTCTTCGCCGCTACGGTACAGCGTGCCTTAGTTACTCAACAAAGAAACGATTCAGAATCATACGTCTGCATTTGGCTACCCATACTACGTGGTAATGGTGTCTGTAAACTCCGTACCGTGAAAAAATTCTTCCATCCTCACAGAATACAGTCGAAGAACTCATTAATCCAAGGGTGACACCGTACCATTCTGTCGCTACGCGACCATGTACAAAATGTGGCTCAATATGGCCGAATAGCATGCAGCTACCAATCCCTTGCTGAACATAACTAGCACTGCATAGGCGTCAATACCGTGCGCATCGGCGCTAATAAGTCAAAAACATCACACGTAACCAGTGGCGCTGCTTATCGGATATCAAAGGCTGGCTACAATCACCATCAGTACAAACCCTTGCGTCAAGTCTGTACTCACTCCTCAAAAGTCGACATTTGCTTTTTTTTCCTCACACACCATTTCGTTATCCATAGGCACAGATTCGCTACTACAAAATAAGTTAAATGACAAAATCAAATAACGTCTTTAAACCGACTTTTGATAATTCAGTTAGTGTTAGGAGGGTAAAATCTTAATATCGAATTTCTGAAAACCTTCAAACCATATGGAAGTATAAAAATCCAATGAAATACAAGCACTGCGATCGATAAAGTAAAAACTCCGAAAGTTGGGGTGACTAAAAATGTAATCAGAGAAATTCCTATCGCAGAAAATAATGAAACCATGTAAAACGGCTCTTCCATATGTGCTCGAAGGTACTTTGCCATAAATCCTACTTTGACGAACGCTAGCTCAGAAAGCAAAAATAGCGAGAGTATTCCAACGGGGATCAATCTGTCTGCTAAAAGATCAAACTCAGTTAGAACAAATACTATTGAGACTAGTATCAGGGCGTTAACAAAAAAGAATATGTAGCCTAGTTTTGCACACCTATAGAAGAGAAAGTCAAAAGCGTTTTTATCTCGGACTTTTGCAAGTGAGTTAAGTTTCGGAAGTTTAGAATCTAACCAAGTATTTGAAATATTAGTTAAAGACTTTATTACACTTAACATCATACCGACCTGACCAGCTAATATAGCGCCTTCTGTCTTATAAATTACAGGAACAAAAAGATGCATTATCGCAAAACCACTAGCCCAGCTAATAAAGTACTTTGCTTGAAGCGGTATTAGCTTTTTAGACCAATCATGTTCACTAACAGCTGAATTTCTTAAAATCTGTCGCCAAAACAATATATTCCGTGAGAAATGAAAAAATGAAGAGGATATTATTTGAGCGAATAGTGATATTGGCAAACTCCAAATCTCTAAGCCCAACATTAGACAGAGTATTGCTACTAATGGTGCAACCCACAGCCCTATACTACGAGCTTTGCTAGCTTCCACCACTTGATCAAAGCCTTGATAAATAGAAAACAACAGGCTTAAAAAAACATTACACGTAGATAAAAACGAAAAAACCAGCCAAGCAACTAAAACTTGGCTTCCTTGGTCATAGAGAACCCATGCTCCACCAGAAAATGCCAATATGAATACGCATGGCAATACATAAAAATAAAATTTTAGAGAGTAATCAATAAGACCCTTTATACGGTCTATGTCCCTTTCTTTACCACGAACCAAGCCTCGAGAGAGCTTCAAGCCAACGCTCTCATAGCTTACATATTGACTAATTATCATAGTAAAGCCGAAGTCAGCCAGGAGGGTTAACATTGACAAACTGGTAAAAGTATACCAAACCCCTTGAGTCTCTGGAGTGAGATAAATCAGGATAAATACTATTAACGCGGGACCTTTAAGTATAAGTGAGACTTTAGACGAGAATAACCACAACACCTCGCTGTCTATCCCCAACAACTTTCTTAAGTATTGCATAGCTCAGAAAACCTGACTTACACGCGCCATGAAGTCTTTTAATACAGCAGACCACGCATGATTTTCTACGACCAATTCTCGTGCCTTTGCCGCCATCCTCTCTGAAGACTTTCTGTCAGCAGTAGCTCTTTTTACTGCACAAATAAAATCATCCGGAGTGTCGGCCAAAAGATAATGTTCATCCTTTATTGCTGGTATTCCTTCAATTCCCAGCGAAGTAGAAATTACTGGTAGTCCCAATGCCATATATTCTAATACTTTATTTTGAACACCGGCCCCAACTCTCATTGGACAAACAGCAATTGCAGCGCCTTTCACTGCTTGGGAAATGCTATCGACTCTACCGGTAATATGTACATTATCATAGCCGGAAAAGCGTTGCCTGACTTTATCGTCTATTACACCGACGATCTTAAATGTATAACCAGCCCCCTTTATCCTAGAAAGAATCTTTTCTATAAAAAAGTGACATGCATCTTGGTTCTGAAGAGTATTCATGTTGCCAATAAATACTATTTCCTTGCTTTCACCACTAGGACCAACATAGGAAAGGTTTGAAAAATCGACGCCATTTGTACAAACCAATACATTATCTTGACTAATACTAAACAGGTAGTCCTTATCAACACTACTAATTAATGTTACCAGATCGAAGTTTGCAGGAACGTTTCTCTCATACGACAACAGTCTTCGACTTTCAAGACTAAACACAATGGACTTCAAGGAAACCTTTGTATCTACTTCTGTCAATCGAGAGTAGTTCATCGAAATCGCATCAGTCATGTCTATGACTTTGGGCATGTCATATTTAGATACATAGTCAGCGACTCGAATCAAATGACAAAAGATTCCGTCATATTCAGATACGAGAGAATCAAGACGTTGTCTGAACGCTTTTGACTCGTAATATGCGACCTGTAATGGCTTAGATGTCGGAATAGCAAATAGTGTGCTGACATAGGAAGAGAGCTTCGAATGATAAACGCGTTCTACCCTGTCAAAAACGCCATCATTTGGCACTTCATATTCTAATGATTCCTTGTCGTCACACAGTGACAACAAGGTCAATGAGTACTTTTTTGAAAGTTCTCTACACAAGTTATATATTCTTAACTTGTCGCCACCTGTAACTGGGTATATGAACCTAGGTGCCAATACCAAGATCTTTTTCACTGAACTCAGCCTTCTACTATTTTTTGAAATACTCGATTTAATCTATCTGTGTATTTTTCTATTGTGAAGTTTTCTTTGAATGAATTTAGAGCGCTACGTTTTACCTCAAAAGTACTTTCATAATTAAATTCATCCTTAATATTATTTATAATCGTAGCTAACTCTTCACTGGACCCAGGCTTAAATAGGTAGCCGGAATGGCCATTCTTAATCGATTCAGGCTGCCCACCAATTTCAGACACTATACAAATTGCGCCCAAACTCATTGCTTCTAAGATCGTAGTTGGGAAAGGATCTGCCCCAATTGCAGGTGCGCAAAAGACATTAGCCAATGATATCCAATCACTAGCATCATCTCTCCAACCTAAAAATGTTACATTTCCAGAGGCAGTTCTTACTAATTCCCGTTTATACACCAAGTCCTTTGAACTAATTCCTGTATCGCCGAGAATGAAAACCTTAACATTTTCATCAGTAATTGACTCTATCGCTTTCGTTAGCACATGCAATCCCTTGTACTCTGTAATTCTTGATATAGCTACAACTACAAAGTCAGAATCCTTTAACTTAAACTCCCTTTTTAATTCGATTAGTTTTTCTTTACTTGCCGACGGCAAGGCTGGTATCCCATTATGTATTACTTTAACCTTATCATTTAGGCCTAAATCGCGATAGACGTCAGCTACCGCGTTAGAAACAGCAATAATGTAACGCGGAAATAACTTAGCGTAGAAGCGAATAAACGACCTTCTAAAACCTTTTGGCTGTATATTGTGCTCGTACCATATTAGCTCTTTACCAAGTAGTCTAACAATCGGCGATGCAAATATCTGCATAAAAAGCGTGTTGGTTACTACAGTTTTACCTTTAAATCTTAGGATAATTAGAAAAAGTGAAAGTAATCTATATACTCTCTCAAAGAGTTTAAGATACTTAATAGTTAATATTTTGGGCGGATCAATCAATGATACCTTATTAACTACTTTAGACACGCTTTCGTACGTTTCGCCTTCACTACCAAAAGCAACTTCGACGTCAAAACCACTTTCAGCTAGTATCTCTGAATAAAGAGAGAGTATTTTTTCAGCCCCTCCCTTACCTCCTATATCATTAAGGATAAGAAGCTTGTTTCTCAAACTCTCCCCCCATTTGACAAATAATTATATACGTCAGAAGTTTCGTAAGTGCCATCTATACTTCCTTCACGACTTGAACAAATGACACCCCAGCCTTCTTCAACAGAGGGGTTGTAACCATGATATGCCTTTAACAAGCCGTAACCAAAGTAATTTGGAGAAAATCCATACCCTGGCTCTAGACAGTAAATATCATCACCAAACTCAGAACTATCTATACGGTACTTTTTCCTTTCTTCCGCTGTGATAAACTTCCCTTGATTTTGATTTGATAGAAAGCTCTTAATCTTACTATATTCCTCGCTATTACCATCATTCCAAAGATGTATATATAGTGAATCATAGAAATACGAGACACCATTGGAAAATGGCAAACCAAATTTTTCTTCCAACCGGAAATCAACGCTAGTGTGACTATTAATCATACCGTGGTCAGAAACAATTACGATCTCCCCATCAGGAAACTTTTTAACAAAGCGAGAATGCATTTCCTTCAATGCATCGTTTAGCAACGAGTTTTTTTTAGTATGAGCCTCAGAGGAAACGCCTTGTTTATGTAGCAACCAATCGAGTTCTGTGAAGGCTGCAAGAATGCGATCCGAGCCTTGGTCAATCTGCTCCAATGTATCTTTGAAAACTTTTTCATCGCGGCTTCCAAATGGTAACTCTCGATCGTAGCAAATCACTTTGTATTCATGTTCGCCAATTTCTACCCTTTCGTTAACCTGTAACAAGTAACTGCCTTGCTTTGTGAACTTAGAAGCAATTGAAATCGGCATAAACGCAATATTAAGTCCAACCGTTCTCGCTAGCACTTTGTATAAAATACGAGATAAGAAAGGGAACTTTTGTCTTGTCCAATCAAATAGTAGATGAAATTTTTTTCGACGCAGAGGCGTTTTATCGCCTACCCTCTTCATATCACCGAAAAAACCAAGCGTTTCGGGGTTTGTACCTTGAAAAAGTTCATGATGAAGATTCACGCTATAACCAAAGGAGGGTTTCATAGCGCCAAACGACTTCAAAAATGGTAATTCTTTAAGCTTCTCGATATGCCCAAAAGGATAGCCATCGATAAAAACAATCAATTTTGCCATTTCCGTATTCCTACAAGTATCTATATATCATTCTATTCAAGCTATAAAAACTTGACTCATCCTTTATATCAAATTTCACCTTACTGAATTTCTTTTCATATTTCTGGCCTGAAATATTGCAGCGTAGGTTTTCCAAATAGTTTATATTTGCTTTGTATAATTCCGATGGTGTCTGTCTAGACAGCACTGAAGTGCTAGATTGGTAGTTCTTAAGAGCGGATCTAACCAAAAATATTTTTCTCAAAAATGACGAATCTCCTATGTATGTACCGTTTTTTTTGATTTCATCATTAATCTTATTGTAAACGTACAGAGAAAACTCAATATATAATGAAGTTAATCTATCTAAATCAATTGAAGATAACTCTGACTCATTGACGTATCTCTTGGAGATTTTAACGCTATAAATTGCGTCAAAAAGATATGAAAAACCATGTAAATCATCGTTTTCAACGACCATAGCATTTTTTAGTACTTCAAAACGTTTACTATGCGTTGCTACCTTACCAAACCTTAAGTATGTTAAAGGGATAAAAAGATCTAGAGCGCATTTAATTATTCGGTAATTAGTATCAATTTTGGTCCTTGAGCATGATCCTAGTTTATGAAATTCTTTTATAACTGAAATAACAGAGTGACAAATAGTTTCATATATATCACCCTTATTTTCGACTTCAAATTTCTTTTCACTAATAGTGTCTACATTACCTATTAGACATTTAGATTGAGTAATAGCTTCATACCAAAAGAAGGTATTTGGTATAGATCTAATTGAGAAATTAGGTTTTATAGAAAAGTCAACGACGATATCTAGATCTTTTGATATGGTATTCATTCGCCTCTCGATTTCTTTGTGATTTTTCTTCGCGAGGAAATCTTTATTATTCTGGAATATAACAAACTCAATATCACTTAAACTTCTTACATTGCCATCCAAACTTTCCAAAAATGTATATTCATCTCTTGCGAAGCTTCCCGCTAACAACAGACATAATGACTTATCCTTAGAAAGTGAACGCAGCGATGATCGAATTTCTTTGGCAACATCAATAGCCATAAGACTGAAACCTTAATACAGAGTAGTATATTTGTAATGCGACAGTAATCGTTGTTACTGTTCCAAATAAGATATGATAGCCTCTAGCATTTGAGGACTTTAATCCCATCGCCACAAAGTACATAACGAGTGGGTATAGCATTACTTTATGCCGGTCAGAAAGAACTTGTCCCGTTAAGGACATACCTACGATCATTACGAACATAAGTACTAATAACGCAAAGCTATTTTTATTAAAGTTAGTTCTCGAAAGAGAGAAGAATATCCCTATATACATGAATATTGAGAGCGCATAATTATATGCTCTTGGAAACGTTACCAATCCCTCCTGGGAAAACCAAGGAGTTTCCATATTGACAAAGTTTGCCGGAGGTAAGTCCAAAAAAAATATCGCTACAACTAATATTTGAGTAAAGCTCACTTTGATATCGGAAGTCAATATCGAAGTAACATTGGATATCCTGGTGTCCATCAGGGCTATTAGGTCTAAGTTCCTGAGAAGTTGATCTTTTAACAAGTAGGATAAACCTAGAACAAGTATAAATATTGTTCCTAGAGACATCACAGCCCTAAATGAATTAAGTCTAATTTTAACCTTGAACAAAATAAGGCCTAGTAGAAAAACTGGTATCAAAAACGGCCTAATATAATACGCTACTATAACTATGGCCCCCATAGAAACAAGCGAATAGATCGAAAGCTTATTTTCTGATGCAACAAATAGAAAGTAGGAAAGCAAAAAAACTAAGATAGTATCTTTGAATAGGAATGTTGAAAAGATATTCAACATAGGATTAAAGGCATAGATAACTGCACTCAGTTGTGCTATAAACTTATCTTTTAATGTGTTTAATATAAACCTATAGACATAGTAAACAGAAATCAGCAATAAAATGTGCTGCACAAACCGAAATAGGTCAGTCCAAACGAAAAACTTTGTAAATAAGGTCAAAACTGCTGCATAAGGCAGCCCATAGTAATTCTTTTCATTCTTCAAAAGCATTGAAAAATCAGATTGATAAAATAATGCTAAGTCAGTGTATTTTCTATCATCACCTACCATATAGTTTAGGTAGAACCCTTCAGATAGATGATGAGAGTGAAAGTATACTAACAAAAATATAATAGCTTTGCTTAAAATCATAGCTATCAGTATTTTTTTGAGGCTCACATTGTAATTAGCATAAACCAGCGGAAGCATTGTAAATATAAACAACGCAAATGCCAAAATAATGTTATTTATGAAAACCAAGTCAAACTTGTTCGCATAAATGGCAAAGCCTAGTGCAACAGTAAGTTGCAATATAATTAAGCCAAACATTTTTACATGAAGGCTATCAATTTTGATCATAGTACTTTGGGGGTCAATTTAACAATGCAGATTAGTTTAATTAAGACCTTGTGAATTGTTCTAGGTTCGTGCTGTATATTAATCACTACATAAAGTGGACATTTATTTTATTTTTATCTCCCGAGCATCAGCTACATTATTTTTATCATTTTCTAATCAGTAGTAATGTAGCCTTTTAAAGTAAAATTAATTCCATAACTCTTTTACGCATAAAATCAATATCAATTTCTTCTGAAAATGTAAAATCTGCAAAATTTTTCTGAGGCTTTATAAACTCATTATGCATTGGGCGAACTGTTTCTAAATATTGCTGTGCTACACTATTCAAAGTCCTCCCTCGCTCATTTATATCTCTTTGAATTCTTCGCAAAAGACATATATCTAACGGAACATCCATAAACACCTTAAGATCAAATAGCTCTCGTAGGTATTGTTTATTCAATAGCATTATCCCTTCAACAATTATAAAGTCAGCAGGCCTTAATTCTACTGTACGCTCTTTCCTTTGATGAGTTTTGTAACAATAGATAGGTGACTTAACACTATCGCCAGCCTTTAACTGTTTGAGATGCTTCTCAAGAAGTTTATGGTCAAACGCGCTTGGATGATCGTAGTTCCTATTATTCTTTTGCTCTTCCGTTAAGCAGGTATTCGCTTTGTAGTAATTATCTTCAGATAGAAGTATTACTGAGCGGTTTTCACATATAGCTTGATGTAGTTCTTTTGCGAACGTTGTTTTGCCTGACCCCGATGGACCAGTAATAGAAATTAAAACCAAGTTATTTTCACCTAAAATTTTTTCACATTCTCTGATATAGATTTTTTGAGCGTTTGAAATCTCTAATACCAACAACACTAAGCGCTTTCATTACCATTGTGCGAACAGTAGCGTATTTAACCATACTAACTGCCAAAAAGAGTAAAGGCAGACATAAGCTAGCTAATCGATAGTTCCTTAGATAGACTTGCTTTATCAAATTTGTTTTTGCTAACTTATCTAAGGTGCTATCACTGGATATTTCGATAGCTGACTTAATGAGAATTTTCTTTGCTGGATACCCTTGAAGCAGGAATTTTTTGAACTTGTCAAATAGCTTGTCATTTAAGCCAAGAGGTAATTCTAGAAGTACGCTTCTTGCAGCAATCATTTTTGTTTGAGACCATGTTTGATCATTTTCAGCCTTGTGCCAGTTTACGATTCTTTCGCTGCTGACATCAATTTTCGAAAAGTCTTTTGCAAGACTCATGAAAAGGAGCGCAGTATGGGGTTGCATTGAGTAGGCAAAATCATAACCAAATCTTATATGTTTGCGAAGGCTTGCACACCGATAGATGTTAGTCGATATAAATAGAAGATTCGAGTATCCATCCATATCATTTAACACTCCTTCGATACCATTAATCGTTCGGGAGATTCTTTCTCTTCCCGAAGAAATAATATCAGTGTTGAAGTTAATGCACACAGATTCGCTATTTAGTATATCCGAATGTATTTTATCAACACTACCATGCGTCACTTCATCATCGTCACCTAATATCCATAGCCACTCTGTGTCACAAACTTCGAAGCAGTTTAATATATTTGCACACATTCCGATATTATAGGGCTGCCTGATTACTTCTAAAAACTCACAGTTTAGAACCTCAGAACTGAGAGTTTCAGAAACGGGATTAGGTGAGCAATTGTCTAGAACTTTTATATCAACAAGATAGTTACTTTTCTCAACCTCTGATATAAGAGCTTTTAGAGAATTTTCTAATCTTACATTTCTATCAAAAGTAGGTATCGCTATAGTTAGTGCTTTCTTTTGGTTTCGCTGATTCATCGGTTCAGTCATTACAATACCTTTTTGTAACTCAATAAAATTCAAATACTTTGAATTTTTTAATTTTGAAATAATATTAAAAATGCTCGCACAAGCTGCACACATGGAAGGCGTCACTAGGCAAAATAACGACAATAAGCTGGTCTAAAATATTTTGAGCTACTTCGCTTAAAAGTCCAATAGCCTTTACGTTAGATCGAATGTAAAACGTAGTCTTACACTAGAGCTTATTAATAGCGTTCATGCCACTAACTAAGCTTTGATCGCTCCACAAGTAGTCCCATTCCCCAAATCTACCGCAACATACTATATTTAAAGAATCGAGGTAATCACGAACAATCTTTCGGCGTTCTTCCATTCCATGATCGAATATGACGTTGCCAAAAGGCAAATGCTTATGATGGCAGAAAAGAATTTCATCCTGTTGACATATACCAAGTTCCTTCAAACTGAGTTTTACGTTCTCTATCAAACGCTCAGGTTCAAGTAGTGGCGTTCCTGAAAGCGAATAGATTTCAAACTGAAGCGAACTATATCCTTCAGGTGCGTTTTCAGGCGATTTCCAACTAGGTGAGTACCCTCGAGCCGCGAGGTGTTCGTCACCGTATATGTAAAACCATAGATAGGGGGGCACATCTTCCCTTGAGAACCCAACAGAGACAAGATCAACTCGCGTATATAACAAGCTCTTTGCGGCCTCAACAACGCACTCAGGAGTCCCTTTAATCAGAGGAACCAAAGAAGGGAGTGGGATAGAGCTAACCAACTGTTCATAAGTAATCATTTTGCCCCCTTCAAACACCACTGTGCTTGCTGAAGGGTCAATCTGCACGACTTTATGATTAGTTCTCACCTCAACCGACTCTAACATTGGGTTAATAAACGATCTGTAGCCCCCTTGTTTGGGATAGCGCATCTCGTTTGCGTAATAGTGGTTATCATTGCGCTTTTCTAAGGCGCCGGCGAGGACTTCTTTTAACTCTGCCCTTCGCATCCGATTGCCGATCCAGTCCAAACTGAGCATGTCAGCATCCAGTCCCCAATACTTGCGAGTGTAAGCAAGCGGGTAACGCTCGGCGATCTCATGGCCATATTGATTAACCAACCATTCTTTGTAATGTGTTGGTTCAATATCAGGACGCTGAATGAATGATTCGATCAGCTTGATCTTGTCGTCAAGCGGCAATGGATAGAGATTGTTCTGAACAGGATGCTTTAGCCAATGCCCATCTTCATAGCAATAAGAATCTGGCTTGTGACAATAGAAAGGCGTTCTTGAAAATAGCTCCTTTACATAGGGGTCTTTTGTGAAGGAGAGATGAACCGCATTATCAAATCGAAATCCATCAATTTCGAAATTTGATACCAAGCCACCTATGACATCTGAGGCTTCATATACCTCAGCTTCCATTCCTAATAGTTGTGCATGATAGCAAGCAGATATTCCAGCAATACCACCGCCTAGCACTGTGATCTTCTTCATAAGTAGATGCCCGATGCCTCTGCTTCCAAGGTCTGAGCGACCCCTTCTTCTAAAGTAAAACTTGGCTGCCAGCCAAGTTCTTTGAGTCGACTGGTATTAGCACAGCTGTGCATCAATTCGTTTGGGCGAGTAGGAATCGCACCAAACTCCAATTTTGAGGTACTATTGGACAGTCGTTTCACCATCTCAACAAAATACCTTACCGCAGGGGCCTCTCCGAGCCCCACACTAATATTTTCTAAATGCTTTATATTTGAAAGTTCTGATATTACTGTGTCATACGCGGAAACAACATCATCGACATAGATGAAATCTCTTTCCTGCAAGCCTGCAGTTAACTTGAGTTCTTTCCCTTGCAAGCAGCATCTGGTTACAAATGAAGTAAACTTTGAAAAATCATCACCTGGTCCAAAAAAATGCTCAAGCTCCAAATTAATAAACTTAGTTGCAAGACATTTTTTTAATCTAACTAGTTCAACAAAGCTATTTTTAGTTAAAGCATACATACTAACGTTTCGCGGTAATGACGTACCCGTATTGATGAAAGCAGACGCACCATATGAGATAGAGTATTCTAGCAACCTGAGAGGAAATCCAACATTAGCTTCCAGCAATTCACCGTCAGCTTCACCTTTACGCCCATAAAGCGCAGCAGTGTTGATAACTACATCTGGCTTATGTTTTTGGAATGCTCTCTCCAGACTATTACCGCCTTCGTCAAACACCACGTTACATTCATGCTTCTTTATTCTATCTAAAGAAGAACCAGTGCGAACTAGTGCAAAGACTTTGAATTTCGAAGAAAGGGAATTTACCAAGTGGCTACCGAGGTAGCCACTTGCCCCACTTATAAATATCTTCATCATAGATTAGTATAAATTCGATAAAACTCAGATCTTAGAAATTGAGCCCGAAAAATTCTTCGAACTTACTAATGACAAAATCCAAATGCGCTTCCGTCAATGCTGGGAAGATACCTATCCAGAAAGTCTGGTTCATGATCCGGTCGGTATTAGTTAAATCACCATGCACACGATATTCTACGTTATCAAAATATGGCTGGCGGGTTAGGTTTCCAGCAAATAGCAAACGCGTGCCAACCTTAGCCTCGTCAAGGAACTTCAAAAGCTCAACTCGAGATACACCAGCTTCTTCTTTCAGAGTAATCGGGAATCCAAACCAGGAAGGTTCTGAATTCTCGGTGGGTTCGGGCAGTTCCAAGAACTCAGCACAGGATTGCAGGCCTGCTTTCAGATAAGCAAAGTTGTCTTTGCGTTTCTGAACTAACCAGTCAACGCGCTCCATCTGCGCTAGGCCGCAAGCAGCCTGCATATCGGTGATCTTCAGGTTGTACCCGAGATGCGAGTATGTGTACTTGTGATCGTAGCCAAATGGCAAAGACCCCAGTTGCTGATCAAATCGTTTGCCACAAGTATTGTCACAACCAGGCGCGCAGTAACAATCACGCCCCCAATCGCGGAAAGACTCGATCAGTTTCTTGAGCTCTCCTGACTTAGTGAACACGGCACCGCCCTCACCCATCGTAATGTGGTGGGCGGGGTAAAAACTCACAGAACCGATGTCACCGAAAGTACCAACTTTCTGGCCATCGTAGGTAGAACCCAAGGCATCACAGCAATCTTCAATCAGCCAAAGATTGAATTTATCTGCAACTCGGCGCACTTCACTTAAATCAAAAGGGTTGCCCAACGTATGGGCAACCATAATCGCCTTGGTTTTATCAGATACCGCACCTTCGATCAGTGCAGGGTCAATGTTGTAGGTTGGAATATCCACGTCTACGAAAACCGGGATGAGTCCATTTTGAATTGTTGGGTTTACAGTAGTTGGAAAACCTGCAGCAACTGTGATCACTTCATCACCGGGTTTCAAGGCGCGCTCGCCAAGTTTAGGCGAAGTCAAGGCTGTTAGCGCTAGTAGATTGGCCGAAGAACCGGATGTCGTGGTAAGTACATATGGCACTCCAATGTACTCACCCAAGCGTTTTTCGAACGCGTCGTTGAAACGACCTGTAGTAAGCCAACCATCAAGGGAGGCTTCAACCATGGCTTTGATCTCAGGCGCACCAATCACTTTTCCTGAGGGTGGAACAGGCATTTCACCCGCTTTAAATTCTTTGGCAGCAAACGCCTCGTCTGCATACTTCTCTACGAGGGCTGCAATCTCTTTTCTTAGGTTATCTTGGCTCATTTCAGTTTCTCTCAGGAATTCATGTAGTCTTCAATTTCATTCATTGTGTACTGGCGCATATCTTCACCAGCCAACCATGCTTTGTGCCAGCGCACGATCCTTTCAAGCGTTTCGTCTAGATTCCATCTTGGCGCCCAGTTAAGACGCATTTTGGCCTTAGAACAATCCAGCTTCAAATATCCTGCTTCATGCGGATGATCTTCACCGTCTAGCTGCCAGCTTACGTTTTCTCCCCAGGTCGAGACCATTTTGTTCACAATATGCTCGACTGGTTTAGCATCGTCATCATTTGGGCCAAAGTTCCAGCCTTCAGCGAATTCTGGGCCACTTTCATACAGCCTCTGCGCCATCAACAAATAGCCTGACAGGGGTTCAAGTACATGTTGCCAGGGCCTAATGGCATTAGGATTGCGGACAATAACCGACTCACCCTTCTCAAAAGCTTTCAAGATATCAGGAATAAGTCTGTCATCGGCCCAATCACCCCCACCAATGACATTACCAGCACGACACGATGCTAGTGCCGTACCGTGCTCCCGGTATTTTGCATTGTTGAAAAAAGAATTTCGGTACGCAGAAGCTACGAGTTCGGCACAACCTTTACTGTTTGAGTAAGGGTCAAAGCCGCCCATGGGCTCATCTTCACGATAACCCCAAACCCACTCTTTGTTTTCGTAACACTTATCGCTGGTCACATTGACGATGGCTTTAACGCCACCCACTTGCCGAATAGCGTCTAACAGATAAACCGTACCCATCACATTGGTAGAATAGGTCTCTACCGGTTCGCTATACGAGAGCCTTACCAATGGCTGCGCTGCCATGTGAATGACAATTTCCGGCTTGAAAGTGTGAATGGATTGTCGCAAGTGAAGACCATCCCGCACATCGCCCTCTTCGGAGAGCATGCCGTGTGCGACCGTGGCCTCTTCAAATAAACTGGGAGAAGTCGGTGCCGGGAGCGAATAGCCTCTGACATCAGCTCCCATCTTCTCTAGCCAAAGACACAACCAACTACCTTTAAAGCCTGTATGGCCAGTTACGAAAACGCGCTTACCACGCCAGAACTGAGGATTAATCATCTATTATTTCCACACTTTCCAGGGGGCACGCTTTTCCGCCCAGAGTTGTTCTAAATGGTGCTTATCACGCAAGGTGTCCATTGGCTGCCAGAAACCTTCATGACGATAAGCCATCAGTTGGTCGTCAGTTGCTAGCCCCATCAAAGGCTCTTGCTCCCAAACAGTGCTGTCACCCTCGATGTAGTCAATAACCTTAGGAGACATCACGAAAAAACCGCCGTTGATCATTGCACCATCACCCTTCGGCTTTTCCTTAAAGCTCTTGACCGCGCCTTCCTGGATATCCAACGCGCCAAAACGGCCTGGTGGATAGGTTGCTGTCAGCGTGGCCAATTTTCCATGCTTCTTATGAAACTCAAGTGTTTTACAGATGTCTATGTCGCCAACGCCATCACCATAGGTAAAGCAAAAAGCGTCATCACTTTCTAAGTACTTCTTCACACGCTTGAGACGACCACCCGTCATAGATTGTTCGCCGGTATCCACCAAGGTTACGGTCCAGGGTTCAGCTCGCTTTTGATGAACTTCCATCTGGTTGGTTTTCATACAGAAAGTAACATCAGACATATGTAGAAAGTAGTTCGCAAAATACTCCTTGATCACATAACCTTTGTAACCGCAGCAGATAATGAAGTCATTGATGCCATGCGCAGAATACATCTTCATGATGTGCCAAAGAATTGGTTTCCCCCCAATCTCGACCATAGGCTTAGGTTTTAAAGATGTCTCTTCACTTAGGCGAGTCCCAAGCCCGCCTGCAAGTATAACTGCTTTCATTTTGGTCCTTTCAAGAATTAGTTGACGCAGTAAATGCATCTGAGAAAAATTGTTCGGCTGGAAGACCTAGGTCTTCGAAATCACTTTGCGCTGAATCAATCATAAGAGGTGAGCCGCACGCATAAACATCGAATTCTGCGAGAGAGTCAAAATCGGCCATGACGGCTTTATGCACCAATCCTTTACGTCCAGACCAAATTACATCATCTCCCGAAACCACCGGTACAAAATGAATGTTGTCGAATGTATTCGACCACTCTACTGGAAGCGAACTATACAAGTTGGTTGGTTTCGATACCCCCCAATAGATGTAAACTTCCCTGATATCTCCTTTGGCAATCAAATCTTCAACCATTGCCTTAACCGGAGCAAAGCCGGTGCCACCAGCAAGAAAGATTAAAGGATTCTTCGAGTCTCGGACGAAGAATGTTCCCTTTGGACCATCTAGACGTACCATGGTTTCAGGTTTAAACTCCTCAAAAACCTTTGTACTCATTTCACCTTTGGTCACTTTTGCTATATGTAATTCAATTCCTGTTGATGATACTTGTGAATTAGCAACTGAGTAGCTGCGGCGTACGCCAGAATATATTAAATCAAAATACTGTCCAGGAAGGTAATTTAACTCAGTCCTCGGTGGTGTTCTAAATTTCAATACAGATATTTCTTGTGACGGAAAATCAATGCTATCAAGTTTTCCTGGTATCACTTTCTGAGTGATACCTTCTAGTTCTGGAAAGTACTTTGCATCAACTACACAATCACTTAATGGCTTACTTGAGCAAGTTAAGAACATGCCTTCCTTTATCTCCGTCTGGTTTAGGACGGAATGAGTATCACTGAAATCTATTTCACCATCTATGAGCTTGGCTTTACACTTACCACAGGCGCCATTATTACAACTGTACTCGAGTGCTATCTGATTTTTAAGCGCACTTTCTACTATAGATTCGTTTTCATCTGCCTCAAAAAAAACACCAGAAGGTTGAATCAAAACTCTAAAACCCATTAAAACCAAAGCCTCAATAAAACAATTAAAAAAAGTGCCAAAACAAATATTTTAGTAAGCACAACACCATGAAATTAATATCACTTAAAATATCGCACTTCAGGTTAAAAACAGAGTCCTAGATAGACAATCACAAGGATTGTATTGACATTTCATAAAAATTCCGCCAACCCGTTTAAAAAGATTATTCAACAACGCTGTAAAGCTATTAAAAAAACACACCCTTCGGGGAAATTCGAAAGTTTAGAAAATGTAAGAATTAGTAGTTGCTACTGTTTATCCGAAATATCAGTTTCGGAGAAAAGAAATTTACATATATAGAAAGACAGACCTAACAACAGTCCCAAAACACAACCCAATAGAACTATCATTGCTCGCCTAGGTTTCATCTTTTCTTCAGGCTCGACAGCGGGATCAACAGTTGTAAATATGTACTCCTCCCTGACTTCAGATAGCATAATGGTCTTTGTTTGTTCTTCAATCAGCTGATAAAAAACGTTTTGCATTTCGGTAACAGATGTCTTGTTCAACTGTTCACTTAAGAAATCAATACTATTCTGAGCTTCTCTTACTTCTTTTTGTTTCATTACGGAGTTAATTTCTTTTACTAGCAAATCAACCCACTCTTTAGCTATTCTTGGTGAATAATGTTCAACAGATACCCAAACCATACCTGAATCTTTAGACTCGGAAATTGAATATATGTCGATGAATGCTTCGTGCGCTTCCCACGCGCTTGGCTCAGGCAAATGAGGCGGTTCGACATCTCGAATCCATTTGCTGTTATCTGCATCATATAGCTCTTTATTAACTAAAAGAGTATCGCTTTCTCTCTCCCAGCCTTTTGCAGCCATCAATGGCACCTTGAGGTTAAACTTTTCAATGAAGTTACTAATGAACTGACGAGATTTCATAACTTCAATTGCCAAAGTTGTTTTACTATCTCCACCACCACCTAAATTAACACCTGCTAGGCTGGCTAAACCGCCAAACTGCCTCGCCATAGATGACATATTGTTATCACCATCGGCAGGGGCAAGCAGTGCTTTAGCTTGATATACATTAGGTAGGCTAATAGCGTACATAGCTGCGCTGAAAGCAAAAAAGACTGTGATCGCAATAATTACCCATTTTCCTTTGCAGATCTCTCCCCAGATCTCGCTAAAATTGATTTCATCATCTGATAGTTGCGACGGCGGATGATAGTAGTGTGGGGGAGGTACTAGTTGCGGTTGTTGAGACTGTGTATGTTGATTTTCCATATATTTCTGATGCGCTAATGCAACATCCTACTATTGAATGAGTTTAGTTTTGGTACGCTAATACGTACCTTAATTAGGTATATTCTTTTAATGCTCGAAGGCCAAAATAATGGTCTCTAGGCTACTTTATCAAGTTGCCGATTGCAGTAAGAGTAATTGCACTGTTGAAAAAACGTTTGTTATCCCCGTCTATAGGTTTAAACCAGTCAATTAATACTAGTTAAGAGAGAAAACAATGGTGTCACATGGGTCGGGCATCATGGCGTTGTTTTTGCTGTAGAACCAGAGTCCTGACTTCCCTGTGAACACGTACCGTTCCATTCGCTGTAACATCATAGATACGAGCACTATCTGCTACACACTTAGTACCGCTGCCGCGTAAGTATTCGTCAATTGTCTTACCCTCTTCGAACATCTGAGTAGTTGACAAATGAAACTTTATGAACATATTGATCTTATTGCGAAAATCTAGAATGTAGAACGCATGACCATTATCAAGGAAAACATTCTACGTTTGCTTTCCTTTCATTGGGCCTTCAACATCAATCACTAAACGGCCGAGCGTTTCAACTGAAGCAAAATCTCCCTAGCAGCCTCTGAACTTCGTCATATCTCCACCTGACTTATTTTGATGCATTGGTACAACCCGTAACATCAGCTACATTGGACAGAGATAAGCACTTGACCGCTGTAACACAACGCACTCTCTCTGCAAGAAGCTTAGCTTCCTTTCGTTCGTGTTCCTTGACTGATTCTCGATTCAAAATAAGAAGCGCAACAAGATTGTACGCAGTAAAACCGTCTCACGATTGTCCCCCCTCTTGTAGGAATGGGGACAATCAAATTGGGAGAGTCAATTTTTTATTACAATGACGCGACGGCAGCTATGGCTACACCAGTTTGATACAGAATCTGAGTGACGTTTGTCCATAGCGTCAGGTTATCCATGTATTCCACGTCTAGCGGCACAACAATTGTGTCTCCCGGTGCAAGCTGGGTGGTGGCGTTACCACTAAACCAGAATGACTTTTCAGGGATCATTACTGATCCGTTGGCACGAATTACGTAAATGCGATCATCGTCGGCTTGTTTCTTCATGCCACCACTTCGTGCGATATAGTCATCTACTGTCAGGCGCTCATCAAACAAGTGAGTAATTGGCAGCTGCACCTGGCCTAAGACATTGAGTGAGTTCCGAAACGCTGGTACAACCAACTCATCCCCAGGCTCTAATGCGATGTTAAAAGCCGTGTTACCAGCCATCATTGCCGGAATATCGACCACCATACGGCCCACAGGCTCCACTTTAGTAATGTCATTCAATAGCTGTTGTAGTTGTTCGTAGTCTACTAATTGGCCCGAGCCCGAGCTAGTTCGTAAACTCATACCAGCTAGCTCAGTTCTCAAGTCCTTAGCAATTTTCTCGAGAAACTTGCTTTCCTGCTTTCTGACGGAAGCACGGGTAAATATGCTTCCGTCTGTATGAGCATATTCTGTAAAACCTCCAGCACGCTTGATCACATCTAGCAACGTCTCGCCACGTTTAATCGCATAAGTGCCAGGAAACACCACTTCGCCTTTAAGAGTTACCTTCATATCTTCCTGGTAATCAGGTAAATGGTGGATGTTTATGCGGTCTTTGCTCTTCAAGTCTAGATTCTGCGTAGAGTCACCATTTAGCGCCTTGTGTACATTAAAAGAGAGGTGCTCAATGCTTACCCGCATATCATCTTCTACTCTGTTGCGCGCCAGCTCTGCGGTTAACGTAAACGCAGATTCACTCAAACCACCTGCCGCAGTCACCACATCAGAAATTCGTCCATTGACAGGCAGGGGGTAAACGCCTGGGTTCTTTACTGCACCATCAATTTCGACCAATTGAATAGGCTGACCAGATCGCCCTTGCGCCTGTAGTTGATTCACAATAGGCAAGAGCAAGCGCTTGCGGGAGTATTCGTGTGCATCCTGATAACTAATTTGACCTACACCCGATTGACCGCTAATCATTTGTTTGAGGCTGGACTCTCGAATACCCATGGTGGAGAGCTTGGTTTGAATCTCCTCTTCCAACTCAACACCGGTAAGAGATGGATCGATGCCTAAAAACGCAGTCAAATATGCTTGCCAGAACTCATTACTCTCTTGGCGCTGTTCGAGACGCTTTTCCCGCAGCTTTTGCAGTTGTTCTGGTGTACCTGCCAACTCGCTTAGGCCATTGTTAACTGAAGCACTTCGCTCGAATCGGCTAAAGAAGATCAGGCTGTCACGGGATGAAAGCAGATAGTCATGCTCACCTTTAGGTGAATTCAATACGTCGGCAGGCGCAAACTGTAGGACTTCAATATCACCACGCACATTAAGTTCACGAACTACCAGCGCGTAATCAAGATCTGCATAACCTAACAGGTCGGAACTCCGATTTCGGATCAACTCTGAGATACGCATGCCCTCATGCCATGCGTATAGGCCTGGACGCGTGACAGCACCCATTAGTGTTACAGAGCTATCGAACGAAGAAGACGCAGACATCACTCTAAGAAAGTCGCCGTCTTGTGCTTTTTTCCCTAGATCTCGCTCAGCGGTGAGGTCGAGGTTATAGGGCTTACGTAACTTCGAGCCATCAATGCGTTCAAGAACACTCTGGCGCGGATAAGCGCCAGACTTAAATCCGCCAGCGAGCCCAACCAAATCGGCCATTGTTTCTTTTCCAGAAATCTCATAAATAGCCGGACGGCGCACTTCGCCATCAACACTCACGGTGTCACCTACAGGAGGAATAAACACTACATCGCCAGATTGCAGGCGCATGTCCTTACTAGTATCGCCTTTTGTAAGCAGATCATAGAGGTCGAGCGTAGCAACGGTTTTGCCAGCTCTCTTGAGCTGAATATTTCGCAGTGAGCCAATATCGCTAACACCACCATTGACGAAAAGAGCATGCGTAATTGTAGACAGAGCACTAACGGTATATGCGCCAGGTTTATGCGCTTCGCCAAGCACAAACACTTGAATGGAACGAAGCTCGCCCAACGTTACATTGGCACTGATACCAATGGTCTGACGATCCACTTCATCTTTAATGAATTTTTTCAGTTCACTGTATGTCAGACCTGCGATTTTGACTGGACCAAACGCAGGGAAATCAATGGTGCCCTCACGGGTTACCTGAAACTCATGCTCCTGGTTCTCTTTACCATAAAGCTGAACGTTTACCGTATCTCCAGGACCAATGATGTAGTTACCCGGAACCAGAGCCATATTTGCTGGTGCAAAAGTAGAAGGACTGGCCGCAAACAACTCATAACCAAAAGGTTTCAACTGATCAGGGTCTTCCTCATCTTTAACCTTTTGTTCGGAGAGAGAAGGATCAATCGGGTTTCCTTGTTCATCGAACTGAGTCCCCCTTGGATACATAGTCTGGGGCATTTGCGCTGGATTGACCTGTCCACTGCGACCACTGCGATTCAACTGGTTAATATCGATCCCGTATTGACGAGCCAATGCTTCTTGCTGAGCCTTCGGCAGGCGTTTGAACTGCTCGATTTGAGCGGAGGTAGGGGTTGCAGCCAACGCACCCAAACTAAGGCATGCCAGCAAAGAGCTAAAAACTAAGCGAACAAACTTACTTCTTATCATGGTGATGTAGCGTTCCAGCGCAAAAATAAGATTAAAAACCAAAAATTGGCGAAAACTCCCTTAAGTGATGAAAGATTACTACAACAAAGCAGGTCTTTACATCTCTAATGGGGTAACAAGTATGTTTTCATTCAGACACGCTACCGCCCTTGGGTTACGGCTCCCAAAGCACCTGCGTTCTGATTTTTCTTGAATCAATGACTGATTCAACACCCGGTCATTGATAATATTTGTTCAAATTGGCGCGCATTCTATAACATCGGATGAGTGATGTCCTACCTGCTGTCAAAGAAAGCGACACTGAAGTCGAGCCACAGAGTATGACAGAACAATTACGCTTCTGTGGCATTAGAGCGACTTTCTGATATGCCCCTGCTCTACTGAAACTCGCTGTTGTTTTCCAAGTAAATCGATCAACACGAATGCCCGCTGTTCACCATCATCCATCTGGTAAACCGCTTCCAATCCTTTGAGGCTGCCGTCAGTCAGGTGCACTTTGTCACCTTTGGAGGGCAAGTCTGCAGATACTTCGGGAGCATCTTGATTGCAACACTTATCCTTTATGTCTCTTATCGCTTGATCTGAAACTTCAGCCAACTGCTGACCAAAGCGCACAACAGCGCTAACTCCACGAGTTGATTGAACTGAGGTTAAGCTAACGAAATGGGGGTCAAATCGGGCAAACAGATACCCGGGAAACAGTGGCTCTGTTTCAGTTGTGCGTTTACCACGTTTGATTTTGGAAACATCAATTTGAGGGGCATATGCCTCAATCAGTTGCTGCTCTAGATTAGCTACTGCCCGCTGCTCCTGGCGCGGTTTGCATTTAAGCAAAAACCAACGTTCTAATTTTGACGACTGCAACTGGCGCTCCTTGGCATGCGAGTGATGAACGAAAACGACTCAAAGTGCGGCACTAATAATAGTCGCTATGAATAGCTACTCGCTGATTCCATGCGCCGCGCAGTTTACCAGCCTTAAATTAGCACGTCGAGATATAGACAAATGGCTGCCGAGAAGTTGCTCAAAACCGCTGTTCTGCCAAAGTTGCCGCTGAATAATTCTTCTCTTTAAGCCCTTTAACTCGTCTAACTGTTTGAAGTTTACAGTCGTATCCCGTCAAATCTCGCTAACAGTGATTAGCCTCATTGATTTTCAGCAGCCGTTCGGGCATGGTTTCCCGGATTTTTTATAAGCATAACGATACTAATTACTCCTCCAGGGTGAAATTAACATGAGCAACACTCCTTCTCAGGGGACCCTACTGGGTCATCCCAAGGGGCTGTTTCTGCTGTTCGGAACGGAACTGTGGGAACGCTTCAGCTACTACGCAATGCGCGCCATTCTGGTGCTGTATCTGGTCGATAAAGTTCAGGGACAAGGTGGTAACGGCCTAGGCTGGACCGAACAGGATGCGATCAGCCTTTACGGCACCTTTACTATGCTGGTCTATCTCACACCTCTGATTGGTGGATGGCTGGCAGATAACCATCTGGGTCAACGTAAATCGATCTTAATTGGTGGTTTCCTGATGGCCATGGGCCAATTTACGCTGGCGATGCCTCACGGCTGGTTCCCAGGTCAGGAAAATGCTGTTTTCTATACCGGTCTTGCACTGCTTATCTGCGGTAACGGTATGTTTAAGCCCAACATTTCAACCATGGTTGGCGATCTGTATCAGGAAGGCGATCATCGTCGTGATGGTGCATTCACCATCTTCTATATGGGTATTAACATCGGTGCATTCCTCTCAGGTATTCTGGTGGCATCTGCATACAACTCTTTCGGCTATACCGAAATGGTTAATGGTCAGGAAGTATTTGTTAAGAACTACCAGGCTGGCTTCGCTGCAGCAGGTGTTGGTATGTTGCTGTCTCTGCTTATCCAGTTGACATTTGCTAAGAAGCTGTTGGGCGATATTGGTACTGTGCCTGTTGCTAAGCTGAAAGCGAACCAAGGTCAGAAAGATGAAGGCCAAACAGGTCCTCTCACTAAAGTTGAGCGAGACCGCATCAAGGTAATCTTTATCCTTGGTTTGTTCACCATCGTATTCTGGGCAGGTTTTGAACAGGCCGGTGGCCTGATGAACATCTACGCAGACAAGTTTACCGACCGTTTTGTTGGTGCTTTCGAAGTACCGACCGCATGGTTCCAGTCTATCAACGCGTTCTTTATCGTGATTTTCGCACCCGTTTTCGCCAGTCTGTGGATCAAGTTGGGTGAGAAAGAACCGACATCACCAGTGAAATTTGCGCTGGGTCTGTTCTTGCTGGGCTTGGGCTTCCTGTTCATGGTTGGCGCATCTCTGCAGATCGCAGGTGGCGATGCAAAAGCAAGCCTGTGGTGGTTAGTTGGTGCTTACCTGTTCCACACCTTGGGTGAGCTATGTTTGAGCCCGGTAGGCCTCTCGATGGTCACCAAGCTGGCGCCTGTGAAACTGGCTTCCCTGTTTATGGGCTTGTGGTTCTTCTTTACTGGACTGGCAAACTACGTTGCAGGCTTCGTAGGCTCGCTCATCGGTGTTCATGGCGGCGGTGAAGAGTTCATGTCGGCCTGTACAGCGAAAGCTATCACTGATGCAGCTGAGCTGGCTGCGTGTGTTGACGCAGCCAAAGAAGCCGCCATGGTAGACAAGTCGCTGTCTATTTTCGGTGGCCTGGTTATCACAGGTGTCGTTTCAGCGGTTGTTCTGTACTTAATGTCTGACAAGCTCATCGACTGGATGCATGGTGCAGAAGATGCACATCCTCAAACAGAAGAGGAAGCATTGGACGAAGAGATGGATGTAATCGGCAGCCACGAGGCAATGCCTGAGTCCAAGAGCTAATCAACGCTGATTAAGTTCGAATTAGAAGCCCCGCAAATGCGGGGCTTTTTTGTTGCCCCTTCTGTGCAACCGGAACATAGGTAACACTTTAAACCGACGATATGACTTAAACGTATCAAGTACGTTTACCCAACCTTTATGACATAATACGTCGCGTTCAAAAGGGGATTTGTATGACACTGCATTTTACATTAGCAAGCCACCCAAAACTGAAGTCATTTAGACCATCTGAGCGCCTTCTTATTTTTGCAAAAGCCTATTTAGATGTTAAAGGTTGGTCAAAACTGGCAGTGAATATCTATAAACTGCTTCTTCTTATTCCCCCCTTCATCTGGCTGGCAAATATAGATATCTGGTGGGAAGCAGTGCCGGTGGTTATGGCGATTCCTCTTTACCCTCTCCTAACCCGCCCAGCTCAGATGTTGGCGGTAGAGCCATTTCTTGAAGATGCAATTCAGGATCACAAGATCAGTAAGGCTAAAGTTCAATAACGCCAAGTCTCAACAATGAAAAAGCCGACTAATATGTCGGCTTCTTCTTACAGGTCTATTTCGTCAATAAACTCATCAAACTCTTCTTCTTCAGCAAAGTCCTCTGGCACATTGCCATCGTGAACCTTCCACTCCATATGCTTGAAGTATGCCTCTCTCACAAAGGCATAAGGGTCCAACGAGTCATACAGCAGCTTTTCCTGACTCATTAACTCTGCTCGCTTATACAGACCTGTGAGTAAACCTTTAATGAGCTTTTGCGTAAAACTCAGCCAGGAAAGAGGTGGGTAAAGGTTGTCCACGTAATCGCCCACTTCCTCTCGTACTGAAGTTGGGCCAAGTACAGGAAACATCAGATAGGGGCCATTGCCGATGCCGTAATAACCGAGCACTTCGCCAAACTCATCCTGTTTGCGTTCCATACCCATACGTTGTGCAACGTCGATCGTACCCAATAAACCGACGGTGGTGTTGACCGCAAAACGACCGGCGCTATTCCCCGCGTCACCAAACTTGCCTTGCAGTGTATTGTTTACTGCACTGGAAGGCTCATTCAGGTTTTCAATAAAGTTATTTACACCGTCCTTCATAAGATCTGGCACCGCATGAACATAAACTACCGCGGTTGGGCGGAAAACATACTGGTCCAGAAAGTTGAAGTTAAAGCGCCAGATCAATCGGTTAATCCCTTCAATAGGATCCCTGTCGTCATCGTAGCGGGCATCAATCCAAGGGTCCTGGTATGCATGTACCGGGAGATCAGGCACCGAAAACTTGGCAGCAAAGCTGGGAAGACTAAGCAGCAGTGCAATCACACAGATGACACCACTAAAAGCTTTGCGGGCAGAGAAGATATCCATATTCATATCGAAAAAGCTCAAGCTCTAATTTTTATTTTCAATCAGTTAGCACTGTTTCTAAGCGCTAACTCTCTAGTGTTTTGTACTGATAACGACTGTCGTATTTTGCGGCTCACCATTTAAGCTAAGCGCATCACCAATGCCTTCGAGTTCTCCTGCTGACAACCTCACGTCTTGGTCTTTGGAGACCCGGGCGGTGACATAAACTTCAGGGAAGCTGGAAAGCTTCATTTCCGGCATCATGGCATCACTGTCAGACAAAACGACTTTGACCGGAAAATTACCTATCGGCAAACGTTTAACGGCAAGCGGCAGTGGCGGCCCCTCTTTTGCTCGGGCAAACACCACTAGATTGCCCGAAGAAGGCAAAGACTCTCTTAGCTCTGGCGCCAATTTAACGATCACTGATAACTCCTGCCCTGATGGCGCTTTCTCGGCAGGGGCGTTGGCCGCGGGCTGCTCTGGAGGCGTGTCCTGCAGCGCTTGAGCGTGAGGATTAGTGTGCACTTCTCCTGCTCCCTCTCCTGCTCCACCAGCAAGTTGCGCATCTAACATCGCCAGCGTGCGTTCAATGGTCGCTTTACGCGGGTCAGCATCGTCAAGCAAGGAGGACATTTTCAGCCAGATAGTTCTCGCCGCTTGGTGCTCACCTCTCTCAAATGCCTGAAACGCTTTTAACGAAAGCGCGTCAAGATTCTCCGGGTTATGGGCAATCAAGGCATCGAGAATTCTAGCACCACGGTGAGTGACATTTGGATCGTCTGAGTAGTGTGCAACCTGAGCATAACCAAGCGCCACGGATGGATTTGTAGGTGCCATCTCATAAGCACGCTCCATCGACTCCATGGCCAGCTCACCATCACCGATCGCCATACCTATGCGACCAAGCAGTAGCCAAACCGTGGCATCGTCAGTGGGTTTCACCTGCAGCTCTGTTCGCAGCGCTAGTGCAAAGTCACGCATTTCTGATTCAGACAGCGGCTCACCCTGCTGCATCACACCACGCTGAATGTAATCCTGTAATTGCGCGTGTACTTGCTGCCAGTGGGTTACCTGCTGATGTGCTCCAAACTGCCAATACCAAACAACTGGCGCCACCACCAGCAATAGCGCGGCTACAGCTAACGCAACACCATGTTTCTCTTTTGCCGCCTTGCCTTTGACATCTGCATCGATTGCGTCAACGCCACTGACATCATCAAACAGGCTTGATTGAAGCTCTTTGACCATAGAGTCAAAATTCGCCTGATCAACTTCTCCCTGAGCCAACTCAGTTTTCAGTTCAGCCAATCGCTCACGGTAAATGCCTTTATTAAGCGCAGCCTGATCAACATGAGTTTCTTTCGCATTGCCCTTCGAGCGAAACAGAGGAATTAATAAACCTAACGCCAGAATAACCAGACAAAATGCTGCTAACCAAAATTGGGTCATCTTTTCGCTTAATCCTTGTTGTTCTGGTTTGACACTAAGTCAGAAGAGTCAGGTTGGTCTTGTTCGAGGATCTTATTCAGCACCTCTTCATCAAGCTCATCCGTTGCGCTCTCAAGCTTGCCTTGCCGCACACGCCAAAACACGACAATCATGGCGATGACAATCAGCAAAATTGGGCCAACCATAATCAATGTGGCGGCACTGGTAGGTGGCTGGTAGTGCACAAAGTGGCCGTATCGGGCGACCATATAGTCAACCACCTGTTGTTTGTCCTGACCTTCACTGACCATCAGGAATACTTTTTCCCGAAGGTCCTGCGCCAATGCCGCATCTGAATCTGCGATATTCTGATTCTGACATTTGGGGCAGCGTAACTCAGCAGTCAGCTCCCGGAACAAGGCTTCCTGCTTTTCGTCCTCAAACTGATACGCTTCGATAGCCGCGTTCGCATAACCACCCACGCTGAGCAGAACTAAAAACACAATTGAGATAATTGGCTTCATCTCGCGACTCCACTTGCGGTTCCAGCAACCTGTTTGCTGGCGGCCTGATGGTAAATGGGCGCTAACTTCGCCTGCCAGTTACGTGGATTCACATCACCCACATGACGATGTAATACCACACCATTGCCATCAATAATGTAAGTTTCTGGTGCGCCATACACGCCCAAATCCAACGCCAGGGTGCCACGTTCATCCAGCAGATTCACCCGATAGGGATTACCCAGCTGCGCAAGCCACCGCTTTGCCTTCTCCGGATCGTCTTTGTAGTTGAGTCCGACAATTCGAACCCCCTGCTCTGCCAACTGATTTAGAAACGCATGCTCGGCTTTACAGGTGGGGCACCAGGTCGCCCAAATATTCAGCAGCATGGGCTCACCACCAAATAGGGTCTGATCGTGAACCTTGGTTGGCTGATACAGATCAGGCAGTTGGAATTCAGGCACCGGCTTACCGACCAGAACTGACTCCAGCTCACGCGGATCTGAGAACAAACCGCGCATCAGAAAGGCCGATAATCCAATAAACAGAATAAATGGGATCAGAAACAGAAATACTCTTTGGCCTCTGGTCATGCGCTGGCCTCCTTCTGCTTAAGCGTCGGGCTTGTCCCTTGCTGCTTGGCAGCTTTGACCACGCGCCCTTTGAGTCGATAACGCCTATCCAGCAGCATTAAGAGTCCGCCAAATGACATAAACAAGGCACCAGCCCATATCCAACGAACAAAAGGCTTGTAGTAAATACGAACCGCCCAAGCGCCACCATCGAGCTCTTCACCCAACGCCATGTATAGGTCGCGGGTCAGGCCAGCATCAATAGCAGCCTCGGTCATCACTGAGCGCTGCACCGGATAAAAGCGTTTCTCTGCTACCAGAGTAGTGAGCTCTTTACCACCTTTATACACTGCTAGCACACCGGCGCTGGCAGTATAGTTAGGGCCTTCAATTGGTTTTACGCCTTTGAATTCAAATTGATAGCCTCGCATTTCCACACGATCGCCCGGTGCCATACGCAAATCTTTTTCGATGGTATAGCTGCTGGTGAGTGCGATACCTATAAGGGTCACAGCAAACCCAACATGGCCCAGAACCATAGCCCAGTGAGATTTGGTCAGGCGCATCAGCCCTTTCAAACCATCCTTCTTAACACCAACACGCAAACGTATCTCATGCACTGTGGCCAACAGAACCCAAATCGCCAACGCCAGTCCGAGCACTGCATGCCACGTCATGCTATCGGCAAAGATCCAGGGCAGTGCAAAAGCAAGCAATAAGGCCACGCCACCAGCAATAGTGAGAGGCATAGCAAGCGGTGCCCACGACTGTCGGCGCCAGCGAGTCAGCGGCCCGATACCCAGCAGGATCGCAAATGGGATAACCAATACGGTAAACATGTCATTAAAGAAAGGTGCGCCGACAGAAATACTGCCCAAGCCCAACTCTTTGTAGAACAGAGGCAATAGGGTTCCCAACAGCACAACCAGAGTTGCCGCCGTCAAAAACACGTTATTACCGATCAGCAATACTTCCCTGCTGAACAGTTCGTAACGGCCATGACTCTTTACTTCGCTGCCGCGCCAGGCAAATAAAACCAGAGAGCCACCTACAACAATACCCAGGAAGCCCAGAATAAAAAGACCACGTGTGGGGTCGCTGGCAAAGGCATGCACAGAAACCAGTACGCCAGAACGAACCAGGAAAGTACCTAACAAGCTCAATGAAAACGCTGAGATAGCCAGCAGTACAGTCCAGGCTTTAAATACTCCGCGCTTTTCCGTTACAGCCAACGAGTGAATAAGTGCAGTGCCAATCAGCCATGGCATAAAGGAAGCATTTTCAACTGGGTCCCAGAACCACCAGCCGCCCCAGCCCAGCTCGTAATATGCCCACCAACTACCCAGCGCAATACCCAGAGTAAGAAAGATCCAGGCCGCCATGGTCCAGGGACGTGACCAGCGCGCCCAAGCGCTATCGAGCTTTCCTGTCATCAACGCCGAAATAGCAAATGCAAACGCCACAGAAAAGCCCACATACCCCATATACAGGAGTGGCGGGTGGATAATGAGACCAATGTCCTGCAGCAATGGGTTCAAGTCACGGCCATCAACGGGAAAAATAGGTAGTAACCGCTCGAAAGGGTTAGATGTCAGTAGCACAAACAGGTAAAAGCCAATTCCGACCATCCCCATTACAGCCAATACCCGGGAAACCGCATCAAGTGGCAGCGTGCGACTGAACACAGCGACGGCGGCCGTCCATCCACTCAATATCAGAACCCAAAGTAGCAGTGAGCCCTCGTGAGCCCCCCACACAGCGGAGATACGGTAGTAGATCGGTAATGCAGTATTCGAATTATGCGCCACATAGGCGACGGTGAAATCGTTATAGATAAACGCCCACACAAGGCATAAGAATGAGATCAACGTGAAACCAAACTGACCTAACGCCAACGGTCTGGCCAACCTCATCAGCCCCTCTTTCTGCTTAAAAGCGCCATATAGCGGATAGCTGGCCAATAGTATGGACAGCATCAAGCCGATGATCAGGGCGAAATGACCAATCTCTGGGATCATCCTAGCTCTCCGTCTTGCCGTAATCGGACTTCATGTGGTCCATATCTTTCAACGCTTCAGCGACTTCTGGCGGCATATACTCTTCGTCGTGTTTAGCCAGTACTTCGCTTGCTTCTACTGTTGTTGCGTTAATCAGCACGCCCTGAGCAACGATACCCTGCCCTTCGCGGAACAGGTCCGGCAAAATGCCTTCATAAACCACAGTGGCAATGGGCCCCTTATCAATCACATCAAAACTTACCTTCAGGGATTGGGGATCACGCTTAACCGAACCCGGCACCACCATGCCACCGATGCGCAAGCGCTGACCGACCACGGGCTTTTCTAAGCTGTGGCCTTTACCGTTCACCAACTCGCTGGGGGTATAAAAGAGATCAATATTTTGGGTAAGTGCATAAGTCATCAGGCCGATAATGGCACCAGAGCCACCCAGTATCGCAAGTGCCGCGAGTAGTCTCTTTTTACGTCTAGGGTTCATAGTGCTCGCTCCATTGTTTGCGCCTGGCCACGGCGCTTATCTCTTGCCTGACGAGATGCAATCTCTTTTTTGAGTGTTCGTTTGGACCAGACCACCCAAGCGACTAAACCAATCAATACTGCCGCAGAAACGCCAAATGAGGCAGCGATATAAACATCGTGAATGCCGGTGGGCAGGCACTCTCCAATCACTGGCTTCATGCTTGCCCCTCCTTACCAGATTTATCAACGTCAAGGCCAAGAGCATTCGCAACCCATGGACGGTGGGATTCACGGCGCAGAATTTCATTACGGAAGCTGGCTAAACCAATAGCCCCCATCACCAAAGATACCGCCAGAATATTGATAAGCAGTGGCCACAACATACTGGTCGCCATGGAAGGTTTTTCAAACTTACTGATGGTGGCACCTTGGTGCAGCGTATTCCACCACTCAACTGAATAGTGGATGATGGGCAGGTTCACGACACCAACCAAGGCCAGAATGCCTGCCGCACGCCCGGCGAGCGTGCGATCTGGAAAAGCGTTGTAGAGCGCAATCACGCCCAGATAAAGAAACAACAGAATAAGTTCAGAAGTTAACCGTGCATCCCATACCCACCAAGCACCCCACATGGGTTTACCCCAGATGGCACCGGTAGCCAACGCGATAACAGTAAAAGCAGCGCCGACAGGCGCAAAAGCCGCAACCGCATAATCAGCCTGACGGATCTGCCATACCATGCCAATCAGCGCAGCAATGGCCATGGCGGCATAGGTCCCCATCGACATAAAAGCAGCAGGAACGTGAATATAGATAATTCGGAACCCATCGCCCTGCTTACAGTCAGTCGGCGTAAAGCCTAAACCCCAAACTGTACCCAGCAATAAAAGCAAAGTGCCTGGAATCGCAAACCAGGGCAGCATCCGCCCCGCTAACCGATACGCATTCTCAGCTTTCGCGTAGGGATGTAGCCACTTCCACATAGTTAACCCCAAAACATGTTTCTAGTTATCGTTAGCTATTACTTACTTTTATTAGTTAGCTATTACTTACTTTGAGCGCAGCGGCAGTGGCAATAGGAGCCAATACCAGTGCGCCAACAAAAAAGGCGGCCAGAATAGCCAACTGCCCATTGTATGGCATATTCAAACCCGCGGCATCAATGGCAGATGTCGCAAAGATGAGTACAGGAATGTACAAAGGCAGGATCAGCAGACTGACCAATACCCCGCCTCGACCAATACCTACCGTAAGCGCTACACCAATAGCTCCCAGCAAACTCAGAGCTGGAGTGCCGATAAGCAACGTCCAAAGCACCGCTTTAAATGTGTTGATATCCAGTCCAAGCAGCACGGCAAGTAATGGAGAGAACAATACAATCGGCAGGCCGGTTAGCAGCCAGTGGGCAGTCACTTTCGCCAGCACTACTATGCTGGCAGGTACCGGCAATAGCAACATCTGCTCCAGAGTGCCATCAAGAAAATCGTCTCTAAACAAACGCTCGAGCGCTAACATAGAGGAAAGCAGCGCCGCTACCCACACTATCCCGGGCGCCATACGCAGCAAAAGATTGGGCTCGGGCCCTATGCCCAGCGGAAACAACGTGACAACAATGAGGTAAAACAGCAGAGGGTTTACGATATCGGCCTTGCGTCGCAAGGCTATCGTTAACTCCCGACCTATCAAATATCGGTAGGTAGCAAACATCAGGCAACCACCTCAACGGCTTCAACAGGCTCGGCACTGGCAAGGGTTTGCCCCAAACGCAGGCGACGCACATTCTCCGCTTCCATCTGCAACTCCTGATGAGTAGTCATGATAATCGCGCCACCAGTCGCCAGATGCTCAGCAAATCGCTTTTGAAGTCCTGCCACCCCTTGTTTATCAAGAGAAGTAAAAGGCTCATCCAAAATCCATAGCTTGGCGCTGCTTTGCCACAAACGCGCCAGTGCAGTTCTTCGCTGTTGGCCGGCACTTAATTTCCCAGCTGGCATATCTTCATAACCAGCCAGGCCAACTAAAGTGAGTAGTTCCCACGCCGATAACTGATCGGTGACTGGCGAAACGCGTTGGTAAAATTCCAGGTTTTCCAGCGGCGTCAGCTCTTGTTTGATTCCTGGCTTGTGGCCGAGATAAAGCATATTTGCCAAATAGCCTTCGCGATCGTCAGAAACCAATGAGCCCTCAAACAGCAGTTGCCCCGCCTGTGGCGTTGCCAGACAGGCCAGAATACGCAGCAAACTTGTTTTACCGGCGCCATTGGGGCCTTCAACCTGCAGTAATTCGCCGGGAGCAATAGTGAGGTTCAGGGACTGGAAAAGCAGTCGGTCATCTCGAATACAACAGAGGTCTCGTGCTTCCAGCATTCGAAGGGGTTACTCGCGATTAAAAGGAAAAGTTACCCGATGTTAACACAGGCTCAGCCACTGGCAATCCTCCGGTTATCACAGTAATTATTCAATGAGATTGCCGAGGACGCTGACTCACACTAGGCTAGCGCTATGAGTAATGAGATTATTCCTTCACAGCAAAGCTCAGCAACGACTGCGACCAAAAGTGTAAGCAGTGATTCTACAGCCGCGATAGGTCGCCTTGCCGAGCCGCAGTCAGGTAGTTACCGGCTCCAAGGCGAGCTGAAGCTTGAGGCTGGTCGTTTACAGCTGTCTCCAGCGCGCAGCGAAAGTCAGAGTGCAAACCAGAGTACGGGCCACAGTGCAAACGCTGGCCAGGCCGCCGACGCCAGCCAAAGTGGCCGCCAATCATCGACAATAACGTTGCCTGCTAACACCTCATTACCACCACAATTGAAACCACTTATTGAGCAAGCCTTATCTCAGCCAAGAAGCTCACTTCCGGTCACAGTAACTTTAAAAGTTGAAGGGGCCGCCAACCAGCTGACACTGACCCTGCCCGCTCAATCAGCCCAACTGACAGCTCAGTTGTCATTAACCCAGCAACAGGTCACCACGCTAGTCAATCTGTTATCGACACAGAGCAATGGCAGTTACAGCAGAGCTGAGCTGCTGCAAAACCAAGTCACACTATCGCCTGCTCAGCTACAAACACTGGTTCAGTCCCTGAACCTAAATGCTAATTCTGGTCAGTGGCAGCTAAGTTCCCCGGCAGGACCAATCAACCTGCCTGGCAGTGTGATTGACGCGCTGCCTGCTCCTATGCCGGGACTGCCGCAAAATCAACAGCCGAATGTTGATATCGTCCAGTCTCATCCCAAGCCAGCAGCCACGCTGGGTGAAGCACTCAAACAGCTTGCAGTGACACTGCGCTGGCAGCAGCCGACTATTCAGCTTACCAACATCAATTTGGCCAAAACCGACGCTGCGTCATTGCTTAACTCACAACCAGCAATGCAACAAATTAGTTTGCCTCTGAGCAGGAACACTCAAGGCGAGATGGTCGTCTCTCTGCCAAATAACAAAACTTCTGTATTACCTAAAGCATTACAAAATCAGCTCGCGGCACTCGCGATGCAAAAAGGGAAACAAGCAATGCCCAGCCAGCTTGTATTCCAGCGGATAGTGGATGGTTTTCAAGTCAAACTGCCGGCCCTTCAACCCATCCAAAATACATCTGCGCCGCCCGCCAATGTGCAACCCCAATCGCCGATGAACTCAAGCAGCAGTGTGGCTTCATTGCCCACCATTTCACCACAGTCGGTGCTAGGTAAGGCATTGGCGGCATTGCTTCCATTAGGTGCTCGGCAAGAGCTGACCAACATTAATCAGCCACTATTGATATCGGATAACACGGGCAAGATATCTTTCAACCAAGCGATAACACTACCTGGCATTGAGCAAACAGCGAACCAAGGAAAACCTGCGCCAGTTAACCTGCCTCTTCTTCAGCACTTGCTGCCGTTGCTGGCCAAAGGCAGTCAGCCACTTGAGTCGTCCCTTCAACAGTTAGCAAAACTATTATCGCCCAATACGAACGCAGTGATGCCAAGCGCTGCTCAGGGCGCCAAACCTAATCAGGCTTCCAATGCCAGTCAGGCCTTACCCGCCGCTGTGACAGAAAAATTGGCGGGATTGCTGTCACAGATACCTAAGTCTGATTCACTGAAACCTGAGCAGATCCAGCAGTGGATCAAACAACAGTTGTCATTTCAGCCTTTTAACCCGCTTGTACTCGCCAACTCAATAGCTGCTGTTCAAGGCCAAGCGGTTTCTCCACAGGCATCCGATACGCTGGGCATGATCCTAAGTCTTCTGTTTTCTGGAAAAATTGGCCAGCGTATCGCCAACCAAAGTGGCAAAACCCCGCTATCAGGAAAAGCCAAAGCGGATGCTGCTACCATCAACCAGTCATATGGTTCTGCGTCCTGGCAGGCTGCACAGAAAAGCATTGGCCAAATCGCTCAAACCACGCAGTTTCAACAAGCTCAGAGCAGTGATACACAAACGGGTACCAGTTACTTCAGCCTACCCATAGCCGAAGGCCAATTGTTCAAACAGGTAGAGGGTCGCATTGACCGATTCAAGGATGAATCAAAAGACAAACCAGATGCTGAAAAAGTTAAAAGCTGGCAACTAACATTGAAACTGGACGTTGGCAGCTATGGTGAGCTGCTGGCACAAGCCAGGTTGGCTGAGCAGCAGCTAAAAATCAAATTCACCGCCAGCAAAGGAAACTTAAAGCGCTTGGTCGACAACCATTTGACACAACTGGACGACAGGCTGCAGAACATGGGATTCCAAACCGAGTTAGCCAGCCGACAAGGCAGAGTGCCGGCAACACTGATGCCACAAGCTAACCAATTGGTAGAGGTAAAGGTTTAGCTATGAGTAACAGGCCCGAACAGAATGAAGAGATAGAACAGTTATTGGAAGCTATTGCATTAGGTTTCGATGGTAAACAGGCGCCTGAAGTGGTGGCCAAGGGCTATGGTGTATTAGCCGAGGAGATCATCGCAGAAGCAGAAGCACATGGCGTTCATATCCATCACGACCCAGCGCTGGCAAAGTTTCTTCAGCACATAGAGCTGGGTGAGCAGATCCCAAAAGAGCTGTTTGCAGTGATCGCCGAATTGATTGCTTTTACCTACCTGTTACAGGGAAAAACCCCAGAATTTTGGCGTACCGCATCGGGTGGGGTGGGGGCTAAGGCTTAAAAACTCAAAGGTTCGAATTCTAAAGGTAGAAAAAACGCCGGATTTATCCCGGCGTTTTGTTTTTATGTAAGGTAAATAGGAGTTCAGCTTCCGCCCTTGGCAGTTCGCATTCGGTCATCACCTCTTCGAGGTCTGCGCCGAGCGATACCATCTTCATTGCGCGGTTGTATAGACGATTTTCCGGCTCATTCAGTGCCATCGCCTCCTGCTTTTCTGCAGTCTCTACCAGCTCCTGCTCAAGCAGTTTGACCCGCTTGACCACACCGAGTGCGCCCGCTCTGATCTCCTGCAACTCCTGTCGCATCTCATTTAACTGCAATTCAGCCTGGTCCCGCTCCATCTCCAGCATGGCCAAACGCTGGTTTACCGAGTGACTAAACCACCACCCGGCAACCGCAACCATTACTGGCAGCAAAACCGCTAATACAAGCGCCAGCTCCGCCAAACTCATCCTATTGAAATCCTGCCCGAACTTAGAAGTTGTTCAGATCTTCCCACTCTTCATCGCTGAGAAGCTTGTTCAGATCAACCAGAATTAGCAGTTCGCCATCGCGATTCGAGACGCCCTGAATAAACTTGGCGCTCTCTTCCGTGCCTACATTTGGCGCGGTATCGATTTCTGACGCACGCAGATAAACCACCTCTGCAACACTGTCGACCAAGATGCCGATAACCAGCTTCTCCGCTTCGATGATAACGATACGACTATTGTCAGTAAGCTCTGCCGGTGGCAGGCCAAAACGGGAGCGGGTGTCGATTACCGTCACGACATTACCGCGCAAGTTAATGATACCTAGAACATAGTCTGGAGCGCCGGGAACGGGAGCGATTTCGGTATATCGTAATACCTCCTGCACCTGCATCACGTTGATGCCGTAGGTTTCACTCTCAAGTTTGAATGTGACCCACTGCAGCACTTCATCATCAATCTGGGTATTACGCTCTTCAGCCATGAGTTTTGCTCCTAAGCTCCTACGCTTTGGTTAATGCGATATCGACTGAAAGCCTCAGCTTTCAAGTCCTTTATCTAGTAAAGAAATCAGTTGTTCTACATCCAGTAGCGCGCACATACGGTCTACAGCCATTCCTGCGAGCCATGGGCGCTTACTGCGCTCTGTGCGCCACTTAATACCGTCCTGGGATAGCGGTTCTGCCGTCACCATGTTTTCAACGGCAAGCCCCCAAGGTGAACTATCTAGCATTATAAGATATTGATAGTTTAGGTGCTCTGCCAATTCTTCATTGTATTTCTCTGGCATGACCCACATCGCAGTATCTACTACATTTTGCTTTTCGCCACGTGCGTTCATCACACCTTTAAACCAATCTGGCTTTCCAATCAGCTTATGAACACGTTCGATAGGTAAAATCCCACCCAATTGCTTCAGGGGTACCGCCAGGGTTAATCCTGCAACTTCGAAAAACAGCGTTTGAAACTCGTTGTCTTCAATGGGTTTGGCTGGCGTTTCTGGCGGGATAATGGTTTCGGCCAGTTGCTCAAGTCCTGACTCTGCCAAAAGACTCTTTAAGCCATCGAGCTCTGGGTTGACGCCGATAGTTGGAGAGGATGGCTCCGGTTCTGCAAATTCAGTGGGCTGATAAGGCTCAACTTCGCCCTCTGCATTTTCACGTGCCAGCAGTTCCGGATCCCAATCGTTGATCTCCTCAGCCACCGGAGCTTTTTCGGGAACTGCAGGGATCGTTGGCGTCGTAGCGTGCTGTGAGACCTGTTTAAGCAGCTCTTCTACTGGCTGGGCCTGACGGACCAGTTGCCCTGTTTCAGCTTCGGGCAGCTCTGTTAATCTCGGCGCTGCCGTCAATTGACTCGGAACAATGTCGGCATCACTGCCATCTTCAACCTTTTCATCCCAGGCACTTGCGTTATCAACAGCATGCTTGGCTGCTTCTGGTGTTTCAGGTGTCAGTTGAACCTGTACACTTTGTTGTTCAGGTTGCGCCTGTTCAGGCTTCGGCGATTTAAGTTCAGCAGAATTTTCTGCTGATTCATCGACATCAAACTCTTCTCTCAGCATGGCGGTAAAGTACTCCGCCATGGTTCGCTCTGTGGCACTCAGATAATCTTTCATGCCTCATCCTGAGTGTCGCTTGTTACTTGCTGTAAGTAGCTAAGCAGCGTTTTGTAGGCAACCACGCCACGACTGTGCGGTGTATGAATGCTTGGAGGACGGTGATGCAAACTTGAATCTCTGAACTTGGTATCTGTAGGAATGGCGCCGTTCCAGACAGCATCTGGATACTTGTGTTTCAAATGCTCAAGGGCCTGCAGAGAAGCTCGAGTGCGCTTGTCATACATAGTAGGAACAATGGTTGAACGGAAAGTGTTATCACAGCTCCGCTGCATGATTTCCATGGTTCGGACCATGCGCTCCAGCCCTTTCAGCGCCAGGAATTCGGTTTGCACAGGAATAAGGATCCTGTCACAGGCAGCGAGTGCATTGACCATTAACACGCCAAGCACCGGAGGACAGTCAATCAAGGCATAATCATATTGGTCTTTTACCAATGACAACGCCCTGCGTAGGACAAGCCCCATCCCCTCCTGCTGTCCGAACTTTCTATCCAGTGTTGCCAATGCCATCGTCGCTGGTAGCAGGTCTATGCCTTCAAATGGCGTGTGCAGGCGCGCCTGCTCAACCATATCACGTTTAACAGCGCGACCCGCCAAGAACAGATCGTAAGTCGTAATATCAAGGGACTCAGCATCAACACCCAAGTAATAGGTCAGTGACGCATGAGGGTCTGTGTCAATCAGCAACACATTATGGCCACGCTCAGAAAGGATCCCGGCGAGCGTAATGGCGGTTGTGGTTTTACCCACGCCCCCCTTTTGATTGGCAATGGTCCAGGTTTTCAATCGAACAGCTCCCGGCTTAGTGCCTTAATCTTCTCGAGTGGTAATGCGTAACGCGCCATTAGGTAACCTCACAAACCTGATCTTACTCTTACCTTCATCAACTGTAGCATCGGCTTGCGCTGGTTCATCTACTTCCGCAGGAGTTTCATCGGCGAGTTCACGACTTTCATTAGCAATAAATACTTCCGGCGCCCACGCATACTGTGACACGGCGATAACGACTCGCCTATTAGTCGCTCGTCCATCAGCCGTATCATTGCTGACTTTAGGCTGGTAGGGACCATAAGCCTCAATCGCCAGTCTCTCGGGCTGTATCTGCCTTTCCATCAGTCTTAATACCGATGTTGCTCTGGCAACAGACAGCTCCCAGTTTGAGGAAAACTGTTCGTTTCGGATCGGAATATCATCGGTATAGCCTCTCACCCGCAGATAATTCTGGGACTTTGCCAAGGTATCAGAAACAGACGATAGAATAGGCTCTGCGTTAGGGCCCAATGCTGCAGAGCCACTGGGAAACAACAGGCCACTTTTGAGTTCGATAACTAACCAATCCCCTATCAACTCAACATCAGCCAATCCACTCTCCACCACGGGTAACAGAGCTTCATCCAGTTGTTCTTTTAGCTCACTTAAAGGGGTGCCTGTCAGCTCCTTATCCAGGCTGGTCAACTGGGTATCAGAGTCAACCGGTTTAGCGCCTTTTGACTCAAGCAAACTCTCGCCATGCAGCGGGATCTCCGAATCTTTCACTTCGGTAAGGACGCCCTCACCTGTCGCGCCCTTTCCAGGATCTTTCTGCTGACTGAAAACCTCACCCAGCGTATGGGACAACTGCTCGAATTTTTCATTGTTTATCATCGCCATCGCGTAAAGGACAACGAAAAACGCAAACATCAGTGTCATATAGTCAGCATAAGAAACTAACCAGCGATCCAGGTTTTCGTGGTCTTCGGTCAGATGACGTCGACGATAACGGTACATGACTAACGAGGCACAAATGCAAGCAGGCGGTGTTCGATACGGTGTGGATTCTCACCCTGAGCCAAGGCCAGAACACCTTCGACCACAAGCTCTTTACTTAACACCTGGGTATGGATGAGAGCACGCAACTTGTTGGCAGCAGGCAAGAACAGAATATTGGCAAACCCCACGCCATAAATAGTTGCCACGAAGGCGGTCGCGATACCTTTACCCAGCTCATTGGGATCAGAGAGGAAGGTCATCGCCTGGATCAACCCCAGCACTGCACCAATGATGCCTATGGTTGGACTGTAGCCGCCCATAGACTCGAACACTTTGGCAGAGCGAAGCATATGCTCGCGATATAGAATGATCTCGGTATCCATCGCATCACGGATAACTTCAGGCTCTTCACCGTCAATCAACATAATGAGCGCTTTACGGGTAAAGGGATCTTTTTCTTTATCGAGGGCCTCTTCCAAGGCAAGAAAGCCTTTTTGGCGGGCAACATCAGCCCAATCGAGCAATTCTGTCACCAGCTTTTTATGTTGTTCTGCAGGTGGGAACAGCATCCAACGGAGCATGATAAATGCGTGGGCAAACTGCCTCCATGGGGTTTGCACCATCACAGCGCCAAGCGTACCGCCAACGACGATTAGAAACGCTGGGCCATGAAGAAGGGAGAGCGCACTTCCACCCTCCATCACCAGGCCACCAACAATGGCAAATAAAGCTATAACAAACCCGATTAGGGTCAGTTTATCCATGCCCTGCTTCCACAGTTATTCGTTCAGCAAATTCATCCAGAGGATATGACGCTTCAGACAAACCGGCAGCAGCAACAGCCTGCGGCATACCATAGACAACACAACTTTTCTCATCCTGTGCCCAAATCTTCGCGCCCTTCTGTTTGAGCAAACGGGCGCCATCACGACCATCTGCGCCCATACCAGTGAGCACGGCGGCAAGGACATCACCACCAAATACCTTGGCACAAGCAGCAAAGGTGACGTCTACACAAGGCTTATAATTGACCTTATCACCGCCATCGATAATTCGAACCCTGGCAGCTGAATCGCGACCATCCACCAGCATTTGCTTACCACCGGGTGCCAGATAGGCATGCCCCGGACGCAGCATGTCGCCGTCTTTTGCCTCAGAGACCTTAATCTTGCAAAGCGAGTTCAGGCGCTGGGCAAAAGCACCCGTGAAGGTGGCTGGCATATGCTGAATTAAAACAATCGGATGCGGAAAATTCGCAGGGATCTTGGTTAGGATGGTTTGCAGTGCGACAGGTCCTCCGGTGGAGGTTCCGATAGCAACCAGCTTATAGCGCTTGCCACTTTTCCGGATCGGCGCGGTTCTCTTCGATTCGGTCGGCTTAGCAGCTGTAGCAGATGCTGAACTGAGGCGGTTGGCTAAAGGACGAGTCGCTGTTGGTCGAGTCGGTGCGGCAGCTGGCGCTGCGCGACGAACCGCTCTTCTTCTACCTAATGCGGTAACTCGAGATTGCAGCAAATGCGCCGCTTCATCCCTGTCTTTAGCGATATCCTCAAACTTCTTCGGTAAGAAGTCCATTGCGCCCGCATCAAGCGCATCTAAGGTGGCTTTTGCCCCTTCCTGCGTTAATGATGAAAACATCAGAATAGGTGTGGGATCTTCAGCCATAATGGCTTTCACCGCTGAAATACCATCCATCACAGGCATTTCAATATCCATGGTAATCACGTCAGGCTTTAGCTTTTTGACCTGAGCAATCGCTTCCTTGCCATTATTCGCACTACCGACAACCTGCAATCCCCGATCTTTCTCGAGAATTTCACTCACTCTGCGACGGAAAAAACTGGAGTCGTCGACAACCAGTACTTTAATGGCCATTAATACTCACTCACTGTTTGCGCCGTTATTTAGGAATGCCACGGCGCATCAAACTTATCTTCTGGCGTAATGCTTAAGCATGCTGGGAACGTCAAGAATGAGGGCGATACCACCATCACTCGTGATGGTTGCACCTGCCATACCTGGTGTACCGTGAAGCATGGCACCCAGTGGCTTGATTACGACCTCTTCCTGGCCAATCAGAGAGTCGACAACGAAGCCGATCTGCTGTGTGCCCTGCTGTACGATGACCACGTGGCCATTACCTGAACGTTGCTGATTTGGCTCACCACCCACCAGCAACCATTCATCCAAATAAAATAGCGGTATCGCTTTACTTCGAACGATGATGGTTAGCTGACCATCGACCACATTGGTCTTGGTCAAATCCAGGTGGAAGATCTCATTTACCGCCGCCAAAGGCAGAGCAAATGTCTGTTTGCCAATGACGACCATCAAGGTAGGCAAGATCGCCAGCGTCAACGGGACTTTAATCTCAAGGGTTGTACCTTTTCCGCGCATGGAGTCGATATGAACAGAGCCGTTGAGTTGGGTGATCTTGGTTTTCACCACATCCATACCCACACCACGACCAGAAATATCAGAAATCTCTACCTTGGTTGAAAATCCAGGCGCAAAAATCAGGTTGTATGCTTCGTTGTCAGACATGCGCGCAGCGCTGTCCTCATCTAGCACACCTCGAGATATAGCAATCTGCTTCAGTTTCTCTGGATCCATACCTGCACCATCATCTTCGATGGTAAGCAGGATATGATCACCTTCCTGAGACGCGGTCAGTTTAACTGTACCGCAGCGAGGCTTGCCCGCGGCCTCACGTACATCTGGCATTTCGATACCGTGGTCTACGGAGTTTCGAACCAAATGCACCAAGGGATCTGCCAGAGCTTCAACCAGGTTTTTGTCCAGGTCGGTTTCTTCACCCTCAAGAACCAAGCTGATCTCTTTCTTAAGGCTACGAGCCAAATCACGAACGACGCGAGGGAAGCGACCGAACACTTTCTTGATCGGCTGCATTCGCGTCTTCATGACGCCGCCCTGGAGGTCAGCGGTGACCACATCCAGATTCGCAACCGCTTTGGACAATTCCTCATCGTCACGGCTCGCTCCCACGAGGCTAACCAATCGGTTACGTACCAATACCAGCTCACCCACCATATTCATGATCTGGTCAAGTCGGGCTGTATCAACACGTACGGTGGTTTCCGCCTGTGGTGCAGACGGTTTAGCTGGTGCTTTTGCCGCTGCTTTAGCTGGCGCTTTCGGTTTTTCCTTCGCCGCAGGCTTGGCTGCTGGCGCTGCTTTTGGTTTGGGCGTTTCTGCTTTTGCTGGCTCTGGTTTAGGCGCAGCAGGTTTGGCGGCTGGGGCTGCCGGCGCAGCGGCTTTTGCCTGAGCGCCTGCTGCAGGGCCTTTGCCCTGGCCATGCAATTGGTCTAACAGCGCTTCAAATTCATCGTCTGAAATTTCTTCGTCACTGCCTGCAGCTGCTGCGGGTTGCTCAGCAGATTTAGCCGGAGCAGCGGGCGCTGCAGGCGCACCACCATGTTGGCCCTTGCCATGCAGTTGATCGAGCAGAGCCTCGAATTCGTCGTCGGTGATATCCCCATCATCTGATGCGGCAGGAGCAGCACTATCAGTCGTTGGGCCACCACCTGGACCGTGCAGCTCATCCAACAGCGCTTCGAACTCATCCTCTGAGATCTCGTCTATGCTGCCTTCTGCGCGGTGCTGCTCAGCCTCCACAACTTCGGGGTCGACAGTTTCTTCAACTGCAGGCTCAGGTTCAGCTGCCGACTCTTCACCTTCCGGCTCGCTGAGGCGATGAAGCTCTTCAAGTAACTCGGGGTCTGCTGGGGTTAACTCCTCACGGGCTTGAACCTGGGCAAACATCTCATTGACACTGTCCAACGCCTGCAGGATCACATCCATCAGCTCTGGCGTTACCTGGCGCTTACCCTGGCGCAAAACGTCAAAAACGTTTTCAGCACCGTGACAAGCATCAACAAGTTCCGCCAATGAAAGGAAACCGGCTCCACCTTTTACGGTGTGGAAACCACGGAAGATGGCGTTCAACAGATCAGCATCTTCTGGGTTGTTTTCCAAATCAACCAACTGCTCTTGCAGCTGTTCAAGAATTTCTGCGGCTTCTACCAGGAAGTCCTGGAGGATGTCCTCATCAACTTCAAACCCCATGGGCGCCTTTCCCCTTAAAATCCGAGACTTGATAGGAGGTCGTCTACGTCATCCTGGTTGGAGACTACGTCCTCTCTTTGTTCCGCATCAACGATAGGTCCTTCGGCAGTGATGGCGGTTTTTTCTTGGCTATCATCGGCCTTCTCAGGTGCTCCGAATACCGTCAACAGATGGATGAGATTGTCTTCCACCTCTCTAACCAATTCGATAACCCGACGAATAACTTGTCCTGTAAGGTCCTGAAAATCCTGGGCCATTAGCACTTCAGTTAACCTTTCTCTTAGCACCTCTGAATCCTTTTCGGCAGAAGTCAGGAAATCATTAAGGCTATGGCACAACTCTTTGAACTGACCCAGTTCAATCTGTCGCTCCATCAATGATTTCCAGGCTGGCATCAGGGTGCCCAGCTCGCTATTTAGACGGTCCGCAATAGGCAGACTTGCGTCAACCGCATCCATGGTGCGATTTGCTGCATCTTCCGTCTTTTCAAGTACATAGTTCAGACGCTGCTGTGCGTCAGGCATGTCTTCGGTTGCGAGTGTTCCTAAACGAGGATCTAATTGAAAATCTTGCAATGCGTCGTGAAGTTGACGTGTCAACTTACCGACTTCAGAAAATAAGTCACTGGAAAAAGCCGGGTGAGAAGAGGCCAGCAACTGCTGTGCTTTGTCTTCTTCGCCGCTTTCTAGATGCGATACCAGTGCACGAGCCTGCTCAAGCGTAAGGCTTGGCAGATTTGAATCAGCCATGAAGCTCCCCTCGTCAGTCTCTTAACCGAGACGCTCAAAGACTTTGTCGAGCTTCTCTTTCAGGGTCGCGGCGGTGAATGGCTTAACAATGTAACCATTTACGCCAGCCTGGGCGGCTGCAACAATCTGCTCTTTCTTCGCTTCTGCTGTCACCATCAGTACAGGCAAACTTTTCAGTTTGTCATCCGCACGAATAGCGCGCAACAGATCGATCCCCTGCATTCCTGGCATGTTCCAATCGGTAACAACAAAATCAAAGTCACCACCTTGCAACATAGGCAGTGCGGTACTGCCATCATCAGCTTCATGAGTATTGTTGAAGCCAAGATCCCGCAACAAATTCTTGATGATACGTCTCATCGTCGAAAAATCATCAACAATGAGAATCTTCATGCTTGTATCCAAGACGCCCTCCAGTGAGCTTTACCGTGGTACGTTATTGACCCTCAGGGTCAGTTAGTCCAATTGTTCAATCTGGCTTTAAGCCGATGCATCGACTGCGAATGGATCTGGCTGACGCGAGACTCGCTCACACCCAGCACTTCCCCGATCTCTCGCAGATTTAGCTCTTCATCATAGTAGAGCGATAACACCAGCGCTTCCCGCTCTGGCAAGCTTTTGATGGCGGTCACTAAGGCTGCTTGGAAGCGCTCAGATTCTATGCCTTCAAAAGGTAGGCTCCGTGCCGAATCTTGATCTCCGCTTATCACATCCTCGGAAACGCCGAGGTCTTCTAAGCCTATGATCTTTCCAGTACTTACTTCATTAAGGATATGATGGTAGTCCTGTACCGTGATATCAAGTTTTTGCGCGATTTCTGTGTCCGTTGCATCACGTCCAAGTTGCTGTTCGAGATCTGCGATCGCTTCTGCGACTTTTCGGCTGTTGCGATGGACAGATCTTGGTGCCCAATCGCCCTTCCTGATTTCGTCCAGCATGGCGCCTCGGATTCGAATACCAGCAAAGGTTTCGAAGCTCGCGCCTTTTGAACCATCATAATTCTTGCTTGCTTCCAGCAGGCCGATCATGCCGGATTGAATGAGGTCATCCAGTTGAACACTGGCGGGCAACCGCCCTTTCAGGTGATGCGCAATTCGCTTGACCAATCCAGCGTGCTGTTCAACGATGGTCTGACGTTGTTCTGCTATATAGGCAGCCGCTTTATTCACGCAACTATTCTTCGATTGTTTCAGGGTTCTGCAGCAGTTGTTCGATAAAGAACTCCAGGTGACCAGTTGGCTGAGACGGTATTGGCCAATTAACAGCCTTGGCCGCTAAAGTTCTGAACGCAATGGACGCTGCAGATTTAGGAAACGCATCTGCAACAACCTGCTGCTTACGAACCGCCTTTCTTACATTTTCATCAAAAGGCACGGTAGCAACCAGCTCCAGCGCCACATCTAAGAATCGGTCGGTTACCCGGGTAAGCTTAGCAAATAATTCTTGCCCTTCTCGCAGAGAGCGCACCATGTTTGCCACGATCTTAAAGCGAAAAACACCATGCTCACGGCTCAATAATTTAATTAATGCGTATGCGTCAGTGATAGAGGTTGGTTCGTCACACACGACAACCATCACATCTTGCGCGGCACGAGCAAAGCTCAGCACCATTTCTGAAATACCTGCCGCGGTATCAACAAGAAGAACGTCGAACTGGGTTCTCAATTCACTGAACGCACGAATCAATCCTGCGTGCTCAGTTTGAGACAGCTCAACCATAGACTGGGTGCCTGACGAAGCGGGCACAATCTTGATGCCCTTAGGGCCTTCGAGCAGGATATCTTCCAGCTCAACTTCACCAGACAAAACGTGAGACAAGTTATGTTCAACACGTAGACCTAACATTACGTCTACGTTCGCTAACCCAAGGTCAGCGTCTAAAACAAGTACACGTTTTCCCTGCTCGGCCATCGCTACAGCCGTATTAATAGATACGTTGGTTTTACCTACGCCACCTTTACCTCCGGTGACAGCGATTACTTTTACCATCTGAGCGCGATTCATTTTTCTTAAACCACTCGCCTGGTCGGAAAACATGTTAGTCATATAATTCTGAATTGATCTCACTGAATGTATCAGTTGTCCAGAGGTAACCTTCCTCTTGGCTGGTACTTTCCATCAGCTCTGTCGCCCTCGTCACAAGATAGCGTGGATCTGCGACCTGAATATCTTCGGGGACTCGTTGTCCGTCAGTAAGATACCCGATAGGTAAGGCGTTTTGAATTGTGACACTCAGAATTTCGCCCAAACTCAAACATTCATCAAGTTTGGTGAAAATGCAACCAGCAAGCGGGATGCGACGGAAATGAGATACCGCTTCCTGAAGAACCTGACGCTGAGATGTAGCGGAAAGCACCAAATAGTTTTTGATTTCATGTTCGCTGCCATCCATTAGCGTTTGCAGCTGTTCAGTCAGACGCGTATCTCGCTGGCCCATGCCTGCGGTATCAATCAGTACTAACGAACGATTGCGAAGCTGATGTAGTGTCTGCGCCAATTCTTCGGCATCTTTAGCCACTTTTACCGGGCAGCCGAGGATCTTGCCATAGGTTGCCAACTGCTCATGAGCACCAATTCGATAGGTATCCGTGGTCACCAAGGCAACCTGGTCAACGCCATATTGCATCGCATAGCGTGCTGCGATCTTTGCAATGGTCGTGGTTTTGCCTACGCCAGTAGGCCCAAGTAGCGCAACCACACCACCCTCGCGCATAATCGCGTCGTTGTTGGTGATCAATTGGTCGGCTATCAGGTTCTGAACTTTTGGCCACGCTTCGTGCGCTTCCATTTCGTCTGGAATGTAACATGCAACCTGATCCGCCAGATCGTCTGCAAATCCCATCTTTTTAAGCTGAGAAACCAGCATGGCACGCATCGGCTCGCGACGCTCTACTTCCTGCCACATCAATCCTGATAACTGATGCTCCAGTAGTTTGCGCATCTGAGTCATCTCAGCCTTGAGTTGTTCCATCTCACTATTCTGCCCACGGCTATGAGAAGGTTGCTTCAGGCCCCCCCACTGAGATTCACCCGCATGAGAGGGGGTGTTTTGGGGCTGCAATGGACGCTTAGCTGAGGCACCAATTGGACGAGGAGCCTTAGCAGGCTTGGCAGCTGAATGGGTGTCAGGTTTGTTTTGACGAGCAAGCAATGCCTGTAGCGAATCAGCGATCTGGTCTTCGTCTTGTGATGCGTTATCTGGCATAGTTCGGTGAATCTTTGCTTCAGCGATTGGCTTAGGTGGTTGTTGACGCGCCACCTGGCTGAGCTTGTTACGCAGGCTGTCAAATGACGGTACCGCTTCTTCTGCTGCAGGGCGTTTTGCCGGTGCCGGTTTCTTGGCACCTGTATCCTGGTCAATCGCCGCCACGATCTCGACGCCACCAGTGACTTTTTTATTGGACATGATGACAGCATCAGCACCCAGGGTGGCTTTTACTTCATTCAGTGCTGTACGCATATCTTTGGCAAAAAAACGCTTAATCTTCATGTCCTTCTCTCCGTTGCAGGGCTTCTATTACTGCCCGATAGACGAGATAATTTTTATCTGCTTGTCGTCCGGTATCTCCTGGTACGACAGTACCCGCAAGCTAGGAATGGTGTTTTTCACAAACTTGGCCAATGTGGCTCTCAGTATTCCCGATGTCAGCAATATCGCAGGCTGGCCTGCTAGCTCTTGCTGTTGCGCTGACTCAGTCAGTGCTGCTTGCATCCGCTCGGCGAGTCCAGGTTCAATACCTGCGCCCTCATTTCCGGCGGCTTGCATAGACTGGTGCAACATCTGTTCCAACTCTGGCGCCAATGTGATAACTGGCATTTCTTCGTCTATCCCATTGATTTCCTGACAGATCATGCGGCGAAGAGAGATTCGGCATGCTGCTGTAAGCACGTCAGGATCTTGACTCTTAAGCGCATATTCCTTGAGAGTCTGAGCAATACTTCGCATATCTCTGATCGGTACACCTTCATTGAGAAGATTCTGGAGCACTTTGGCAATGTGCCCCAAAGGCAGCATTTCAGGCACCAAGCCTTCAACCAGTTTTGGATTGTTCTTCGACAGAATATCTAGCAGGTTCTGAACCTCTTCGTGGCCCAGTAGGCTGCTGGCATTGTTAGTCAGCACTTGAGACAAGTGAGTGGCTACCACGGTTGCGGCATCAACGACGGTATAACCCAGCGTTTGTGCGTGTTCACGCTGATCAGGGCTGATCCAGGTCGCTTCCAGTCCAAAGGCGGGGTCAGTGGTATCAACACCATCGACACGGCCAAACACCTGCCCAGGGTTAATAGCCAGTTCACAGTCGTGACGGATTTCCGCCTCGCCCACTGAAACCCCCATGAGTGATACACGATAGGTATTAGGTGGTAGGTCCAGGTTGTCGCGAATGTGCACTGCGGGTACTAAGAAACCCAACTCTTGACTGAGCTTACGGCGCACGCCTTTAATCCGGTTCAGCAGTTCACCGCCCTGCCCTTTATCCACCAGCGGGATCAAGCGGTAGCCTACTTCCAGCCCAATCACATCGACTGGACGCACATCATCCCAGCCAAGCTCCTTCGGTGGCGCTGCGGCAGCTTGCTGTTCTGGCGTCGGTGCATTGGCAGCGGCTTCAGCAGCAGCCTTCTCCGCAGCAATACGCTTACGATGCATAGCATAAGCAACACCACCAGCCGCTGCAGCTAAGGCAAGAAATGCAAAATGCGGCATACCTGGGACGATCCCCATCAAGAACAGAACAGCAGCAGAGATAATGAGCGCCTTCGGGTTATCAAACATCTGAGAGATAACCTGTTGGCCCATGTCGGCTGATGCACTTTGGCGAGTAACCATAATCGCCGCGCCGATAGACAATAGCAGGCCCGGGATCTGAGCAACCAGGCCATCACCAATGGTGAGCAGGGTATAAATCTGTAACGCTTCACCAAAGCCCAGATCGTGCTGCACCATACCAATGATGAAGCCACCGATGACGTTAATGAACAAGATCAGGATGCCAGCGACAGCATCCCCTTTTACAAACTTACTGGCACCATCCATAGAGCCGTAGAAGTCGGCTTCCCTGGCGATATCATCGCGACGGGTTCGCGCCTGGTCTTGACTGATAAGACCGGCATTCAGATCAGCGTCAATGGCCATCTGTTTGCCCGGCATCGCGTCCAAGGTAAAACGTGCGCTAACTTCCGAGATACGCCCGGCACCCTTTGTGACAACCACAAAGTTGATAATTACCAGAATGGCAAACACCACCAAACCAACGGCATAGTTACCGCCGATCACTACCGAGCCAAAAGCTTCAATCACGCTACCGGCCGCATCTGGGCCTTCGTGGCCTCGCAGCAATACCACACGTGTAGAGGCAACGTTCAGTGCCAAACGCAATAACGTTGCAACCAGCAACACGGTAGGAAAAGCGGCGAATTCAAGTGGGCGCAGGGTATATACCGTCACCAGCAATACGACCAGCGCCAGCGCGATATTGAATGAGAACAGCATGTCCAACAATAGCGGGGGCATTGGCAGCACCACCATCGCCAGCGTAGCCAGTACGATGATGGGAGCACCAATCCCTTGGATTTGGCGAACACGTTGAAAATCTAGACTGCCGAGAGTGGCTCTTAAATCCATAGCTAATGCGACACAAAATTGACTATAGGGTCGTCACTGCAATAGTCAGGCCAAGCTATGCATAGAAAAAGCAGAGGTGGGATTAGTGTTTCAGTTCATCCGGGATCGGCAGCTCATTCGGCAGTGGCGTCGGGCGTTTGCCAGTACCTTTCTTGAACTGTTCCATCTGATAGACGTAAGCCAGCACCTGCGCCACAGCAAGGAACAGGCCCTCAGGGATCTCTTTATCCAGTTTGGTGGTGTAATAGATGGCGCGGGCAAGCGGAGGCGCAACCATAATAGGCACCTCTTTTTCACGGGCAATTTCTCTTATTTTCATCGCCACTTCATCATTACCCTTGGCGATCACACGCGGGGCGCTGGGCCCATCTACATCATATTTTATTGCCACTGAATAATGGGTGGGGTTGGTCACCACTACATCAGCTTTGGGCACTTCCGCCATCATCCGCCGCTGTGCCATTTCACGCTGCATCTGGCGAATACGGCCTTTGACTTCCGGTTTACCCTCCACATCCTTCATCTCATCCCGCACTTCCTGCTTGGTCATCCGCAGTTGCTTGGTGTGATTCCAGATCTGAAATGGCACGTCAATCGCCACAATAAACAGCAACGACAGACAGAGGATAATGAACATCAACAACAGCATCTGCACGGCATGGGCAATGTTGCCGGGGAAGTCCTCAATGCTGATATGCAATATTTCTTCGAATTTGAATGAGAGCAGCAGATAGGCAAACAGAGCGATAAAGACAAACTTGGCCAAGGCTTTAAGTAGCTCAACTAAAGCCTGAACCCCAAACATACGTTTGAAGCCTTTAAAGGGCGACATCTTGTTAAGCTTCGGTGCCATCGCCTCAGCACTGAAGGTCAATCCGCCCATCAAAATAGTGCCGGCGAAGGTGGCAACAAATAGTAGCGCGATAAATCCGCCCATTGGGAAGATCAGTTGAACCAGCACATCAGGCCAGGCGCTCATCATCTGATTAACGTCATGTGCCTCATCATAATTCAACGTGAACATGCGCTTCATTACCTTGGCCAGGGTTTCCGCCAACGACTGACCAAAAATCAGCATGCCGAACGCCGATGCCAGAAGTACGGCAGCGGTGTTCAGCTCTTTCGAACGCGCAACCTGCCCCTTCTCCCGCGCCTGTTGTAATCGTCGGGGTGTGGGGTCTTCTGTACGTTCCTGATCGCTATCTTCAGCCATCTGCTTTCGCTCCTAAGCTAACAAGCATCATTGAGCACCTGGCACATAAGCTCTACGCCTCTATACCACTGTGCTTCAAAATGACTGACGAAATTCCCGAGGGTCAACCAGATAATCAGCAAACCTGACAACATGGTCACCGGGAAACCGATAGTGAAAATGTTTAACTGCGGCGCGGCTCTGGTCATCACACCAAAGGAGAAGTTAATCAGCAGCAAAGCAACTAAAGCACTGAGCCCCAACGCTAATCCGCCGGCAAACATCCAACCTCCCCAGCGCGCCACGGCTTCAAATTTTGGCAGCGAGATACCTTCTGGCCCCACTGGCATGGTGTGAAAACTCTCAACGATAATGCGGATCATCAGAAGGTGGCCATCAATGGCAAAAAACAGCAGCGTAGCCAACATCAGATAAAACTGACCGATAACAGGAACCGACTGCCCATTGTTAGGATCCACCAAAGACGCAAAACCCAAACTGGTCTGCATACCCACAACCTGTCCCGCCACAACAAAGGTGTGCAGCACCAATATCGAGATGAAGCCAGTCAGCGTACCGATTAACACCTGATGCATGGTGACCAAAGCGCCCTGAATAGAGAACATATCAATGGGCGGGGGCGCAGGTAGCGCAGGAGCAACGGCAATAGTGATAGCTATCGATAGGCCCAAACGGATGGGGGTAGGTACATTTTGCGTGCCGAAGGCAACCATCACCATCAACATGGAAGTGATGCGAAACAATGGCCATATGTATGCGGCCATTGATTCCATGATGATGTTCATTGGAAATTCCATCAGCCGATGACCATGGGGATCTCTTTAATCATATTGATGGTGAAGTCCATCAATACCCGCACCAACCAGTTGGCAAGAAACATCAATGTAAGCAAGGTCACGATCAGACGTGGCAGGAAACTCAGGGTCTGTTCATTAATGGATGTAGCGGCCTGGAAAATAGCCACCACCAAACCAATGCCCAATGATGGCAGAATAATTGCCGCCACCATAGTCAGTACTACAAATAGCGCATCTCGGAAGATGTCGACAAACATTTCAGGGCTCATATGTCCCCCTATAGTCCAAAGCTGGTTGCCAGGGTACCCATGACCAGGTTCCAACCATCAACCAACACAAACAACATCAATTTAAACGGCAATGACACAATCATAGGTGACAACATCATCATACCCATTGCCATCAGTACACTGGCCACAACCAAGTCAATAATCAGAAATGGAATGAACAGCATAAACCCGATCTGAAATGCGGTTTTCAGCTCACTGGTAATAAACGCTGGGATCAGTACCGTCATCGGTACCTCTTCCGGCGCGGTTACTTCATCCTGCAAGCCTGCGATCTCAACAAATGTCTCCAGATCCTTAATTCGGGTCTGAGACATCATGAACTCTCGAAACGGCTGTTTTGCCAGGGCAAATGCCTGTTGCGCTTCAAGCTGCTCATTCATATAGGGCGCAACCGCATCGTCATAAACCTTGTTGAGCACTGGCGCCATAATAAAGAACGAGAGAAACAGTGAAATACCGACAATCACCTGGTTTGAAGGTGTTTGCTGCAATCCCATTGCTTGCCGCAGGATCGCTAATACCACGGTAATTCGGGTAAACGAAGTCATCATAATGACAATGGCTGGCAGGAACGACAGCATTGTCATCAAGGCAAGGATTTGGAGGGTTACCGAGTAGCTCTGGGAGCCATCAGGGGCTGTTGTGACCGTCACCGCAGGCAGGCTTCCACCAATAGGATCTGCCGCCCATACAGAAGGCGCCAAGCAAGCCATCACGAGAATCAGCAATATCCGTGTCATCACTTTTCCGTTTTGTTCATAAAGCTCATCAGCTTCTGTTGAAACAGTGCCGATGGATTGCTTCCACTGCCGCTTTCCTCAACCACAATAGGCTCGTCAAACGTATGCAGTAAATTGATGTTTTGGCCGGTAACGCCAAGTAAAAGCTGTTTATCTCCGAGTTCAACCAACACGATGCGCTCGTTTCGGCCCATGGCCAGTGTCGCGAGAACCTTCATGGCGCCCCGACTTTGTCCCACACCGATATTAAACCGCTTAAGCACCCAGGCGAGCAGAAAAATAATGATAAGGACGGTGATCAGAGAAAACAGCAGGGAGAGAATTTGTGAGCTGGCCGCACCGCTGCCAGCACTGGTCTGTACGGCAGTCGATGCTGAAGTCGTCAGTAAGCTGAATGCACTCACTTGAGTTTCTTAATCCTTTCCGTTTGGCTGATAACATCTGTCAGACGAATACCAAACTTGTCGTTTACCACAACCACCTCGCCATGGGCGATCAAGGTGCCGTTAACCAAAACATCAAGTGGCTCACCCGCCACACGGTCGAGCTCAACCACCGAGCCCTGATTCAATTGCAGCAGGTTGCGGATACTGATCTGGCTTCGGCCTACTTCCATTGAAATGGTGACCGGAATATCCAGGATCGTATCTAACTTGCGTCGCTCTTCAGCGGACAGTGGCGATTCATCTTCGGCCAACTCTTCAAATTCAGCCACTTCGGTCGAAGTCTCTGCAGGCTCTTCAACTAAACCCGCTTCAGCAGCCTCTTGTTCTGCAAACGCAGCTGCCCAATCGTCAGGGATATCTTCGTTATCGTTACTCATCAGGCTTCCCCTATGGTACGTTCGAGTTCTTCAAGTTCTGCGTCTGAGTCGATCCGCACCCCTTGGCGCGTCACCATCTCTAAGTCAGATTTAACTGACTCAGGACGCTTAATTTTTTCAGCAATTTTCAATGCAAGATTGTCGCGGGAGCGTCCCAGTTTGGCACGATAAGTGGGCAGTTCCTCAACATAAACGGTGGCGTGTTCCGGCATCTCGACCGGGATCACATCCCCCTCTTTCATATTCATGATCTCCTGCAACGACAGAGTATGTTCCAGCAGGGTGGCATGTATCTCTACAGGCACATCCATAATCTCGTCACGTAGCGCTTTGGACCAGCGCATATCGGTGTCTTCTTTGTCACTTTGAACACCGGCATCGAGCAGTTCACGAATAGGCTCAAGCATCGAATAAGGCAGTGCAATATGGAAATCACCACCACCACCATCCAATTCGATATGGAAGGAGCTCACAACAATCACTTCTGTCGGACTCACAATGTTAGCCATGGCCGGGTTCACTTCCGAATCCAAGTACTCGAATTCAGAGTCCATCACCGGAGCCCATGCTTCTTTGTAATCCTCGAAGATGATTTTAAGCAGCATCTGAATAATGCGGCGCTCAGTCGGGGTAAACTCTCGCCCCTCAATCTTGGCGTGATAACGGCCATCGCCACCAAAGAAGTTGTCTACCAGAATGAAAACCAGACGAGCTTCCATGGTTATCAATCCCGTGCCTTTCAGCGGGCGGAATCGAACCATGTTCAGTGATGTAGGTACAAACAGGGTATGTACGTACTCACCGAACTTAATCATTTGAACGCCATTGATCGACACTTCTGCCGTGCGGCGCATCATGTTGAACAGGCTGATGCGCATATGACGAGCGAAACGTTCATTAACGATCTCCAGGGTCGGCATCCGCCCCCGGACAATTCGGTCCTGAGAAGAGAAGTCATATTGGGCGGCACCATCGCCACCGTCACTGACCTCTTCCTCTTCGACCTCATCAACACCGTGTAATAGCGCGTCGATTTCGTCCTGTGATAAAAGATCGCTTACCGCCATCGGAGTACGCTCACTGCATCACGAAGCCGGTGAACAGAACCTGTTCCACCACTTCAGTGCCTTCCAATCCTTGCAGAGCAGACTTCACATCATTTAAAGCTTGCTCGCGCAGACGCTCTTTACCTTCCAGCGTTGCCAATTCGTCGGCATTTGCGCCGGAGAAGGTTTTCAACAGGGTGCCTTCAATCATCGGAATATGTTTCTTAGCCAATGACTCGTTATTACCGCCTCTCACCAGCAGTTGCACCTTAATCTGTACCAGTCGGTCCCGGCCGCTACCCGGCACGTTAAACACAAACGGCCTTGGCATTGCTACATAGAGTGCATTGCCCGTTTGAGCATCTCCTGCAGGCGCTGCGGGTGCAGCCGCTGCAGAGTCACCTTCAACAGCAGCCTCAGCTGGTGCGGAGTCATCACCAGACAACAGGAAAAAGGCAGCCGCGCCACCACCGACCAACACTACGACCGCAATGATGATAATGAGCATCATCGGCTTTTTTTTGCCTTCGCCGTCGTCTAACTCTAATTCGAGATCTTCTGCCATAACTGTACGTTTTTTAAGCTAAAAATTAGTCACTAAATTAAGCCGCAAGCTACCACATTTTTCAGCTTGCTCCTATGGGATCAGGCGAAGTAATCCACTCTTCCCGGCGCAATCTGGCGCTGGATCACAGGGATATCTATCTCAGCTTCCAGCATATCTTCCTGCGCATGCTCAAAGGCAAGTGCAGGATCATGTTCATGGGCCTGCCCCTGCTCGCCCTGAGACTCGCGATGTGACACCTGAGTATCTCCCAAAGCAACGCCTTGCTGTTGCAACATCTCTCTCAGTCTAGGCAAGGATTGCTCCAGCATCTCTTTCGCTTGCTGGTTCTGAGTCACAATCTGCACTTGTGCCTGGTCCTGCTGCACTTGCACACGAACCATCATCGAACCAAGTTCAGGTGGATCCAAGCGGATCTCGGCTCTATCCATGCGACCGTTCACCATCAGCATCATTCGTTCACGAAGCTGGTTGGCAGCCACCTCTTGTTGGCGTATATCGACGGCCTGCTGCAACATGGTTTGAAGATCAGCTCTTGCTTGCTGCACCTGTGGTGTTTGAGTTGCGGTACCCGTTGCTGTTTGAGATTGCGAAATTACCCCTTGGGATGCCAACTCGGCCCTTTCAAATGCAGAGGTCAGGTTTGCTTGCGGCACGGGGCCTTCGCCATTCCGACTGCCTAGTTGCTGTGCCACCGCATTCGCCAGCCGGGATACAGACACCTCTGCTTCCGGTTCTGGCTCACCGCCTTCAGCGTCTCCCGCCAGCGCGTCAAATAGTCCCTGCTGTTTAGCATCGGCCTCAGCTTTTAAGTCGCTCGCAGTCGCCGTGCCAGCAATGCCATTGGCCATAGGCTGACCTGATTTGCCGCTCCATGCCGATGGCGAAGTGGCTTGGTTGTTAGCAGCGCGTCGAATTAACTCGATAGCAGACTCTACTTCGGCGTCTACCGGCGTATCGCTGGTTGATGGTTGAGGAGCCGCAACAAGATCTGGTCTGAGCTCAGCGCCCCTACCTGAAACGGTTTGTGTTTGTGGCTGTTGCACTGATGCAGCAACTGTCTGTTCGTTAGGCCTATTTGCTTGATCTTTGCCTTGCTCACTAACAGCGACATTGGCTCGTTGTAACTCTTCGCTGCTCTTATTGCCATCAACGGACAGTGCGGACTCCAGTTCGACTCCGGCAGAAATACTCTCAATGTCATTATCAACATTGGCTGCGTCCAATACTTCCCCGTCGACTAGCGGCTCAGTGGAGGTATCACCCGACACACCCTTACCAGCTTTGGACTGTTCTTGGTCCGCTACGCGTCGGTTAAGCGCACTCTCCGCCCAGGTCAAAAAATTCAACAGGTTATCTGGAGTATCCAGTGACTCATCGCCTGCGGATGGAATGGGGTTCTGATCAGGAACATCTAAAGTTGCTTCTGCCCGCTGATTTTCTTTGTCGGAGTGCAGGGTTGCTTCATCAGGCACCTGCGCTGTCAGATGACCATCTTCCAGCTTCAACCCCAGTTGAGTCAGCAGTCCATCAAGCTCATCTTCACCAAATTTCTGTTGCAGACTGTTGAGCCAATCGCCCTGCTCGACTTCGCCTTCCGCCAGCGCCTGCTGAAATGCCGCTAACGTCTCATCTAACATTTCTGCAAACAGATCTGACTCGCCGTCTCCGTTGACCGAAGCGCCAAACAATCCATCAAACAGGCCCGCATCCTGTTCACTTAGGCCTGCGGCCATTTGCATTGATGCCATGCTTACCTCTCAAAACCGGCAAGATTTGCCGCTTTTCAGCTGAATATTCTTATTACCAACAGACAAAGCAATATCCGTTCCAGTCCACCAAATTAGTTCTGTTCCTCTGTCATCAAACGGCGAACAAGTTGCTGGGTAGAGAATTCATCTGCCAGCTTTTGCTCCAATTTATCTGCTTTTACCTGCTGTGCTTTCTTCTGTTTCTCGATCAATAGATCGATGGCATTTCTTTGTTTTCTCGCCTGGTCCCAGTGATAACGACGTTGCTGCTGTGCGGCCTTCGCCTCTGTAATTTTGGTCTGCTGACCGATCAGCACGCCATCCAGTCGGTCTAAAAACTGCTGGAACTGGAAGTAAACCGCGCTGCCTAAACCGTCACTGCCTTTTTGTCTCAATTGTCTGAGATAATCCAAGCGATACTGCTGAAGCATGGTTTCTTGCTGCTCTTCCGCCATGACCCGCTCAGATGCTTGTTTCAACTGACGTGCCGCCTGTTGCTCTTTTTCTTCAGCCATCTTGGCGACCAGTTGTAATTGAGCCAGCTTTGCCATTGGTTATTCCTCTACTGCGGCATACCTTGTTGCGGGACAGCGCCAGGGGCCATATTCTGCTGACTTTGCTGAACACTCTGCATCAGTACCTGCTGCAACGCTCCCAGACAGGCGTCATAAGATTTCACATCTTTCATACCCTGTTGCAGGAAGTTGTTAATCACTGGCAGCATCTGAATGGACAAATCTACTTCAGGATCACTCCCTCGGGCATAAGCACCAATGGAGATAAGATCGCGGTTGCGCTGATAAGTGGCGTAAATCTGTTTGAGGCGGCGAGCCAATAATTGATGCTCATCGCTGGTAACCATGGGCATAACACGACTGATCGATTTTTCGATATCAATGGCCGGGTAATGACCTTCATCCGCCAACTCTCTGGATAAGACAATATGCCCATCGAGAATGGCTCGCGCGGAATCAGCAATGGGGTCTTGCAAGTCGTCCCCTTCAACCAGAACAGTGTAGAAGGCAGTAATTGAGCCCTGTCCATCGCCCCCATTACCGGCACGCTCAACCAGTTGCGGCAATTTGGCAAATACCGAAGGCGGATACCCTTTGGTCGCCGGAGGCTCGCCTACTGCAAGGGCAATCTCTCGCTGAGCCTGTGCAAATCGGGTGAGAGAATCCATCAGCAAGAGTACGTTTAACCCCTGATCTCGGAAGTACTCTGCAATAGTGACCGCGGTTTCGCAGCCTTTAAGCCGCATCAGAGGAGAGGCATCAGCAGGGGCTGCTACCACAACCGCACGCTGTCTTCCCTCTTCGCCCAGGATCTCATCGATAAACTCTTTTACTTCTCGGCCACGCTCACCAATCAAGCCCACCACAATCACATCGGCCGTTGTTCCCCTGGTCATCATGCCCAGAAGTACACTTTTACCCACGCCAGAGCCTGCAAAGAGCCCCATCCGCTGGCCTTCGCCGATGGTCAGGGCGCTGTTGATGGCGGTAACGCCAACATCTAAGGGGCGCTGAATGGGGCGGCGGATCATCGGATTGATAGGCTCAGCTTTTAAAGATGCGCGGTCATTGGTAACCAAGGGGCCGCGTCCATCGATAGGGTGACCATTACCGTCAACAACGCGTCCCAACAACTCCATACCCACCGGAATACCGTATTCACTGGAAGTGGGAGTGACCTTTGCGCCGGGAACAACCCCTTTGACTTCACCACTTGGCATCAAATAGAGAATTTCACCGCTGAAGCCAACTACCTCAGCTTCAATTTCCCCTTCGAGGGTTTCCACTTTGCAGCGGCTGCCAATAGGTGCGCGACAGCCAACGGCCTCAAATGTGAGGCCAACAACGCGGGTTAACATGCCTGAAACAACAGGGCGCGGTGCACTGATCGCTTTACGATAGTGATGAAGCTGGGACACCAGCGCGGCGCTATTTCTCAGGCGATGCATCATCTTCTCCTGACGGTTTAGCACTTTCTTGCAGTGGTTCAGGTGAGTTCGTTTGTTCGAGTTGTTCTATTAGCCCTTCAGCCTGCTCTACTCCGGCCACAGCTTCAGTGACTGCCGATTCAGAGACTGGCGATTCAGTGACTGGGGCTGTGCCCTGCGCGGGCAAAGGTGTCGTATCCGGCTCCAGCGCAGGTACACTTTGATGTAAGAAACGCTCCATCAGTGTCTTCACTCGCTCTTTGAGTGAAACACTGACATAGGATTGTTCTGAAGAAATCTGGCAGTCACCTCGGTTCATGGACGGCTCTGCGCTTAACTGCCAGCCACGCTCGCTCAGCATCTCTTCACTGTAGTGACGTTCAACCAGTGCCAAATCGTCAGGATTTAAACTGATAGAGAGTTTTCTCGCACTGAGCGGAAGCGCATTCGTGGCCTCTCTCAGCACTTTAAGTATCACCTCTTCATTAGTGGCAATTTCACAACGAATAACTTCTTGGGCTAATTCGACTACCAATCCAACCAAGCTGCGCTCAACTTCCCCATCCACATGCATCAACGGTTGCTCAAATTGACGTGCCAGTGCTGACCAGGCTTCTGCTCGCTCCTGGACTAACGCAGCCCCCGCAGCTTCACCTTCCGCCTGGCCTTTTACCAATCCCTCTTTATGCCCCTGCTCAAAACCTTCTTTTTTACCCTCTTCAAAACCTTTTGCGTGCCCTTCTTCATGGCCCTGCAATAGTCCTTCGTCGTATGCAGCTTTGCGGATTAACTCCAACTCCTCGGCGGTAAGAACAGGGATCTCCTCTTCCTCTTCCACCTCGATCTCATGACGCTCACCAGGTCGGAGCCCCATGGCATTGGTAGGTATCGAGTCAAAATCGATCTCTTCACCCACATCAGGCAATTGCCAGGAGTCTATTTCGTTTTCGTTCTTATTTGCCATTGGGCTGCTGCACTCGCTTATCTATCACGCTACTGGTATGCCGCTGATGAGTTAAAGGAACTCTTCGCCACCGCCGGCACCGCCCAACATAATCTCTCCGGCATCCGCCAGACGACGAGCGATAGAGAGAATCTCTTTCTGTGCTGCTTCAACCTCACTGATACGCACAGGTCCCATCGCTTCGAGATCATCTTTAAGCATTTCTGCAGCACGTTTAGACATGTTGTCGTAGACCTTGTTACGCAGGGTGTCATCAGCACCTTTAATCGCTTTAAGCAGTTGCTCTTGTGGCACTTCTCTAAGCAGTGCTTGGATACCACGGTCATCCACGTCAACCAAATTCTCGAATACGAACATCAGGTCTTGGATCTGTTGTGCCATCTCTTCGTCGTTTTCACGAATAGAATCCATCAACTGGCCTTCAACATTGGTATCCAGGTAGTTCAAGATGTTTGCGGCAGCCTTCAAGCCGCCCATCTTGGCTGCCTGTGCACCGGACTGACCAGCGAACTGTTTCTCCATGATCTCGTTAAGCTCTTGCAAAGCGGCAGGCTGTACTTCTTCGAGATTGGCGATACGCATTGTCAGATCCAAACGTACCTTCTCTGAGAACTGCGCCAGAATTTCGGCGGACTGCTCAGGCTCCAGATAAGAGAGCACGATAGTTTGGATCTGCGGGTGTTCGTTGAGAATAATATTGGCGACCTGACGTGCATCCATCCACTTCAGTGAATCCAAACCTTTAGCGCCACCGCCCATGATGATCTGGTCAATCAGGTTGCCAGCTTTGTCTTCACCCAGAGCTTGCGTTAAGGCATTCCGCACGAACTCTTCACTGTCCAGACCAATACTTGAATACTTCTGGATATCGTCAAGAAACAGGTTATGAACAGCGCTGATCTTGGCCTGAGAAAAGTCCTGCATGCCCGCCATGGCCATACCCACCTTCTGTACCTGCTTTGGCTCCAGGTGACGCAAGATCTGCGCGGCATCTTCCTCTGTCAGGCTGAGCAGCAATATCGCAACTTTGTCGAATCCGCTGATCTCACCGACATCAAACTCCTGGTTGTTATTCTCGGCAGCTTCGTCTTTTTTCTTTTCTTCAGCCATTTTCTATTCCTTAACCAGGATTACTTCTTGTTTGCTTCAGCTTCTAGCCAGCCTTTAACAACCTGTACCGACAGGTCAGGCTCATTGGCCACCAGCGCACGAACTGCTTTGAGTACATCTTCCTCTTTATGCAGGTCCGGCAACTGTACTTTGCCGCCAACAATACTACCAATCAGCTCTTCGTTCACTTCACTATCTAGTTCACTTTCAGCGGCAAGCAATCCACCTTCGATACCGCGGGCAACAGCGCCGTCGAGCAATGCTCTATCTTCATCTGCTGTATCATCCTCTTTCGCTGTCAGCTTACGCAGCATTGGACGCACTACCAGCAGTACCAGGATAAGCACACTCAGAATACCGGTGATCATGCGCATACCAGTCCAGAACATAGGTTGTTCGTAGATAGGCACAGAGATGTCAGCCAGTTCATCCTCTTTAACGAACGGAATAGTGACTACTTCCAGCGTGTCACCGCGCTGTACATTGAAGCCCAGACCACCTTGCAATAAGCGACGGAGGTTTGACAGCTCCTGCTGAGAACGAGGCACAAGGTCGGTACCCTCAGTTTCTGCGTTTGGTACGTTTTTATAGTTAACAGCAACAGATACACTCACTCGGCGCACCACACCTACCTGCTGACGGGTATGACTCAAAGTCGTATCCAGCTCGTAGTTACGCGTTGCTTCACGATGGCTACGACCTGGGGTCCCGCCACCACCAGCAGCGCCACCACCAGCAACTTCAGGAATATCTGCCTGCGCAGGTGGTTGATTGGTAAGCGCACCTGGGATACCACCGATGGCACTGCCTACAGAGTTTTCTTCGATGGTCATTTCACTGCGCAGCGCAGGCAGGTCGGGATTGAATCGACGCTGAGTCTGCTCTACGGAGGTAAAGTCCATGGTGACATCTACCTGAGCGGTGTAATTACCTAAGCCCACAACGGGAATTAGGATCGAGTCGATTTTGTTCAGGTATTCAGATTCACGCTGGCGCTCCAGATCAAACTCTTTACGAGACCTGGCAGACAACGCATCCTGTGAACCCGAGTTAAGCAGGCGACCACTGGCATCAGTCACGGTCACTCGTGTTGGCTCCATGCCGTTGACCGCAGAGGAAACGATATCAACGATTGAATCGACTTCTTCGCGACTCAAGGTTGAGCCACGGCCCACAGTCACAACCACCGTGGCACTGGGGCTCTTTTCACGACGCGCGAATACAGACTGCTGAGGGATAGCGAGCAACACGCGAGCACGCTTAACATTGCGGAGATCTTCAATGGTGCGAGCCAGTTGCTGTTCACGACTGTGCTTGAGACGTTCACGCTCCAGGCGTTGGCTTACACCAAAACCCATATCCTGCATCAGGATGTCCGTACCATTGGCAGGTTCAGCACCCAGGCCAGCACGGGCCAACTTCAACTTAATGTCTTGGTATTCGGTAGCGGGAATGAAAATGGTGTCACGGTCAAGGCGATAGTTGATCTGGTTCTGGTCGAAGAAATCCAGTGTCTGCAGCAATTCATCACTTTCCATCCTTGGCAGAGGACGCATCTCCGGGTCTTGCGCCCAGATCAATACAAACACACCAATCGCCAAGCTGATGGCGAGCGCCAAGATAATGGTTATTTGTCGCAAGACATCAACACTGCCTAAATGCGAAAGCACCGACGACTTCTTCTCTTCGGTATCCGCCTGCGTTCCTGTATCCGCCCCATCTTGAGGGACCATCAATTCTGTATTCGGGGTTGCTTCAGCCACAATCTAATCTCCGTACCAATGAACAGCGGGTTAAACCGGCATGTTCATAATCTCTTTGTAGGCCTCTACAAGCTTGTTCCGAACCTGGACCGTAGCTTGAAAAGCAACACTCGATTTCTGCGAAGCAATCATTACATCGCCCAGACTGACACTGCGATCACCCATTTCGAAGGCTGTTCTCAACTGTCCAGTCTGTGACTGCAGATCATTGACGCCGTCGATTGCGTTTTTGAGTAAACCACCGAACTTATCTCCAGCGTTATTAGTAGCCACGGCATCGGGACGCATTTCGGTTCCCTGGGCCTGGCGCATCATCGCCTGCATTTCGCTGTATAGGTCGTGTGCTTTAACTTGCATCTGAATGCTCCCAACGCATTTCGCGTCAATTTTTCGCTCTTGGGAACATAAACTGCAAAGAGCTTGCCAAGTTATTTACATTGGCAAGAAAGTAGAAGAGAAATAATGGAGTTTGTTTTGTTAACCAATTGAAAAGCGGGCAAATTGCCCGCCATCAAATATGCTAAGAACTTGTTACGCTGGCACTTCGATGCCCATTTCACGCATTCTCGCCAGCTTGTATCTTAGGGTGCGAGGGCTGATCCCCAGCTTCTCAGCGACATCTTTCCGACGCCCCTGACAGGACGCCAGTGTTTGCAGAATAATTTGATTCTCTTGCATTTTAAGCTCACCGCCTAAACCATCACCGTCATCTGCTGCGGTTGTTTCTTCAACGTGGGTCGACACTAATGGCTCAGTTACAGGCATCTGCATCTCATCTTCAATAATCAGATCGGTCGCATCCACTCGCCCTTCGCACTGAAGGATTAAGGCACGCTGAATGACGTTATCCAACTCCCTGACATTCCCCGGCCAGGCATGCATCTGCAACCGGTGTTTCGCTGCTGCTGTCAGCTCAGGTACAGCGGTGCCAGAAAGCTGACTATGCCGCGCCAGTAGATGTTCAGCTAATGGAATGATATCTCCCGGGCGCTGGTTCAGCGGCTTCCAGGTAAGCGGAAATACATTCAATCGATAGTAAAGGTCTTCCCTGAACTTGCCCTCAGTAACGGTTTGTTTTAACTCGCGGTTACTGGTTGCCAAAACGCGCACATTCAAACTGATGGTCTTGCGACTACCTAACCGCTCCACTTCACGTTCCTGCAGGACCCTCAGTAATTTAGCCTGCAGACCCAGATCCATTTCGGTGATCTCGTCAAGTAAAATGGTTCCGTTCTGCGCCTGTTCGAACTTGCCAGGGCACGCTTGTAATGCGCCGGTAAATGCGCCCTTCTCATAACCAAACAGTGTTGCTTCGAGCATATTTTCAGGGATGGCAGCACAGTTAATGGCAATAAAGGGGCCGTCTGCCCGAGGCGAGTTGTCATGAATATAGCGCGCCAGCACTTCTTTACCTGAACCGCTGGGACCAAGCACCATCACATTCGCTTCTGAGGCCGCGACCTTGGCTGCCAAAGCTAATAGCTGCTCACTGGCCGGGTCTCCGACCACGGGGGAATAGCGCTCTTTACCTTCCGTCGGTGCATAGCGGCTGACCAGGTTTAAAAGCACTTCAGGGGCAAAAGGTTTTGCCAGATAATCGTTGGCACCTTCGCGCATCGCCGTCACAGCGGCATCCACCGTGGCATAAGCTGTCATCATCAGTACTGGCAATTGCGGTAATTTGCTGCGGATAGACCTGAGTAGCTGTAATCCACTCATACCCGGCATTTGTACATCACTGACGACAATATCAAACTTCTCTTTGGAGAGTTGAAGCAAGGCGGCTTCACCTGAATCAACTTCGGTCACTTGGTAACCCGAAATCATCAGCGTATCGACCAAGGCTTCTCTCAAGCCGGCGTCATCTTCAACTACCAGTACTTTAGTCTCGGCCATCTTATCCTCCCCAAACCTGCTTTAACGGCACATCTGCATGGTTTTGGTGTTCATTACGAATGGGCAGAACCAGGGTTACCCGGGTCCCTTTGCCCTCTTCTGAGCTAAGCAGCATCTTGCCCTTGTGCGCAGTGGCAACGGCCTGCACAACCGCAAGTCCTAAACCAGTTCCCTGGCTGCGGCTGGTATAGAAAGGCTCCATCACTTTTCTGAGCATCGGTTCAGGGATCCCCTTGCCGTTGTCGGTAATAGTGATCATCACTCGTTCAGCTTCTGTTTTCGCTGCAATCTCTATCTGAGTGGCTGATGCCTGCAGGCTGTTGTGTACCAGGTTACTCATGGCGCTGGCTAAACTCGGCGCATTGCCCAGCACTTCAACGTCTGGTTCAGGCAGAACCAAAGTCAGTTTGCCGCGGCTTTTTGTCACCATGGCGTCGACTCGGGACTGAACATCAGTAAGAAGCGCCTGCATCGAGAGTGGCGAAGCCGCCAACTGACTATCACTGCGTGCAAATAGCAGCATGTCATTAACCTGCTGCTCAAGATCCTGCAGGCGGGACAGGAGTTTCTGGTGGAATGCTTGCCGATTCTCGCCGCTGAGTGTGTTGTTACCCAGATTAGCGGCATACAGCATGGCAGCAGACAGCGGCGTTCTTACCTGGTGCGCTAGTGACGCAACCATTTTGCCTAGCGCAGACAGCCGCTGCATATGACTGAATCTTTCCTGCAACTGACGGGTTTCGGTCAAATCTGTCAGCAGGATTAACTGACCAGGCTCAGGCGAAAGCGCGGTTGTCGCCAGCTTAACGCGGCGGCCATTGGTTAGAGATACTTCGTGACCGTCATCGGCCTGAGGGGCAAATGCTCGGGCAATAATGTTTCGCCACAACTCACCAATCAGTGGTTCACCTAACATCTCGATAGCAATGGGGTTCGCTTCCCTAACAATACCATCACCATCAATCACGACGAGTCCTGCAGGCAGGATCTCCATCAGGTGACGCATGCGGCTGGCATTGTTAGTCACACCCTGCTCTTTTGGCTGAGCTTTGCCGCTAGCCAACTGTTCAGCCATATCACCACCGAGCAAAGCCGATGCTGTCGCTGATACCTCTGCGGGTGTTGTAAGAGTACTTGGTGTCATCTCATTGTCGCTCCCATTGACACGATACCCCGTATCAGCGAAATTCATGCCATAAAAGATAAGAGACTGTTTTAAATGAACTTAAGAAGGTTTAGGCGATAAATAAAAAGGGGAGGTCATTAGGTCTGACGAGAATATGACGCCTATAAAACGCAAAAAGCGCACCCTGTAAAGGTACGCTTTTTTAAGTCGTTACTATTAACTTTTTACTTACTGGCTACTCGTCGTCGCGAGCAATGCTGTACTTACGCATTTTCTCTACCAGCGTGGTGCGGCGCATACCGAGCTGTTCAGCAGCACGCGCAACCACCCAGTCTTGTCTTACCAAGGCCTGCTGAATGTAGTCAGTTTCAATATCAGAGAGCATCTCTTTTAGGTTGATCCCCTCTTCAGGTAGCTCATGAGGCACCTGAGCTTCACCGATCAGAGGCTCAGCATCCTCTCTGAACAAGGCATTAAGAGATTCACGCTCCAACACTTCTTCAGAGTAAACCGGCTCGTACTCTTCTACTTCAATATGACGATACTTAGGCGGCAGATCATTTACGTCAACCACGCCGTTCGGGTAGAGAATAACCAAACGTTCAACCAAGTTAGATAATTCTCGGACGTTACCCGACCATGGGTGCAACATCAAAGAGTCAATCGCCTTATCAGTAAATCGGATAGCAGCACTATGTTCTGCTTCCAGTCGAGATACCAATTCCTGCAGCAACAGAGGAATATCGTCCTGACGTTCACAAAGTGCGGGCATCTCGATAGGGAAAACATTCAGACGGTAGTATAGATCTTCACGGAAGCCGCCATCGCTGATCATGCCTTCGAGATTGCGATGCGTCGCTGCGACGATGCGTACATCGGCGGTTACCAACTTAGCGCTGCCAACACGTTCAAATACACGCTCCTGCAATACGCGTAGCAATTTAACCTGCATGTTCAGCGGCATATCACCGATTTCATCAAGAAACAGTGTGCCGCCCTGAGCCAATTCGAAGCGACCTTTGCGGCTGGTAATTGCGCCAGTAAAAGCGCCCTTCTCATGACCGAATAATTCACTTTCCAGCAGCTCGGCTGGAATAGCACCACAGTTGACGGGAACAAACGGGCCGTCACGACGGGCAGACAGGTAATGAATATTACGCGCCACCACCTCTTTACCCGTACCTGAGTCTCCCAATACCAGCACGTTGGCATCGGTAACGGAAACCTGTTCGATGAGCTGACGCACTTGCGCGATAGCGTCGCTTCGACCGACCAAGCTTCGGAATAGTTTGGTTTGACTGGCGGTTTGTGGCTTACCGCCGGGGCGCTTACGATGATAATCCTGACAGCGATGAATGACTTCCGTCATTTTGCTGTAACTAAAAGGCATTTCCAGAGAGCCCACCAGGTTTGGTAGCTCTACACCACCATCATCACCCAACAGGATATAGGGCTGGAGCGGATGGACAGAAGCAAGACGTTGAATGAACTCCAAAGGCTCTTCGTCTGCTATGTCCCCTATTATTACGGCGCGCCAGCTATCCTCACTGTTGATGAGCGCCAGGTTATCAGAGCCTGTGACCCTGCAACTTTCACCGATAAAGCCTAATAGAAGATCTAACTGCGCGCGGCGCTCATTATTATCATCAATGACGAGAACGTCAGATAATCCCTGCATAAGTGGAACCTTTTAACCCTCTGGGTATTGCGGAAAAATCCGCCATTTCCTTGACGCTGGAGAAACCGTCTTTTACTGAGGTCTTATATTAATATCGGCTTCTATTGTATTGAAAGAGCCTGATAGAGCAACATCGGAGTGGGAGCAAAGTCTCAGTTTAGATCGCTGGCACTCAATTTGCTTACACAAATGAGAGGCAGATCCGTCTGTGCGGATCTTTGACGCTGCTACTATGAACAGCAACTGCACACATGCGTAACAACGCAGAAGAAGGTAAACGAACATGGCAAGAACATCGATTCAGCAGTACCGACAAGGTACGGTGAGCTCGCTGACGGATGCGGACCCTCATACACAGGTATCAGCCATCATGGCGCATATTCTGGGTAATGTCGCCGCCGCCCGCGGAGCGATTGAGCGAAAAGACCATGAAGCAAAAGGGCTTAAAATCGGCAAGGCCATTGAGCTTATTAGTGTATTGCAGGCAAGCCTGGATATGGAGGTTGGCGGAGAGATATCCCGCAATCTCTACGATCTTTATGATTTCTGCATCTTTAAATTGGGCCAAGCTTCAGTCAACGGTGAGCTGGAAGCGATGGATGCAGTGACCGGTGTGATGAGAAACATCAAAGAGGGTTGGGACGGTATTCCGCAAGATGTCCGTGATGACCTGGCGAAAAAGAAGGCTGCGGAAAGTGAGTAAAGCCGAGCAGTCTGATTATGCAGTGCTTGTCGAGCAGGGAAGAAACCTGCAGCAGACACTGGATAAGCCACCCGAGCCAGATTTGGATTTAGCTAGCTTGGGCTTTGAGCAATGGTTAACGGCAGTGAATAATCACGCAAAAAACTGCCAGGACCGTTCAGAATTGGCCGAGCTCAACGCATTAGTACTTCAAATTAAACAAACCATTACCAGCAGACAGGACAAAACCAAAGAGTTGTTGCTCCGCTCCAAACGCGCTGGTAAAGGCAAAAATGCTTATCAGAATAATAGATAGATCGCCTTTAATAAGGTAAGGACTTCCCATGTTTGACGGTAAATCGATTCTCATCACTGGTGGTACGGGATCATTCGGTAAAAAGTACGTCAAGACCCTGCTTGAAAGGTACAGCCCCAAGAAAATCATTATCTACTCTCGAGACGAACTGAAGCAGTATGAGATGCAACAGGTCTTCAATGCCCCTTGCATGCGCTATTTTATCGGTGATGTTCGAGATAAAGAACGTCTAATCCGGGCGATGAACGGTGTTGATTACGTTATTCATGCTGCAGCACTTAAACAAGTGCCAGCCGCAGAATACAACCCGATGGAATGTATCAAAACTAATATCAATGGTGCCGAAAACGTCATCGATGCAGCCCTGGCCAACAACGTCGAAAAAGTGATTGCTCTGTCGACAGACAAAGCCGCCAACCCGGTCAACCTATACGGCGCAACTAAGCTGTGTTCCGACAAACTGTTTGTCGCTGCCAACAACATGTCAGGCGGACACAAGACCGGTTTTGCCGTAGTTCGCTATGGCAACGTCGTTGCGTCTCGTGGCTCAGTGGTGCCCTTCTTCCAGAAACTGATTGACGACGGTGCAAAAGAGTTACCAGTCACCCATGATGAAATGACACGATTCTGGATCACTCTTCAACAGGGCGTCGATTTTGTACTCAAGAACTTTGCTCGCATGTGTGGCGGAGAAATCTTTATTCCGAAGATCCCATCGGTGAAGATCGTCGACCTTGCTAAGGCGATGGCACCTGAGCTGAAAATCAACATTATTGGCATTCGCCCCGGCGAAAAGCTTCATGAAGTCATGTGCCCTGCAGACGATTCCTATCATACCTTCGAGTTTGAAGACCATTTTGTCATCGCACCTTCCATTCAGTTCAGCAGCCGTTCCAACAACTTTGGCATCAACGCCATTGGTGAAACTGCCAAGCTGGTGGAGCAAGGGTTTGAATATAACAGCCGTGATAACACCGACTTCCTAGATATTGAAGGTATCCAGGCAATGAATGAGCAGGCAATACAATGATCCCCTACGGCAGGCAGTCTATTGACCAGGCAGACATTGATGCAGTTGTCGCAGTGCTGCAATCAGACTTCTTAACGCAGGGCCCTCAGGTTCCGCGATTCGAAGAGACTGTCGCCGACTATTGCGGTGCCAAACATGCGGTTGCCGTCAATAGCGCAACCTCGGCACTGCACATCGCCTGCTTGGCGCTGGGACTGAACCAAGGAGACATGCTCTGGACCAGTCCCAACTCATTTGTCGCCTCCGCAAATTGCGGGCTTTACTGCGGCGCCCAAATAGACTTTGTGGATATCGATCTATCCACTGGCAATATCTGCCCTAAAGCGCTTGCAGAAAAACTCGAGGCAGCGGCAAAAAACGATTCCTTGCCGAAAGTGTTGGTGGTAGTTCACTTTGCAGGTCAGCCCTGTGATATGGAGGCCATTCATACTCTCTGCTCCCCTCTGGGAATCAAGATTATCGAGGATGCCAGCCACGCCATCGGCAGTCGCTATCGTGACGCTGTCACAGGGAGCTGTCGTTTCAGTGATATCACTGTATTCAGCTTTCATCCGGTCAAGGTGATCACCAGTGCAGAAGGTGGCATGGCGGTTACCAATAACGACAGTTACGCCAAACAGATGCGCCTCTACCGGAGTCATGGTATTACCCGAGCTCCTGAAGATCTGAAGTTGAAGCAAGCCCCAGCCTGGCATTACGAACAGCAGATGCTGGGTTTCAACTATCGCATGACAGATATTCAGGCCGCACTTGGTAATAGCCAGATGCGCCATCTGGACAACTGGATAGCGCAACGCAATCAGCTAGCCAAAAACTATCAGGAAAAACTTCAGGCATTGGGGCTCAACTACTTGCAAGTGGCTGCTGATACGCTGAGTGCCTACCACCTGTTTATGCTGGTACTCCCTGAAAACAAAGCCTCTGAACACCGCTCGATTTTTGAGGAGCTTAAATCAAGAGGCATTGGCGTAAATCTTCATTACACGCCAATCCATCTGCAGCCCTACTATCAGGAGATGGGATTTCAAAGTGGGGATTTCCCCATCGCAGAAGCCTATGCGAGTCGCGCCATTACCTTGCCGCTTTATCCTGAGCTTACAGAGCAACAACAAGACTATGTCATCGACACCCTTGCTGACATCATGGGGCAATAAAAAATGAGTTGCGTTGCAGTTATTCCTGCTCGTGGCGGAAGTAAACGTATTCCCCGCAAAAATATTCGCCCGTTTGCGGGTCTGCCTATGCTTGCCCACGGGATCAAAGCAGCACATGAAAGTGGCCTGTTTGATGAAGTCATGGTGTCTACCGAAGACCCGGAAATAGCGGAGGTTGCCAAGCAATGCGGTGCAGTAATCCCATTTATGCGGCCAACATCACTGGCTGACGACTACACCGGCACACAGGCAATTATGAAACAAACACTGGAAGCCTATGGTCAGCAGGGGAGAAGCTTCCACCATGCCTGCTGTATCTACGCTACCAACCCTTTTCTTAAGCCAGAGTTTCTAGCGTCAGGCTTGTTACAACTTCAGAAAAATGCCACCAGGTATGCGTTTGCCATCACCAGTTTTCCTTTTCCCGTCCAACGCTCTCTAGTGTTGGATAGCGCTGGTTGCGTATCTCCCGCGCATCCAGAATACACAATGACACGCTCTCAAGATCTGGAAGAACACTACCATGATGCAGGCCAGTTCTACTGGGGAGACAGCGATGCGTTTCTTACAGATCTACCGCTTTATGCGCCTCACAGTAGCGGCGTTATCATTCCTCGCCACTTGGTTCAGGATATTGATACCGAGGAAGACTGGACTCGTGCTGAATTTATGTATCAAGCGCTTCAACAAGCGGGAGAACTGACTTGATGCTGGCGCTGTTTCGGTGTGATGCGTCAATCAGCATCGGAAGTGGTCACTTTCATCGTTGCCTGACCCTGGCAAAACAACTGCAACAATATCAAGTCGAAACACTGTTTGTGATCAGGGAATCAACCCCTGCCACTTACCAGTCGTTACTTGCACAGAATCATCAAGCATTTTTAACCATCGCGACGACTGAGCAAGACAGCGAGCAAACCGACCTTTGTCTAACGCGAGATGCCTTTTTTAATTGGGCCAGAGCCAACAAGGTGGCTGCGCATTGTGATTGGCTGGTGGTTGATCACTATGAGTTGTCATCCTCATGGCATAAGGGCGCATATGTATTAGCCAAACAGGTGATGGTCATTGATGACCTCGCCGATCGCCCACTCAATTGCGATTTGTTGCTCAATCAGAACGTCAATGCGACACCGAGGCAATATCAGCCATACGTTAGAGAAGATTGTGCCTGCCTGCTCGGAACCTCTTACGCTCTTTTAAGACCGGAGTTTCAGCAACTAAGAGAGCAGGTGCTGCCACGAAGAAAACAGCCTCTCCCTCAAAAACCACAGCTGCTAATCAGCATGGGAGGGGCCGATGAGTATCGATTTACTGAGCAACTCATCAGAGCTCTGATAGAGAATAAACTCTCGGCTGATTTCAATATGCGGATCGTCATTAGCAGCGCCTATCCATCGATAGCTGAGCTAAAACAGATTCTCGACAATATCAGCAACGCCGAATTGATTATTGATTGCAAAGGGATGGGTCAGTTAATGGCAGACTCAGATATTGCCATTGGGGCCGCAGGAACAACGAGCTGGGAGAGGTGCTGCCTTGGGCTTCCTACGCTGCTGTTCACCATGGCTGATAATCAAGTGGCGATCGCCGAGCGCTTGTCGGAAAAATCGTTAGCAAACTATCTGGGAGATCTGCGTACGCTCTCAACTAGTGAGCTTTCCTCACTGTTATCGTCTGCGCTATCGAACGTTGATCAACTGCAGCAGCTGGGGCTAGATAGCGCTGACTATATTGATGGTAAAGGCGTGTCACGGGTGGTAAATAAAATGCTGGCACTCTCGCCTGAAAGCTTTTGTTTTAAGGCAATAGAAATGGCTGATGCCGACCTGCTATTTGAGTGGCAATCGGCACCCGAAACTCGAAAGTATGCCCGCAGCCAAGTTGCACCAAAATACGATGATCACCTACGCTGGTTGTCCAAGCAATTAGCCGACACCCATCAATACCTGTTTCTAATGATGTCGAGCCAAGAAGCCGTCGGCTATCTGCGATTAGCACCGATAGAGACACCTCAAAGTGGCTTCGAGATATCCATATACACAGCGCCTGGACATTACGGCAAAGGTTACGCCATCAACGCGTTAACCTTAGTTGAAATGGGATTTCCTGACTTATCCCTGCTCGCGTATATTTCAGAACACAATGTGGCATCGCAAAAACTATTCAGGCGTGCCGGATATCAGCCGATAGATAATGTTCCCGGCTGGTACAAAAGAGAGAAAGAGACAGATGAGTAAAGAGATAGTGATCGCCGGCCGAAAAATTGGCCCAGACCACCCTCCCTATATTATTGCCGAGTTGTCAGCCAACCATAATGGCGATCTGAACAGAGCCCTTCAGCACATCGAAGCGGCCAAGGCTGCAGGCGCTGATGCGATAAAGATCCAAACGTACACTGCCGACACCATGACCATAGAGTGTGATAAACCCGAGTTTAAAATTGAGGGTGGCTTATGGGACGGCTATTCCCTTTACCAGCTCTATGAGGAAGCACACACTCCTTATGAGTGGCATCAGGCCATTTTTGAAAAAGCACGAGAGTTAGGTATTACCTGTTTCAGTAGCCCTTTCGATGAAACTGCGGTCGATCTGCTGGAATCATTGGATGCGCCCGCTTATAAAATCGCGTCATTTGAAGCCGTGGACCTGCCCCTAATCCGGCGTGTTGCAAGTACCGGAAAGCCGATGATTATCTCCACCGGCATGGCCAATCTGGCTGAAATTGAAGAGGCTGTGCAGGCAGCAAAAAGTGGCGGCTGCGATCAGATAGTTTTACTGCATTGCATCAGTGGCTATCCAGTCCCGGCAGATCAGAGCAACCTGCATACAGTGCCAGACCTTGGGAATCGCTTTGATGTGATTAGCGGCTTATCAGATCACACACTCGGCACCACGGTGTCTGTTGCCTCAGTAGCATTGGGCGCAAGTGTGATTGAAAAACACTTCACCCTAAGTCGGGAAGATGTGGGACCTGATTCGAGCTTTTCTCTGGAGCCGGCGGAGTTGGCGCAACTGTGTAACGACACAAAAACAGCGTGGCAGGCACTGGGTAAGGCGGGCTACGAAAGAAAGCCTGTCGAAGAGGCTAACCTGACCTTCAGACGCTCGGTATATGCAATAAAAGATATCGTTGCAGGTGAAGCTCTGACTTCTGAAAACATCAAACGGATCCGACCTGGATTTGGATTGGCGCCGAAACATTACCCTGAGCTGTTGGGAAGATGTGCCAAAACCGATATCGAGCGTGGCACGCCACTGAGTTGGGACTTGATAGACTAAATAATCCCCGCGACAACAGTGAAAAAGGCGACCCAGAGGTCGCCTTTTTACTACCGGGAATACCCCTTACTATTACTTCACTTTCAAGGCTAGCTCTTCCAGCTCTTTTTCCAAGCCTTTAAAGATTGTCTTCATCTCTTTGAAGTAACGTACAAACAGCTCAATCCCTTCCGTGACAAACTGGTTGCGAAGGTCGTTATTTGGGATCATATGCATGTAACCCAGGATGGTGATCTGAAGGTAAGTCATACTACCTTCAATCATCCTTACCGATGGGTTGTCCTGCCCACCGACGTGCTTTCTAAGCTGCAGGTGATTTCGCTGGAACAGATCAAACACATCGTTTTCTGCCCAGTCGATCTCAAGAACGTCGTCATCTGCGAGGAAGTTGAGCAGTTTGCGAATAGTACGCTGTCGCTGTCGGAAATTGTCATACAGCATCTCGAACGTCACAGGCTTCTGTACCCTGGCTTTGGCGATCCATTGGTCAGAATCGAACGGAGTCTCAGGCGCCTCTGGCAGCGAAATATCTTCTATTTTACAAGGGGTCGCACCTTCAATTCGCGCACCGTCGGAGGTGTTAAAGAACTCCATGCCCTCCCCTTTAATTCGGATCACCAATTCAAGTACGTGTCGGCACCAATCGAAAACGGCACTGGTTGATACCATGTCGCGGAAGTTACCTTTCACGCGTTTATGGGCACCTGAGCCCCCTTTCTCAAACACCCCCTTAAACTGGCCATAATAGGCACTTGCTTTGGAGTGGTGATACTCAGGGTCCACATAGCCCACATCGACACCAAACAGATAAACCTGTGGCGCCTTGAAGTGGATCGCCAACGCCATGGCGGCATTTGATACCGTTGGATTTGAGTTAAACAGGTGAAGGTACTGGGCAAAATCTTTAAACAGCGTCACGCGCGCCAGTTCTGTACCCACATCATTCGGCTTAAAGAACAGCGTCGCTTCTTTGAACTGGCTAACGACGCCCGGTGAAAGTGTATTCATACCCACCAGGTGAATGTCCTTCAAATAGTCACCTTGAGGATCAACCTCTCGGATCCAATCAGCCAGATACTCGACGCGCTCAATTTCAATATGGATGTGCGGTTTAATCCCCGCATTGTGCAGCGTCTTCAACGCCGTACCACAGGAGATAACAATGACCTCGTCGCGGTGTTGTTTGATGTAATCCAGAGAGTAATCAATCGATGGGCCATTGGCACAGATAAACACGGGCCGGTCGAAGCCATGTTCACCGACATCATTGGCCATCAGGTTACAGCCTGCAGCCATATTCTTCATGGTATGGCGGGTCGAAATCACCTCATCCTCGAAGAAGCCAAACCCAGCATAGAAATTACTTAAGTTATCAAAGAAACGACGCAAGCTTTCATCGGCCGTTTTGCTGTCATAGTGACGATAGATCGGCAACGCACACGACTTGAAGATACCGATTTTAAACATCACTTTTTGAACGGTATGAACAAACTCTTCCTGACCACACCCTACCAGTAGCGTGATGCCTTTATTCTGACTGGTAAAAGTATCAAATAGCTGACGGTAATCTGTCACATGCAGCGAAGCGTAGAAAAGATCATCGTTCGGCTCATAAATAAACAGGTGGCCAATCTTGTCAGCCTGTAACTGGATCTTCTCTAGGTGGTAGCCGATCCCTACTCCCAAAACGGTAAAAAACGGAAACCAGTGATAAGGTTCGCGTACTCCCGCTTCCACCGCTTTCTTGGCGTAGCCTTCACCCATGTCCACCAACTCTTTGAGCAGGTTAGCGTGACGAAATAGCTTCATCGACGCTTCCCAGCCCTGCTGGCTCAAGCGGTAAATCCCAGTAACCGGGCGGTCAAAGTATTGTTTCGCTTGCTCTTCACAAACCTGCTTGGGGTCACCGTCATAAATAAAGCCCTCTGCGCCGCAGATATTAAGGCGCCCCATGGGATCCATCTCCAGTCCCATGCTTTTTGGTTTATAAGTTTCGAACTTTTCTGCCAGGTGAGGAAAGCGTTCCTTTAAAAACGCCAGGTTCTTGGTGAACGTAAGGTTAAGCACCTGTCTGAGCAGGTTAAGACTGTTTTTATCTACCTGAATCGCCATAGAAGGCTCCCGAATAGCGATGGGCGTCTTAGCAGCGCCAAAATATTGATTATCAAAGAGCATAATGCAAAAAGAGCACCATAAAGGTGCTCTCTGCCTAACTCTTTAAAAGTGATTAGGGTGTTAGTCGTTGCTACCAGCCACGCCTGGCAGATTCTTGAACTGCTGCTCAAGGTATGAGCTGGTATTATCCAGCTGAGCAGAAATCGTATCCAAGTATAAAAATTGGTTATAAAGCTGGGCTTCGTAACGCGCAATCATCTCATCGAAGTTGGTTTGTTCTGTATTCAACTTTTCGATTGAGTCGCTGAACGAAGAGGATTTGGTCTGCAGAATACCACCAAATTTTTCGTACTCGCGAACCAGATTGTTGAGCTTATCAGCCACACCATCTGAAGACGCGATCACATTGCCATCAACATCTTTGGTTTCGAATCCGGAGAACACCTCGCTGATCTGCTGGAAGTTGTTTTCCAATGCATCATCAAGCTTGGTTTCATCAATCTTCAGTGTCCCGTCAGTTTGAGTTTCAATGCCCAATACTGACAAGTTCATGGTGGTGCCGTCAGACGTGGTTACCGGGTCGGACAGCGTCGCACGGAACTGGTTGATCATGGTTCTGATCGTGGCATCAGAGGACAGAACGCCTTTCTCTCGCTCCATCTGCTGCTGCTCGCGCTCTTCTTCTGTTAGCGCCGTGCTATCGTCATCTGAAGAGCTGCTGTCTACTACGTTGCCACTGCCATCCCGATTAATGAAGGTAAGGTTATCAACCACCGTCATCATCTGGTTGTAGGCATCAACAAAAGATTGGATTTTTTCCTTCGTACTTTCTTTATCCAAAGACAGGTTGAAAGTATCACTTTCACCCGCAGGATGAGCCTCTTTAACAGAGATGGTGACGCCTTCAATCGCGCCCTCAAACTTGTTGGTATCAGAGGAAACTTCCAGGAAACCGTCAATCTTGATACGCGCATCTTGCGCCGCAGAGGTTTCCTGCATATTGGCGCTATAGTTAGTGTCGTATTGAAGACGTGACAGGCCATTGGCATCAGCTACTCCATCCACGTCAGTCACGGCGATCTCAATGGCATTAGCCTCGCCGGTATTCTTGCTGGCAAGTGACAGATTTACACCGCTGTCCGTGGTAACAATAGTTGCGCTGATGCTCTCGCCAGCGATGTCATTAATTTTGTCTTTAACGTCTTTTAGGGTATCGGTGGCACTTACCTCAATGGAGTAAGTTTCGCTGCCAACCGTAATATCCATCGTACCCTCGCCTACTGGGTCGAACTCGCCAATGGCAAAGTTCGAAGTAAGCTTGTGGGCCTGAGCAGTCTGCATCACTTCGATGTCATAACTACCCTCAGTTGAGCTGGAATCACCCGTAACGGTAAACTTTTGCTCTTCAGGCTCTTTGCCGTTGGCAAAGGTCACTGAGCGCTGATTAAAGGTATTGTCGAGCTTCAGTTCAAACAGCGTGGTCTGCCATTCGCTCAAAGCGCTACGCAATGAGCCAATGCCAGAGATCTGATTGTTAAAAGTCGCAATTTTGGCATCATTTCGTTCCGTGAAAGGTACTTTCCGTACATCTACCAGTCCTTGAACAATGCCGTTAACATCGAGTCCAGAACCGATACCGGGTACGCTAATGGTTGGAAGATCTGCCATAATGTTGTGCTCTTAAATTTCAGTGTTCAGCAACAAACCGTTCGCTTCAGATAGCCTGACGGCAAGTTTTAGCATCTCCTCGGAAGGAATTTGCCGCAACAATTCGCCGCTCACCTTGTCTTTTACCGTAATCACGTCCCTACCGGACGCATCGTCTACAGTGAAGCTTAACGACTTATTAAACGATTGAACAAACTCTTGCAGGTTCCGCGCCATCTCTTCCAATCTCTGACGCTCAACCTCTTGATCCTGCTTTAGTTGTTGGGCTTGCTCCTGAGTCTTAGCAGCCGCCTGAACTTCTTCAGGTTTTACTTCTTGTACTGCAGTCGCCTCAGACTGCGCGGGATTTACCGCTTCAGGTTGATTACGTACTTGAGGACCGGACGCAGTTTGAATACCTTCTACGCTCATAAAAATTCCCCCACTCACTTTTACTTACCTGAAATGGCCAAACGGCAAGGAAGACCTAGATCTCCCTTGCCGTTGTCCTTTCCTATAGTTTAGTCCGTTTAGCCAAGCAGACTCAATGCGGCCTGTGGCAACTGGTTAGCCTGAGCCAACACAGATGTTGCAGCCTGAGTCAGAACTTGGTTCTTAGACAGTTCCGCAGTTTCTGAAGCGAAGTCAGTATCGCGAATACCTGAGCGAGAGTTCGAAGCGTTCTCACTAATGTTGCTCAGGTTAGAGATTGTGCTGTCAAGACGGTTCTGAACCGCACCCAGTGATGCACGCTGGCTATCGATGTACGCAAGAGCACCGTCGATGACTGATACTGCTACCTGTGCGCCAACCGCTGTGCTGATGTCGATGTTATCGACAGAGTCCAGCTCACTCAGCTCAACACCTGAACCCAGAGAGGCGTTCTGCAGCAGACCAGTAGTGAGGTTACTTGCGCCTGCCTGAGTATTAGCCTGCAGGCTGAAGTCACCGTTTGCAGTCAGGCGGATAGTTCCTACAAAGTCGGCTGCACTATCTGTGGTCGCTGTCGCATCACCGATGGTCGCGCCAGTCGCTGCTACCAGGTTACCGTAAGAAGCGATGTTAGCAGTGTCGCTGGTGTCGCCTTCAAACTCGTAAGTAGCCGCGTCGATACCCATAGTACTGGTTAGGCCAGTCAACTGCAGGTTGTCGATCTGGATGTTGTCACCGCTTTCGCTGGTCAACAGCAGACGACCATCATCGGAGATTGTTGCGCCTACACCTGTCTCATCAGCTACAGCGTTAATCGCATTGGCCAGAGAAGAAAGGTCTTCAGTGTTTGTAATATCAACCTTAATTGCGGGTGCAGTCGCCAAATCGTCGTTTGAACCACGCAGGTTGAAGGTCAGGGTTGCAGTACCAGTCAGTGCACCACCAAAGGTGTTGATTGTACCGGCTGAAGTAGCAACCTGTGAGCCACCCGCAGTGTAAAAGTCCAGAGCAACTACGGTACGCGCATCAGCACTTACACCTGTTGATGTGGCCTTATCGTTGATTGCTGAAGCAACATCTGCAGCGCTGCCGTTACCGTCAACGTTGATAGTTGCCGTACCCAGCTCACCAGTGATGTCCACAGTGTTAGCACTGTTAGCCAGAGTTGTACCACCGAAAGAAGCGTCAGCTGTTGCAGCAGTGTTCACACCGATACCGCCCAGACCGATAGTAGAAGCAGAGCCTGCTACCAGTGATGCTGTACCTTCAGAAACGGCAACAGCAGTGAAACTACCACCAAGCTCGGTCTTAACCAGCTCGTAGTTTTGCGCACCCATTGACTCAGTTTTGAATGAGTTGATAGATACTGCAACGGTTTCGAATGCCTGCGCACCCACTTGGAAGCTTTCTGTACCGAAAGAGCCGTCAAGCAACTTACGGTCACCGAAAGTGGTGGTTTCAGCAATACGGTCTAATTCAGCTTGCAGCTGGTTTACTTCTTCCTGCAGAGCTCCGCGGTCGGAGTCTGAGAATGTACCGTTAGCAGACTGGATTGACAGGTCACGCATACGCTGCAGGATGTTAGTGCTCTCCTGCAATGCACCTTCAGCTGTCTGGGACAGAGAGTTTGCATCGTTTGCGTTACGAGTTGCGATGTTCAGACCATTGATCTGAGAAGTCAGACGGTTTGAGATTTGAAGACCCGCTGCATCGTCAGCTGCACTGTTAATGCGCAAGCCAGATGAGAGGCGTTCGAAGTTTGTACCCAACGCGCTGTTGGATTGATTCAAATTACGCTGCGCATTAAGCGAGGAAACGTTCGTTTGAATTGTGAGTGCCATACCAAATTCTCCACATACTCTAGCTTGACGCTAAGTGAAACTGTTTTGTTGTTCACACTCAGTAACGGCACCGCGGAGAAAAGCTTTAGAGTTTTTTATAAAAAAAATGAAAAAAGTTGTTCACAACTCCATCACCGACAAAACATCACCTTAATATTCAATAAGTTATCAATGTTAAAAAAGTTGACAAAAAAGGCGCCATGTAGGCGCCTTTAATAAAATTTTGGGTGACTAAGATCACACGGTGGTATCAACAAACTGACCCAAAGGATTAACTGAAGGTTGCTGTAATTCACCGTTTTGAGCGCGATCGAGCACTTCAATGGTGGCTCGACGCTGGTTGATGTTTTGAGATGCCTCGAGCACATCGGCACCAGTCAGGCCACTGTCGCCAGAGCTACTGGAATCACTCGACGCATTTACAAATGTCTCAATGGTCTGCTGCTGGGTATTTCGCTGCTCAACTGCAACGACAGCCTGACGTGTAGCATCCCTACTCTCCTGAACCTGATCCGCCGCTCCTGGGGCTTGCTCGGCAACCTGTTGGCGCTGTTGAAGCTGCTGTTGATTACGAGCAGGATCTATGGTCGCGAACGACGCCGCAGCGCCTGTATCGATTTGCATAGAGAGATCCTCATCACATATTTAAGACAAGTATAGCTGCAAAGCGACTGGATAAAAACTGACCAAGCGCAAAAAAGGGCAGCACGCTGCCCTTTTTGGTTCGGTGGATTACCGCGACTAAGTGAGGCTTTAACCACCCAATAGTGTCAGTGCAGCCTGCGGCAACTGGTTAGCCTGCGCCAGTACTGATGTACCAGCCTGCTGCAGCACCTGGTTCTTCGACAGCTCTGCCGTCTCAAGTGCAAAGTCAGTGTCACGAATACCTGAACGTGATGCCGACGCATTCTCTGAAATATTGGTCAGGTTAGAGATGGTACTGGACAAACGGTTTTGGACCGCACCCAGAGATGCACGTTGGCTATCAATGTAGGCCAGTGCACCATCGACGATATCAATTGCCACCTGGGCACCAATTGCCGTGCTGACATCGATACTATCGACACCTTCCAACTGACTCAGCTCGTCCACACTGCCCAATGAAGCATTCTGCAGCAAGCCCGTCGTTAGGTTACTCGCACCTACTTCGGTGTTTGCAGCCAGTGCATAGTCACCGTTTGATGTCATTCTTACGGTACCCACAAAATCAACCGCACTGTCCTGCGTTGCCGCAGCACCACCAATGGTAGTGTCAGTGCGCGCAACAATTTCACCGTACGAGAGGATATTGCTGTTGTCAGTCAGGTCACCTTCGTATTCGTAGGTAGCCGCATTGATACCAACGGTTGAACCGGCACCAGTTAACTGCAGGTCATCCATCTGAATCGTATCACCACGTTCAGACACCAGCAGTAATCGGCCGTCAGGCGCAACAGAGGCTCCGATACCCGTTTCTGTCGCTACAGCATTGATAGCGTTAGCCAGTGCTGAGAGATCTTCGGTACTGGTCAGATCCACCTTAATCGTCGGCGGCGCATCAGTTGAATCATCATTCATTCCGCGCAGCGCAAAAGTAATGGTCGTAGTCGCTGACAATGCACCACCCACGGTATCAATGGTACCGTTAGAGTTGGTCAGCGTTGCTGACGATGCGGTGAAGAAGTCCAGCGCAACAACGGTACGGGCATCTGCATCAACACCTGTCTTAGAGGTAGTTGATTGAATAGTACGCTGCAGATCATAGGCACTGTTGTCTCGATCGACATTGATCGTACCTTCACCCAGCGGACCTGAAATTGTCAGCGTGTTGTTACTGTTAGTGAGGCCGGTATCACCCAAGCTGTGATTCAGCGTGGCGGCAGTATTAATACCGATACCACCCAGTCCAATCGCAGTAGCAGAACCAGTAACGATACTTGAAGTCCCCTCGGAAGCAGCGATAGCGGTAAACGAGCCACCTATTTCTGCTTTTTGCAGAGAGTAATTCTGAGTTCCCATGTCATCAGTAAAGAATGAGTTTACTGAAACACTTACGGTCTCGAATGCCTGGGCACCCACCTGGAATGACTCAGTACCAAAACTACCATCCAGCAATGGTCTGTCACCAAAGGTGGTGGTTTCAGCAATACGGTCTAATTCGGCTTTGAGCTGAGCGACTTCGTCTTGAAGCGCTGCACGGTCAGAATCAGAGAATGTACCGTTAGCAGACTGAATAGACAGATCACGAATACGTTGCAGGATGTTTGTACTTTCCTGCAATGCACCCTCAGCAGTCTGAGACATTGAAATACCATCATTGGCATTTCGTACCGCCACGTTCAGACCACCGATCTGCGATGTCAGTCGGTTAGAGATTTGCAGACCTGCTGCGTCGTCCTTTGCACTATTGATCCGCAGACCAGAGGATAGCCTTTGAAAGTTGGTCCCCAGTGCGTCGGATGACTTCGACAGATTCCGCTGCGCGTTCAATGATGAAACATTGGTTTGTATCGTAAGAGCCATCTTTAGCCTCCAGCTGATCCAGGCATCCGGGTTGTTTTAGGTTGCCGGATCACCTGTCAAAAAATTGCCTGTTTTTCAGTCAGTGTATTTAAAGCAGATTACGTGCCAACTTTAAATAACCATTAATTTCAGTATGTTAAGCCGTTTTTCTTATATCAAGTTGAAGAGAGACAGATTCTGCACCTGGGTAAAGGCGGATTGTGCCGCCTGCAGGGCAACTTTTTGCCGCTCGAACTCTGTGATTGCCTCGGTGTAATCCAGGTCTTCCAGCGCTGAATTCGCTGTTTTCAACGTCAAGATGTACTCTTCGTTGACGTTCTCCTGAGTGGAGACAGTATTCAGGCGTGCACCGATGGTGCCGCGACGGCTGGAAACATGGATCGCTATCTGATCGATGTCGTCGATCAAGTGCGCAACATCGATCTGGCGTTGCTGCTTGCTTAGGTCATCTGCATTGATGCCGTCTTCGTTTGGACTGCGCAGCCAATTGATCACCTCTTGCAGGGTTTCGAACATGTCGACCTTTTCCTGCGAATTAAGCGTCAGGCTGTCGCCAACATTCGGTTCGCCATCGATCTGCATTTCGACACCGTTGAAGGCGTACTTCTCTCCCGGCACAAACGCTGGCGCAGGCGCGGGAGCTGGCGGTGGTGGATAAACTTGTGCGCCAGTAGAATCAAACACTGGCACTGGGTTAGGTACCGGCAAGGTGGAATCGAGGACCTCGATTTCAGGCTCGCCATCGCCATCTGAATCAACAAAGTTCACCGTGTAGGGTGGTGGAAAAGCGGTGGTGTCATGATTGGCGCGATCAACGATCGACGCATTTTTGACGGCGACACCGCCGGTGTTGGTTACAACACCTGTCGCATCACGATAATCAGGACGAAAATCACCTGTACTGCTCGGCGCTTCCTGGAAGATCTTTTGACCAGAATCGCTGGTGGCAACTTTAACGCCATCACCCACGGTAGTGAGGCGCTGCCCATCGTCACCGTAGTAAATCACTGACCCATCAGGTTGTTTAGCGAAAGGCTGCGTTTCTGTCTGATAACCGGCAAACACGTAGTTGCCGCCTTCGTCACGGGTATTAGCCAATGCTAATAACTCGTCATAGCGCGCCTCTAACTCTTCAGCGATCGCTATGCGGTTTTCCTGCGTGTAAGCACCGTTGTTGCCCTGCAACGCAAGATCCTTAATTCGGAACAGAAGATCTTCGGTAGCTTTTAAGGAAGTCTCTTCCGCGCTGATGCGAGAATTCGCAAAATCGACATTACGCTGATACTGCTCGGTGGTCGTTACTGACTGCTTGAAATTCAGAATAGAGTTGGCCGCCACTGCATCGTCTGATGCATTGATGACTCGTTTGCCTGAACTCAAATGCAGGATCGACTCATTCACATCAAACTGCTTGGTGGTGATGTTGGTGGTATTGGTTTGATAGAAAAGAAAAGTAGAAACTCGCATCACCTACTCCTTAGCGCGCCGACTGCAAGATGGTATCGATGAGTTCACCTGCCACCGTAATGATCCGAGCAGCAGCGTTGTAGCTTTGCTGAAACCGGAGCAAGTTGGACGCTTCTTCATCCAGGTTGACACCAGAGATTGATTGCTGACGCTCTTCCGCCTGGGTGTAGAGCGCCAACGACGTGCTGTAGTTGATCTCCGCGGTTTGAGTGGCCGCACCGACCTCAGTCACTAAGCTCTGGAAGTTATCGAACATGGTGGAACGACCATTGTTCAGCACCTTGGTGGTCTGTAGATCGGCCATCTTAATGGCGTTCTTGTTGTTACCTGTGCCGAACACATATTCAACCGAGAAACTATCTGGTGCATTTGGCAGTTGCCCTACCGGGTCGCCGGTGATCTCGATATCAAAACTCTGGCCAGGGGCCAGGGGCACATTGATAGAAACGGGTTGTGCCGTCGTGTCATACGCAGCGGGTAAAGCAGAGAAAAGCGCACCACTGCTGTCATAGATTTCTATGTCGTACTGGGTGCCACCGGGGACTGCCACTGGGTTAACAAACTGAACCTCGTATGGGAATGCCAGCGCTCCGACATTGAAGTTATCAATACCGGTGACATTGGTTATGTTGACGGAGCCGGTGCCGACGTTCTTTTCGTTGGGCATCACTTCAGCGATGGAGGAAGCGGCTATCCGCTCTGGCTGGTCAATCTCGACTCGGATATCAGCAGCACCACTGGCCGTAGGCTGCAGTAAGAAAGTATCACCATCACCCGGTGCACCACTCTCTTCGTTAAAATCAATACCTTCAAAACTGAAAGAGAAAGGCGCAGCACCACGAACCACGGTTTGATTGCTGCCGGTATTGAGGTTTGTAATGGTGTAACTATTGGTACCGAGATCGTATTGAACTTCGTAGTCATCACCGGTCAGTTGGTTGATGTCATTGATGGTGACATTACCAACCACGTTACCGGTATTCCCGGTGTCATACTTCATTCTCAAACGAGCCACTTCGATATCGTTGATATCTCGAAACAGGTCGTTACCCACATTCCCGTCAAGATCCAAGCCCTGTGACTGCTGCTGGTTAAAGCTATCAGCGACCGCGATAGCGGTCTTGCCCAACTCATTGATCGCGTTGCGAAGGGAGTTGTCTCGGTAATTGAACATGGCACCAATTTCGCCACCCATGCGCTCACCGCGCAATGGAACTACACCACCGCTATTGTTTGATAGAACAAGTTCGGTCTGTTGAGGGTCTGGGTTGCCCTGAACCACATCCAGTTGGAATGAATTAACCTGGGTAACCAGCGTCTGGCCATTGCCAATAAATACCGTGATAGAGCCATCACCGTTGTCTACGGTAGAAGTAGTTGTGTATTCAGAGAGTTCTTTAACTAACTGGTCTCGTTTATCGAGCAGGTCGTTTGGCGAGTTGTTAATACCATTTGCTTCTGCCGCAATAATGTCGGTGTTCAATGCGGCAAGTTGTTGCCCAATCTCAGTGATACGATCAGCCACCACCTCAATGTCTTCATTCAGGCTATTGAGCTGATTCTCCAACGTTGTACGAATCGAATTGAAGTTGAATGCCACAGAGTCAGCATTGGAGAGCATGACGTTTCTTACACCCACATCATTGGGAGTATCCACCACGCTGTTAACTGCAGAGTAAAACTGGTTCAGTGAAGAACTAACGCCAGAACCAACTTTGGAGAGGAGTTCATCCAACTCACTCATTTTCTGGCCAAACATCTCGGCGCCAGAAAGGCGGCTTTGATTAAATACTAACTCTTGGTAGGCAAACTTGTTGAAGGTGCGCTGTACGTCATTAACCTGTGTACCAGTACCGAAATAGTTACCACCTTCCCACATAGCAGGAGTAGCACCCTGGACCACGCGCTGGCGCGTGTATCCCTCGGTATTCACGTTGGCAATGTTGTGGCCTGTTGTCGACAGCTGTTTTTGCGATGACAGTAAACCACTGACACCTAGCTGGTATAGATCGACAGCCATAAGACCGCTCCTTCAAAAAATCAGTTTACTTACAGCAGGGAGTTAACCTGCTTGAGTACGCCCATCACCTTGTCGGCATATCGGGGATCCGTCGCGTACCCGGCTTTTTGTAGTTCTTGCAAAAAGCTTGCCGAGTTTGATGACTGATTTATGGCGTCCTGATATCGAGGAGAGTTTTGAAGGAATTCAACGAAGTCATTGAAACTGGCAGCGACACTGTCATACGCTCTGAATGCAGCGCGCTCTTTTACTGCAACGCCCTGCTCATACTCGAGAGTATTAACGGATACACTATCGCCAGACCAACGTTGATCAGCTTTAATATTGAACAAGTTGTTGCTGCTTGAACCATCCAGCCGCTTGATGGCTTTCTGGCCCCAGCCGGTTTCCAGAGCCGCCTGCGCAATCAGTACGGTGGGTGATGTGCCAAGTGCTTTTGCGGCTTTCTCCGCATAAGGCATGACAGATTGAACAAACGCCTGCGGTGACGAAAAGTCGACACTTTCCAAGAAGCCAGTAACGGTTGATGATTCTTTTGCTGCTGCCTTCTGTTCTGTCGCCGGAGTCGACAATTTGACAACGTCTACCGCAGCTTCACCACGGTTCACCTGAGGTACACCCGCGCGCATATATTGATCAAGAGGCAAACCCTTGCCCTCTTTGCTGCCGCTAAGAATGCCACTCAGATTACCACCGGCCAGTGAGGTCACCATTTGGTCATTGCCAAGGTTGCTATCTGCAGTCGAACGTACCGCGGAAGAAGGCATAAAGCTTTTGCCATCAGGGCGTAGCTGCTGAACCATGATCTCGGCCAGGCCAAATGCGCCACTTTGACTAAGGTCCTGCGACATCTGCTGGTCAGCCATATTTTCATAGAACTTGGCGTAACGGCTGTTAAACGGGCTATCAGATTCAAATGCTTCGTTAGCCTGACGCATGCTCGAAATAAGCATTTGCACGAACATACCTTCAAATTGCTTGGCAACCTCATGAAGTGCTGCGTCTTCGTTCTTTTGAGCACTCTGGCGCAGTCGGTCCAGACCTTGAATATCATGGACTTGGCGACTCGTGGCGAAGCGATCTGAATCAATCATCCTATAGGCCTTAGATAATGATCAGCTGGCCACGAAGAGCGCCGGCTTGTTTCAGCGCTTCAAGAATAGCCATGACATCTGCGGGTGCTGCACCTACCGCGTTTATGGCACGAACCAGATCGTCCAGCGTAGCTCCCGGATTGAAAACAAACATGCGGGAATCATCCAGAGCGACATCAATCAGGCTCTCTTGGGTAACCACAGTTTCACCGTCAGAGAATGGGCCCGGTTGCGACACATCCTGGCTTTCTGCGATCGTTACCGTCATCCCACCGTGAGTAATAGCTGCAGGTAGCAAGGTGACATCTTTGCCTATAACTATGGTGCCGGTACGTGAATTAACGATCACCTTGGCCGATTCATCGGCAGGCTTAACATCGATGTTTTCAAGAACCGATAAATAAGCAACACGTTGGCTGAGGTCTCGTGGCGCGGTGACTCTGACACTGGTTGCATCGATAGCGCGAGCTGTGCTGGGACCAACCAGTTCATTGATCGCATCAGACAGGCGTTTAGCAGTCGTGAAATCCGGGCTGTTCAGGTTGAAGGTCAGGTAATCTCCCTGACCAAACATATTGGGAACTTCTCTTTCAACAATCGCACCATTGGGAATTCGACCGACCGTAGGCGTGTTACTGATAACCTGAGAGCCATCGGCACCGGAGAAACCGAAACCACCAACAACCAAATTACCCTGAGCAACGGCATATATCTTGCCATCCACCCCTTTCAAAAAGGCTTGCAGCAAGGTTCCGCCGCGCAAGCTCTCTGCACTGCCGATAGAACTTACCGTAATATCGATCGTTTGGCCTGGCTTGGTAAATGGCGGCAAGTCAGCATGAATAGCTACGGCAGCAACGTTCTTAATCTTTGGGCGGGTACCTGGCGGCAGGTTAATACCGAAGTTACTCAACAGTGTCGCAAAACTTTGCTCGGTATAACGTGCTTGCTCACCTGTACCGGTTAAGCCGACCACCAAGCCATAACCCACCAGCTGGTTGTTTCTCACCCCTTGGATGGTGGTGATATCTTTGATCCGTTCAGCTGACACAGTGCCACTGACCGCAGCCAACAAAACAAGTAGTAAGGTTCTAAGCCACATAACTTACCTCCCCAATTAGAACGGCCAGATGGGGCTGTTGAAGAATTGTGTCAACCAACCTGGCGTTTGGGTATCGTGAGCAGAGCCTGTTCCACTGTATTGGATACGCGCATTTGCCACCTTGGTAGATGCGATATTGTTGTCAGCAGTGACATCTTCAGGACGAATAATGCCGGTTAGACGAATGTACTCATCCCCCTGATTAATCGTGATCCACTTTTCACCGCGAACGACCAGATGGCCATTAGCCAGAACCTGAACCACACTGACTGAGATTGCACCCAATAAAGAGTTGTTCTGGTTAACCTTGGACTCACCTTCAAACTCAGTGGTGTTATCAATGCCGACGTCCAGGGTATTGCCACCAATGGTTACCGGTCGGCCAAACATAGTAGGTGCCAGATATTCAACAGAGGTCTCTTTATCGAGCTCACTCTTGGCGCCCTTGTTGGCCTTGGTGTTTTCAACCAGATTGACGGTGATAATGTCGCCAATACGGCGCGCTTTGATATCCGAATAGAGATTCTGTGCTGTCACATCCTGAAACATGGAACCTGTCAGCACCATTTGGGCTTCAGGCATTTCAGGTATGAGGGGCGCATAGTATGGGTCATCCGGCTGCACCTGATAGACAGAGCCACACCCTGTCAGTCCGAGCAACACTAGTGGTAAGAGCTTTTTCATAACGTTACCCACCCACTTAAAGGTTCTGGTTGATGTAAGACATCATCTGGTCAACCGCCGAAATTACCTTAGAGTTCATTTCGTACACCCGCTGACTTTCGATGAGGTTTACCAACTCTTCAGTTACGTTAACGTTGGATGTCTCCAGCATGCCCTGACGAATAGAGCCAAAACCATCCAGGCTGGGAGTTCCTTCAGTTGCTGCGCCACTGGACCCAGTTTCGAGATATAGGTTTTCGCCGATCGGCTCCAGGCCGCTAGGGTTAACAAAATCAACGATAGTGACATTGCCTACGACGACGTTGTCAGTGCTGCCGGGCTGGCGAACAGATACCTCTCCATCGACTGAAACCGTCATGGATTGTGCATCTGGCGGCAGCGTGATGGCTGGCTGCAGCTCGTAACCAGCACCGTTGGTCACCATCTGGCCGTCTTCATTCAACGTGAACTGGCCATTTCGGGTGTAGGCGATATTGCCATCAGGCAACAGGATCTGGAAAAAGCCACGTCCCTGAATGGTCCAATCCATCGAGTTATCAGTGGTCAGTAGGTTACCCTGGGTATGAATCTTCTGAGTCGCTGTAACCTTAGCGCCTGCGCCAAGCATCAAACCGGTAGGCAATTCGGTATTTGCCGACGATAAGCCACCGGGTTGATTAATAGTTTGATAAAGCAGGTCCTCAAAAATCGCACGGCTTTTTTTGAAGCCAACAGTGCTGGCGTTCGCCAGGTTGTTGGAGATCACTGAGATATCGGTCTGCTGGGCATCGAGGCCTGTTTTACTGATCCAAAGTGCGGGATTCATAATGCTAACTCCTTACTCTTCAGTGATTAGCCAAGACGCAACAGCTGATCGCCAGAACGGTCGATATCTTCTGCTGTTCGCATCATCTTAATTTGCATTTCAAATTGGCGTTGAAGACTGATCATTGTGGTCATCTCGCTGACCGCATTGACGTTACTTCCTTCAAGAACACCACTCATTAACTTGACGTCGATATCTGCTGGCGCAATGGTGGAACCCAACGGACCAGGCTCTTTCAGCCGGAACAGACCATCCAAACCTTTATCCAGGTTGGCGTTGTCTGGACGAACTAATTTAATTCTGCCTACCGCTGCTATCGCGTTTGGTGGTGCGCCTTGCGGCAGAACCGATACCGTGCCATCACCACCCACTTCGATCTTTGCATAGGGCTGAGGTACGAAGATGGGGGCGCCGTCATCACCGATCAGCGCACGCCCCATGCCGTTCTCGATCATACCTTCGGGTGTAATTCTCAGATCTCCCGCTCGGGTATAGGCCTCTTGGCCTTCAGCATCTTGAACCGCCAGCCAGCCATCGCCCTTCACGGCGACATCAAGAGAGCGGTCGGTGGTCATCAAAGATCCGATCCGATAACTGGAGGCAGGATTCTCTGTCATGGCAAAAACCCTGGTCGGCATCCCTTCACCAAACGCTTGCATGGCTCTGGATTGCTCGAGGTCTGCTTTAAAACCCGTAGTCTTAGCATTCGCCAAATTATTGGCATGAACACCTAAGGCCTGAAAATTCTGCTTAGCGCCGCTCATGGCGAGGTACATCATGCGGTCCATAGGAACCTCAGCGTCAAAATAAATACTATCTGACGTTGAATTTGCAATTGGTGTGCCAGAACTTTAAGCGTTTGATATGTAGGCAGTAAAAAGGTAGGGAAGAGAACTGCCAAAAGTAAAAGGCAAAAAAATGCCGCTCATATTGAGCGGCAAAAGAGACCGGCTTAGATCAACTATCGGATCTGAAGAATGGTCTGGGTGATAGTGTTATTAACTTCCAATGAGCGGGAGTTGGCCTGATAGTTCCGCTGACCCGTAATAAGGTCTACCAGCTCGGTAGTCAGGTTCACGTTAGACTGCTCCAGCGTACCCGACAGAATACGACCGAAAGAACCCTGATCTGCCTCACCGGCAATGGGATCACCAGAACTCTGCGATACTGCCCAGGAAGTATTACCCACAGGCGATAAACCTTGTTCATTGGCTACACGCACGACAGCAACTTTACCAAGAGGCTGGGTTGTGCCGTTACTGTAGGTAGCATTTACCAAGCCGTCAGTACCAATGTCGACGGAAGTTAGGCGGCCTACCGTAATACCATCCTGTGACAATGCCTGAACCTCAAACGCCGCAGCAAACTGAGTGGGGTTATTGTAGTTAAGCGTGATCGCCTGGTTGACGTCCGCACCATTCATATTCACACCGGCACCTGCTGGTGGCGCAACACCTAATGGTAATGTAGTAACCGGGTTGCCACCGTTAACAGACGCCACAGTACCATCGGCATTAAAGTTCATATAGACGCCAGACTGACCATTGGCACCCACCGGTTGTGTTGTCGGTGCAGGTGGCGCCACAATATCTACAGGTACAGCACCGGTATCATCGGTTACCGTAGTAAACATGGCCCATTGGTTAGCGGCGTTAACATCTTTCACGTAATAGGTGGTTTGGACATAACTCTGTCCCAATGAGTCGTAAATAGTCAGTGACGTCGCATTGTTATAGGTCGTATTGTCTGTTGGGTCGAAGTTTGCTGGATCCAGTGGCACCTCACTCGCAGGCAAGTTCAACGTGATATCCACATTCTGTGTCGCCTGGGGCTGACCGGCTGAAGATGGGATCTGTAAAGGGATCGTCGAGGCTAATGCAACTGAAGACACTGTACCATCAGGGTTTACTGGGAACACCCGCAAGAACTGGCCAGCGGAGTTCACCATAAAACTATTTTCGTCAAGCTTGAAGGCCCCTGCTCTGGTCAGGTTTACATCCAAATCTTCTGCATTTGCGGAGGTAGCAAAGAAACCACTGCCATCAATCGCTAAGTCCAGCGAGTTATTTGAAAACAGAAATGAGCCCTGAGAAAACTGCTGTGCCACGTCAGCGGTTGTCACACCCTGACCCACAGTTGTTCTCGAGTTTGAGAAAACACTTGAGCTGTAAACATCGGCGAATTCAGCGCGCGACTCCTTAAACCCAAATGTGTTTACGTTCGCAATATTGTTCGCGGTGACGTCAATATCTTTCTGGGCAGCATTAATACCGCTCAACGCAATGTTAAAAGACATAATTCTTTACTCCCGTTTATCTGGTGTCCGCTTGCTCTAGCCTTTAGCGACTTCGAGTACATCACTTAAGCGGAATCCACCTTGAATACCTTGCAGATTTAGTGCCACACCGTTCGCACCACTGATACTAACGCTATCAACCTTGGCGTAAGTAGAGATAGGCAGCTCCTCGCTGGAGTCCCCCTGCAGCGCATACGCCTTAACTACATAGTTGCCAGGCGGCAATTGGTTGCCTTCTGTATCAGTACCGTCCCAATCAAAGCGGACATTACCCGCCTCTTGCTCACCCATGGCGAAAGAGTGCATAACCTCACCCCGGGTGTTTTCGATGCGCACTGTGACATTGGTGGTTGGGGCCGAAAGACTTACCACACCCTCAACGCCTGTTGTGTCTGATTTATAGCTATACCCCGTAGGCACCAGCACTTTCTGGCCAACCAATGAAGATGCTTGCAACGCCTGACTCGAACTCATGATGTCGTTCAGGCCAGTCATCTGTTCATTCAACTGACCAATACCCTCTGCGGTAGTGAAAGAACTCATCTGGGATACCATCTCGGCGTTCTCCACCGGTTTAAATGGGTCCTGGTACGCCAGCTGCTGAGTAAGCAGAGAGAAAAAGTCTTCCTGCGACAACATGGTGTCTTTAGGCTCGGTGTTAATTTCCGTGCCCTCATCCTGCCAGCGAAGTTGGTCTAAATAGCTACTACTTGTTCCGCTAATTTCGCTCACAATCTGCTCTCCTTAAACCAAGTCCAAATTACTTGCCCAGATTCAATGTCTTGTTAAGCATCTGCTTTGCCGCATCTGCAATCTGAACATTGGTTTGATAGCTACGAGACGCCGACATCATATTGGCCATCTCTTCAACCACATTGACATTGGGTTTGTAGATATATCCGTTCTCATCTGCCATTGGATGCTCTGGCTCGTACTGGCGTATCAAAGGCTTATCACTTTCAACAATACCTTTCACTTCAACGGGAACAGCACTTTGATCCTGACGCGCACTATCAAACTGCGCGGCAAAAACCGGGTGGCGGGCACGGTAGGTTTCATCGACGCTGCTGGCTACGCTGTCAGCATTCGCCAAATTACTGGCGGTTGTGTTCAGTCGCAGTGACTGAGCACTCATACCTGAGCCTGCAACATCAAGAACGTTAAATAGACTCATGCCTATTCTCCTTTAATAGCCGATGTCAGACCGCGAAACTTGGAGCCGAGGAAGGTCAGCGAAGCTTGGTGCTCCATCGCGTTCTGAAGGTAGTTGTTTCGCTCTTGCTGCATATCCACAGTGTTGCCATCGCCGGTATCCGGCTGATTTGGCACCCGGTAACCGGTTTCACCGGTAGGCGGCAATTTAACGTCAATATGCCGCTCATGCGTTCGCGACATGGCAAAGCCCTGCCGCGCCTGTGCATTTGCAAGCGCTGCTTTGAAATCAATATCTCTCGCTTTGTAATGCGGGGTATCTGCGTTAGCAATGTTGCTGGCAATCACCTCGGCACGCTTGGTGCGTATACCTACGGTGTGCTGATGAATACCTAACGCTTTATCGAAACTGATAGCCATAACCTTTCCTCCACGTGGAAAAATTAGCAATCAGCGTGCCAAAGTATTTTTGACGCTTGAAAAAACGCTAGGGAAGAAGGTCAATTTATGCCATCAGAAACAGAAAAGCCCGCATCACGCGGGCTTTCGACATCAGAACAACTTAATTACTTTTTAACTTTGTAAACAATACCAGGGTTACAGCGGATCATTTCAAAGTCATCACTCAGTCCAGTTATAGATTCCGAGGCGCCAAGGAACAGATGTCCTCCAGGGTTGAGTGCTCCGGCGAATTGTTTGAGGATTTTCGACTTCACTTCAGGCGAGAAGTAAATCAACACATTTCGACAGAAGATAACGTCAAAACGTCCCAGCAATGCATAACTGTCCAGTAAGTTGCAGTGACGGAAGTTGACCAAACCTCGCACCTTACTATTCAGCCGCATCTTATCGCCAGCAGCCTCAAAGAACAGACGTTTGCGTTCAGGAGACAAACCACGAGCCAACGCCAGCGAGTCATATTCGGCACGCTTACACTGCTCCAGCATACTATTTGAGATATCAGTACCAAGAATCTGAGCACTGCCAGGCAGGCCTCCAGGTCTCGATTGCTGATACTCAAGCACACTCATGGCGATAGAGTAAGGTTCCTGACCAGAGGAGCTGGCGGCAGACCAAATCTTCACCGGACCACGATGCTTGGCGTATTCGGGCAATATCCGGTTCTTCAAGAGTTCAAAAGGATAAGTATCCCGGAACCAAAGCGTCTCATTGGTGGTCATGGCATCAATCACTGATGCTCGTAGATCTCTGTCTCTCGGTGACATCGCTCGGCGTATCAACTCTGACATTGACTCCAGTCCATACTGATTCATCAGAGGAGATAAACGGCTTTTCACCAAATACTGTTTATTATCGCCCAGCACAATACCGCACTGCTGCTCTAGGAAAGCTCTGAACTCATCGTATTCAGTATCAGCTAATTTTTTATGGGGCACATTTACACCGTTTACTAAAAAGCACTAGGGACTATTAATTTGATTTCTCAATCGCTTTGGTTACCGCGGCCGCCAATTCGTCGGGATTAAACTTAGGAATGAAATCATCCGCCCCTACTTTCTTCACCATCGCCTCATTGAACACACCACTTAAAGAGGTGTGAAGAATGACGTATAACCCGGCAAGTTTGGGGTCGTTACGTATTTCTGCCGTCAATGTGTAACCATCCATCTCGGGCATTTCAACATCAGATATTAGCAAGGCATATTTTTGACGAATATCATCAACGCCTTCCAACTCATCTTTTAGCAGGTCTAATGCTTCTTTACCGTCTTTTACCAGCTCAGTATCCAGATTGAGCGCACTGAGTGCCCTGTTGATCTGATTTCTCGCCACGCTGGAATCATCTGCAATTAATACTTTGCGACCCGCAATCGTTTCAGCAAGAGTACGGTCGATTAAGTCGCCACTTACTTCTGTGTCTGTTGGGGCAATTTCATCGAGAATCTTCTCTACGTCAAGAATTTCTACCAGTTCGTTTTCAATCTCTGTAACCGCGGTCAAATAGCTGAACCGTCCTGCACCTTTTGGCGGCGGTAAAATAGCTTCCCAGTTAATATTGACAATGCGTTCAACGGATTCGACCAGGAACCCCTGAATCGAGCGGTTATACTCGGCAATAATAATGAAGGATTTAGAGAGATCTTCCACTGGACGGAAGCCGATAGCCTGGCCTAAATCGATAACTGATATCGTTTGCCCACGGATATGCGCCACACCTCGAACATAAGGATGCAACTTCGGCATGCTGGTCAATGGTGGGCACTGCAGTACTTCTTTAACCTTGAATACGTTGATACCAAAACGCTGCCTGCTATTTAGTTTGAACAACAGCAATTCCAATCGGTTCTGACCAACCAACTGAGTTCGCTGGTTTACCGTATCCAGAATACCCGCCATACCTTACTCCAACTAAAATGGGCACATTATTTGCTGCGTTACCCGCAATGAATGTAATCGTCTGTTTTTTGGCAGACCTAAGTGTCCGGTTCGCTGCGACACTCTACTTAGCATAGTAAACCTATGAACAGATTAACTAAAACTCTATTAGTTTTTATCTTAGCGAGCTCACATCTAGGGCATGCAAGCGAGCACCTTGAAGCTCATCAGCAAATACAAGAGGTTGCTGAGCAGTTCATCACATCACAGTTCGAAGATGACGGCGTGACGCGTCAAATAACTGCCAACCCTATCGACTCGCGAGCTCGTTATGCCAAATGCGAACAGCCACTGGAAGCTAGTCTGCCCGGAAAACAACGTTTATCGCGCAATGTAACCGTCCAAATTCGGTGTCGCGGCACGTCATCCTGGACCATCTATCTGCCCGTGCGGGTCAAAGAGATGCGAAAAGTGGTGGTCGCAAAACAGGGATTAGCATCTGGCACCGTATTGCATCGGCAACAGCTTAAAATAGTTTACCAAGAAAACATGCTGACACGTGGAGGAGCGATGACAGATATCGATTCTGTGATCGGTGCCAGACTAAAACGTCAGGTAAGGGTCAACGACCCAATCCTCCAGCAAAACCTCTGTGTTGTTTGTAAGGGAGAAACCGTTACAATCGTTGCTAAGGCGGACGGTTTCCAAATTAAAGCCAATGGTGTTGCCTTAAGTGACGCCAGCTTGGGAGAGAAAGTTCGGATACGAAACAGTCGTTCCGGACAGACTTTGGAAGCCAGAGTGACCGCGGTAGGCGTGGTCATTGTCGCTATTTAAATAAAAATACGTAATTAGTATTAAAGTTTGTATAGCGGTGGCCGATAAAGGGTTAGCGAAACTATATCCCAAGAGGAAGCACACATGGCGGTTGATCTGAACAAGATTGTGCCTGGGAGACCACAGGAAGTGGCGGCCAACAAGCAGGCCAAACAACAACAGCAGGTCCAGCAACAGGCTACAACACAGGCAAAAGCACCTGAACAGGGTGCCAAACAGGCACAGGATTCAGTTTCTTTAACGCCGCAAGCGCAGCAACTGGCACAAACACAGAAAGCACTGGCAAAAGCGCCTTCTGTTAGTCAGGAAAAGGTCGCTGAACTGCGTAAAGCAATCAGCGAGGGGAACTACAAAGTAGACCCGGAAAAGCTGGCTAAAGCGATGACCAAACTGGAGTCTGAGCTGTTTGGTATTAGTTAATACCGAGCAGGAGTATACACTTGGACAATCAGAGCAACATTGAAACGCTGCTGAATCAACAGGTTCAGCGGCTTGAGGCGCTTCAGTCATTACTGAACGATGAGCTTGAAGCGCTGAAAAAGCGAGATCTTGATCAGATAACTGCCATCGCTGAGAAAAAAAGCGAACTGTTAGTGGCGTTGCAAGGTGCAGACAATGAGCTCGCTCCCCTACTCTCCTCGGCACAAGACCCATCTCACGATGAAGCTCGGCAACAAATTGAGGCCATGCTCAATACCTGCAAACAGCTCAATGAAATCAATGGCCAAGCACTGCAACTCAGCATGGCCGGATTGGCCCGACTGCAGAATATGCTCGCTAATGTGAAGAACGAAGCCAGCGGTATGACTTATGACCAAAGTGGCAAAGCCAGACCGGGTGGCAAATTAGGACAGGGAATTAAAGTCTAACGATTTGCAATGCATGATGCGTGGGTGGCAACATTGCGCCACCCGTATCAACTCACTCAACTCAACTGCGCGTCAGTAAGCTGCACCCAGCCATGCTGGCGATATTCCACCCTCTGCTCTATTCGCCAAAATGCATATCCCACAGGTAGCACCATCGCCCAACTCAAGTAATTGCTGCCAGACGTTGAGATAACGACACCACTGATACAAACAAGAAGAAATGGCATTACCTCATAAAGCCAGAAAGGTTTAAGCCTATCCTGTACTCTTCGTTTCAACACTTTGTCTTGCCTGCGGGAGTTGGAACGCATGATCCAGATATCAGCGCCCAATAAGAAGAGAAGTATTGCAAACAACTGCCCCCAACCAAACTCGAAGTTGGCAATACAGACAAAGCCACCCGCAAGGTAGAAATAGGGAAGGAGTTCATAAATTGGTCTTTTCAACATAATCGCCCCCTGGCTGCAATAAGCTGGTTGGCGATACGGCATGCGCACCAGTTCTAACACACTCCTTTTAAGATTAGTGCAGACATGAAAAAGGCGAGAAATTTCTCGCCTTGTTTTTTCAAATTGATTATCCGTTTAGTAGTACTGAACGTCATGGATCCGCCTTGGCGGGTTTAGTGATTGGTACATGCGTTGTACATCCGCCATATCTAACTCCAGCTCAGTGGCATAGATATCGCCCAGTGGATAGGTGCGTACGACTCTGGCCCCTCTTACAACACCACTAACCGCTACCTGCAAACGGTCCTGGTCCAAGGTTGTCCCGCCCATTGCACTGCCTGCCGTCACTTGCTGGCCGTAGATCTGCTCCGCCAGTTCCCGGTAAGCATCCATTTTTGACGCACGCATTGCCTGCAACATGCGAGTGTTTTCATCAAGCCCCGACTGTGAACTGATTGGCGCATAACCCACCGCATGGAGCACAGGATAATGATCCGGCGGCACAGCCTCCCACTCAACGTGCTTATCAAACATCTGACTGCAACCAGAAATAGCCAGTACAAAAAGTAAAATCAGTTGAATTTTCGGCATCGAATCACCCCTGCCTCTGGCTCAATAAAGTAACGCCATCACGTGTCTTCACCTCATTTACGGCAGAGACAATCTCCTCCGGTAAAAACTGTTGCGCCGCACCGACAACCACTTTCGATTTAATATCAACTAGGCGAGCATTCACCTGCACCCCACCGTTCATAGGTTGCAGCGTGCCCGTCAGCACATATTTGAGCGGCAGCTCACTTTTAAGCTGAGTAAAATTTCGACTGAACACAAAGTCTCCGGTAGAAGTCACCTGAATCTTATCTTTGAGTTTAAAGTCGAGCACTTTACAACCCTGTTGCTGCATCTGAGTAATTAGATTCTCAGCCAGGGCTTTGCCAAGTGAGCCACTGGTGTTAAGCGTTTCTATATCAACAAAACTGGCGACCGCCATAGGTTGATAACAACGTTCAGGCATAGTGCCTACCAATTCCTCAGCGATTTTCTCAACATGCGCGACAAAGTCTTTGGGCTTCACTTCCTGGTAAGGGTCCCAAGCAATCGCTTCAGATGTAGCCATCTGCCCCGAAGCCATCGAATGCTCAGGTTGCTCGGGTTCAGATGCGCAAGCGGTTAATATGAAAACAGTCGCCGCGAGTTGCCAATAGTTAGACTTCATAAGCATCGTTCTTTCTCTTCACTCCCTCTGTTATCGACATCAAACAAAGGGACTTAAACACAAGTTGGTTTCAGGCCGGAATCTTATCCACCTTTCCTGATCAGCATCCCAGACTGGGGGTCCTTGGCCACGTAGCCCCCTTCGGCAGGCATACCGGCCTGCTCGACAAACAGAGACATGGGCAGGAAAGTTGATGCAGTGGCAACAATGGCCCTGGATTCCACGCCGACAATACGTGCTGTTACCTGAATGCCATTAGAGCCACGAATGAGCGTACCCGTAAGAATGTATTCAATGGGGTGGCGATGCTGTAGACGCAGAAAATCCCGAGTCATGGCAAAATCCCCCGTCGGGGTAACATCAATGCCACCCGTCAGCTTAAAGTCGATTAGCGTCCATCCCATCTGCTGGAGTTCAACCATCACCAACTCAGACAACTGATTGCCGTAGACATCGGTGCTTTCCAGCGTCTCGATATCTACGAAGCTGGTAACAGCGATAGGTGTTTTAGATGAGACATAGCGACTCGAACCAATCAGCTGCAGAGCCAATTGTTTGACATGGGTCGGCAGATCCACTGTCATTGGAGTAACCGCAGCATGAGGCACATAAATCTCTTCTTCGTCCTCAAGCATGCTACAGCTACTCAGCGCCAGCACAATCAATAGCAAACCTGCGCCAATCAGCAGGTGCGAATAGAAGTGTTTCAAGGCAGCCATCCGACTCTCCTACCTCGTCAATGAATCGTTATTCTGATGAATTACCAGCAAAGTTTATGCCACCTGACAACCGCGATTGACAAACGCAGGCTAAGGGTCAATACAGACGGCTAGATCAGCTAGGGCCGTACTGGCCCATTTTTTGCTGATTCTGGTAGTAATTAAAGAATAGGCTGATTTTTGACGCCTAATTAGCAACCGTTTGAGGCTCACTATGCTTAGGCGACTACTTATACTGCTGTTACTGCTGGCCAGTCCTATATCCCACGCGATGTGGTATGAAGCGGAGGGCTCTGCGACCATTTATAGTGGTGATATTGCCAGTGCACGTGAACGAGCAACACAGCAGGCTCTGAAAAATGCGCTCATTCTTGCCGGAGGCACAGTGAGCAGCCTGCAAGAACTTGCCGCCGGCAAGATCGTAAATGACCAATTTCAGATCCGCACCAGTGGCACCGTGAGAGATGTTCGAGTGCTCTCAGAGCGCCGCAGCGGTGAGACGCTTTATATATCTATTCATGCAGATCTGTTTCCACAGTCTCTGCAATGTGAAAGTGCTGCGTTCAAAAAATCCTTACTGCTGACCCGATTTAGATTGAGTGATCCAACAAACGCGCGTGTTGGAGGTATTGAGCAAATCGGACAGGAAGCCAGTCAATGGCTCTTCGATCACCTGCGTGCAGAGAGTCAGTCCAGTTATCCAAAGCGTTGGTTAAATCAAATTACTCACTTCACGCCTGCAGAGTTTCAATCACAGCGCTTGGTCACGCCTATGCTAAGCCGAGAGATAACCAGACAAACCAACACCCAGGTCGTACTGTTCGCCGAAATCCGTGATCTTTCGTTTAACGGAGAAGTCCCTACGCGTAAATGGCAGGAGTGGGTCTATTCGCCACCAGAAAGAAATTTCGAGTTAATGATACATCTGGTCGATGGCAGCTCAGGTGAACTCCTACTGGAACGTAGTTACCACAGCCAGGCCCCTTGGGACTTTCCCACTGACAAACGCGTTTCTGTTGCTTCAAAAGCATTCTGGACATCGCCTTATGGTGGCGCTGTCAGTGACGTGCTATCCCAGTTGCAGGCAGATCTCGATATGACCTTGAGTTGCACCCCGGGCCGTGGTCGTATTACCCACATTGCCAATGACCTGGTCGAAGTCGATCTGGGCCATAGCAACGGTTTGCGTATAGGTGACAAGCTAACTTTGTTGCATCGCATGACTTACGATGGCCAGGATGGAAAACACCACGTGCGCCTGCTTCCTACCGAAGTCACCCTTAGAGTGACAGAGTCATACCAAAACCGGCTTATTGCCAGAGCTTCGGATCCAAAAGAACTAAGCGGAGTACAGGTAAACGATATCGTACAGTTGGGTGGCGTGCTTTAAATTCCCTTCAAGAACAGTATAATGCGGGCGGCTGCCACCCCAAACAAGTGACAGTTCGCCAATATTTTGGGCTCCCGTGGCACAGCTGGATAGCGCGGCCCCCTCCTAAGGGGCAGGTCACAGGTTCGAATCCTGTCGGGAGCGCCATCTCCATTAACTCCATAAGTTATTGATCCCCAGTTTTTATCAAGGCAAAGTAATCAGGGTCTGTTGACCCTAGATACCCACTTCGCAGGAACACGTTATGCGCCTCTGGATTAAATCGCTCCTTCTGTTTGTTGCCATTTTCTCTGCCCCACTCTCAGCAACGATCAGCCCAGCGCTATATGAAGTAACCAAAGGCAATCAAACCAGCTATTTCTTCGGCTCGGTGCATATGGGAGAGGCCAGGTACTACCCGCTTCCTGCCGCGATCGAAAAGAGGTTTTCCCAAGCTGATCAATTGGTGATGGAAGTTAATATGCAGGATGAGGCCGCGATCCAGGCTGAAATGATGCAGTTGATGATGCTTCACGGTATGTATATGGATGGCACCACCCTTAAACAGCACCTGCCAAAAGCACTCTATAAAGAAACGGTAGAACGAGCGAAACGCTTTGGTGTACCCAGCGCAAGTATTGACCCTCTCAAACCTTGGGCCGCTGCGCTGATACTTGCCCAGGCCTATTACCAATCTATCGGCTTGGACCCTAACTACGGCGTTGATATGTATTTCAGCGGGCTGGCCAAACAAAAAAACAAAAGTGTTTATGGTCTGGAAACTCTCACCGATCAGATATCTGCAATGATGAAACTTGACGCCGAAGGCAGCACCATGTTGCAGCAAATGCTGGATGAGACCAAATCAAACAACAGTTACACGCAACGTATGATGCGCGCCTGGGCAGCGGGTGACTCAAAATTGCTGGCAAGCATATTCAAAGAGGAGCTCGGAGATACCAAGGCTGATCAGCTGTTTGTTGATCACCTGCTTAAAAAACGGAACCAAGCCTGGCTAAAACAACTCAAACCCATGATGAGTAAAAGCTCACTATTTGTAGTCGTTGGTGCCGCCCACCTGGTGGGCCCGGAAAACCTGTTGGATTCGCTTTCAGCAAACGGCTACAAGGTTTCAAAGCTGGCTTACTAACGATACTGCTACATATTTACACTAGTTAAGTACCATGAGTGACGACGAATTTTTCTCCTTTGATGCCGAAATGGCCGATGTAAAACGACTGGTGAGTGACAATCAGGTTGTCCACCATTCAAAACACCGTACGCTGGATAAGGAAAAAGCGGCCAAGCGGGAGGCTGCTCAAGCCGCTACAGAGTCTAAAGATGATCCGCTCTCAACCGAGATAAGAGAGATGGTCTCGCCCGATGACCAGATTAGCTTTATGCGCCCGGGAGTTCAGCACGGCGTTTTCAGGAAGCTAAGGCTTGGGCAATATCAGATTGAAGCCAGGCTGGACCTTCACAAACACTCCGTTGAGCAGGCGCGCCGAGCGGTCCAGCAATTTTTGCAGGATTGCCTTCGGATCGAAGTACGTAGTGCCATTATTGTTCACGGAATTGGCCGACACTCTAAACCATCCGCATTGATAAAAAGTGCTGTCAATCAATGGCTCAAGGCACTTCCCGAAGTGCAGGCATTCCACTCTTGTCAGAAGCACCACGGCGGCTTAGGGGCGGTATACGTCATGCTCAGGAAAGGCCCAAATAAAAAGATGGATACCCGGGAACGAATTCAAAACAGGAAAGGTTAGTGCCTTAGCTCCTAGCCTGTTCCAGGCTTTGGTAGATAAAAGGCGCCGTTAACCACTGCTCGCTATCATCCTCTGGCAGCGTTTCCACTTCACTCTGCTGGTCATAAAGCTCAAAGCCTCGTCGCTGGTAGTTTTGAAGCGCGCCTTGGTGATCTTCACTGCAGGTATGCACCCAAACCCGCTCAGGGTTAAGTGCCCAAGCTTCCGATATCGCGGCAGACAGCAAAGCGCCACCCAGCCGTTTTCCATAGAAACTTGGCAACAAACCAAAGAAATGAAGTTCAACCGAGTTATCCGAATGTTGGAACAACTCGAAGTAACCAGCCAGACTGCCTTCATACATAGCGGTATAAGTGGTCACTGACGGTTGCGCAAGATGTCTAACCCACCGCTCATAATCCCAGCTTAATCGGCTATACCAACGCCAAGGGCCGCCAACGGCTCGAAACATAAACTGGTTAAATTCAGGCACCACATGGGTTGCCTTCTGAATAACAAACCCTGCCGGGCAGGCCACGGGTTGATGCTGGCCATGGTTAAGCATCTGTAGGAAATAAGTAATGACCTCTTTTTTCACATTGACCTCTTTTTGGCGAGCATCAGTAACCTGCCTGCCTGTCTATCAAATTCATTAATGGGCGAGACGTTGTCAGCCGCCGATAGTTATCTACGATCTGTTCAGACACAGCATGCTGGTCAGTCAATGCGGAGCAATGTGGCGTAACATTCACTTTCGGGTGACACCAAAATGGGTGTGACACAGGCAGAGGCTCTACTGCAAACACATCCAGTGTCGCACCACTTAACTGACCGCTTTCCAGCGCTTCCAGTAGGTCTCTCTCCACCAAATGCTGTCCTCTGGCCACATTAACCAGATAACAACCCGGTTTGCACTGATTGAATAATTCAGCATCCAGGATATCCAGGGTTTGATCGGTTAATGGCAAAACATTTACCAGATAGTCTGCTTCAGACAACGCCGTACTCAGCGCCTCTCTCCCCGTAATAACACCTGGTCGGCAGTGTTTGGCCCAACAAACAACATTAAACGCCAATGCCTCAAGCGCCTTTTTCACAGTATTGCCAAGGTTGCCAGCGCCTAGGATCACAACATTACGACCGTCAGACTGAGGCTCTGGAGACCAGTTCCTGTTTAGCTGCTTTGATCTAAGCTCATTGATACGAACCTGATGCTGCAGAATGTAACCGCAGACATAACGCGCCATTTGCTCCGAAAGCCCATTATCAACGATCCGCGCAATAGGAAAGTTAACCAACGACAGATCTCGAACCAACTGGTCTACACCTGCGCCAAAGCTTGTGACCAGACTAAGCGCAGGCATCTCAGAACTTTGGATCGGCAACGAGTTCCATACCACGGCCATGCGTATAAGATCGGGAGCACCCAAATTTGGCCATACCTGGATGGTTATCTCTGGGGCCATTCTGGCAATGACTGAAACCAAAGGAGAAATATCTCTATCAGTAACAAAAAAGGCTAAGGACAAGTTAGCTCCAATGGGTCAGTAAACAGCATGAAAACCACAAAAAATATAGTGTTTTGGCAAAGATTACATGACCTATGTCGATTTTCCGAACGCTAGTTTACCTTGGTATTTTAAGTTTTCCCTTCAAACGTCGATACTTAGCTAAAATCATGTATGAAAACTAGTCGCAACTCGGTAGCACAATAGTGTGACCCCCTGCGACGCCACGGATAGGCGGTTTGTGCTAGCGTTAACCAAAACTAGAAACTTACCACTAACTCCGTGGGCGAATAGCAAATGACAAGAAGTAAGTTCCCCTGGCTCGACAAGTTTAACCTGAACTTGGTTAGCCTCTCTTTCCTACAGCGGTTGTACCTGCTCATTGGGATCTTAATCCTGATGCTACTTTTGACAGGTATCTTCGGTCTAGTCTCTATCAACTCTCTTAATCGTGGTGTTGAAGACGTTTCAGAGCGTTCATTGCCGCAGTTAAAAGCAAGTCAGAATTTATTTATCTCGCTACAGGAAGTTGCGCAAAGTATCACCAGTATTTTGAGTGAGCGGGACCCAGCCACCGTTGATAATCTCGCATCGACTTACCGCGAAGCCCTTACGCAGGCAGAGTCTCAACTGGAAAGCCTGAATGTTGTGGTTTCGGAAGAAGCAAAACCGACATTAGATGTACTCTCTAGTCTATTGCCACAAATGGGCGAACAGGCGGAAAGTGTCATCAGTGGATACAGTGAGCAGCTCAAACAAGAAGAAGTGGCAGCCCTGCAGGTACGAGAGCTGCAGTTGGAATTCTCCCGACTCAAGCAGCACCTGACCAAGGTAGCGAACTCAACCGGTGATGACTACGTCACCTGGACACTGAGTGAGTTCATGAACCCGTTTGAAAAGCTGGAAGCGACGCTATTCGACGGTATCAATGGCGGTAATGTAGCTCAGCTTGAAGAGGCTGGTACAACAATTGATCAATTAGTCCCTATGTTGGACGAAAAGATGTCCAGCACCATTGACGAGTTTGAAATGTATGAAGACTCTCGCACCAGTTACCGTGAAGAGTTCACCGGGCGTTGGGAGGCAATCAAGAAAGACTTCACTTTAGCCGGCGGTGGTAAAGTCACCACATTCTACGAGTTACTTAAACTGCAAGAGAATAACCTCCGCTTTAAGACCGCTTTGGAAGCCATTCAGTCTCAGTCCAGAGAGCAGGTAGAACAGCTGATTCAAGAGTCTGATGAGGCCGTAGCCGCAGCATCAGGCAGCGCTAAAGTCACCTATCGCAGCAGCATGAGTTTAGTCATCATCATTCTGGTGGCCTCTGTTACTGTGGCCATCCTGTTTGGCTTGTGGCTCAGCAGCCAGATGCGTAAGGCACTGAAAGACGTTAGCCGCTCTCTGCGTGCTGTCGCTGATGGCGATATGACCACCCGTGTTAGCTACAACAATAAAGATGAATTTGGTGCAATTGCTGATGACGTAAATCTGGTTGCCAGCCAGATGCAGGAAACCTTAGCCAGTTTCCACTCTGCGGCAGATCAACAAGCACTAATCGCCCAGGACAACAGTCAGGCATGTAATGACGCCAGTGCGAGCTTAGAGCATCAGCGCAACAATATTGGTGCCCTGGCGACAGCAATGACAGAGATGGAGGCCTCATTCAGTGAGGTAGCCAAAAACGCAGCAGATACCGCTGAACAGGTACATCAGGTTGAAGACGCAGCCAATCAGGGTAGCCAGATTATGACGGCGACCATTGATGGCACTAACCAGCTTTCTGAACAACTGCAAAGCTCAGCCGATAAGATCCAGGAAGTGGAGCACTTCAGTGACCAAATCGGCCAGATCCTGGACGTTATCCGTGGTATCGCCGAGCAAACCAACCTGCTTGCACTCAACGCTGCGATTGAAGCTGCGCGCGCAGGTGAGCAGGGCCGCGGCTTCGCGGTAGTAGCAGATGAAGTTCGTAATCTGGCTAAACGTACTTCTGAGTCCACGTCAGAAATTAACCAGCGAATTGAAAACCTACAAACCAGTATTCGTGATGCCGCAGACTCAGTGCGAGACGCAACCACCAAGATGCAGGATAACGTGGTTCAGGTGAGTGATGCTGATGGTGCTATGGGCACGATTAAATCCATCGTGACTCAAATTGCAGATATGTCGAATCAGATCAGCGTAGCCGCAGAAGAGCAGCGCTGTACCACTGAAGAGATGACCCGCAACGTTAATATGATCAACGAAGCGGCAGACGCCAATATGGTGGTGTTTGAGCAGATCACTGAGACAAGCTCCAAACAGGCATCCATGTCTGAAGAGCAAAAAGCGCACTGCATGCGCTACAAGACTTAATCAATAACGATTATCGAACTTAATAAGGCCAGCTTATGCTGGCCTTTTCTTTGTCTGCCGAATAAGCGCTATGCTTTAACTCATCAGGGTAAACATTGGCTTCGACATGCGTTATCTCTCTATCTTACTGCTCTCATGTATAGGTTCAGCGGCATCTGCTGAACCTCTCTATTTCAGATGTGACTGCAACTGGTGGAAAGCACTGCCTGAATATCAACTTCAGCAAGTGGGAAACACACAGTTGTACAGGACAGAGATAGAGATTCGGAACGCCAGCTTTCCTATAAACTTTAAACTGGTCGACAAAGACTTCACGCCGGGCACTAACTACGGCTACCGATCGCTGTCAGATAAAAACATCAAACTAGGACGTGTATTCAAAGCACAACCCAATGCCATAGAACAGCACTTCGAATTCAAGCCCCCTTCCCCCGGCACCTATCAGATATTTCTTGATTTGGATGGCGAGACACCGCTGGTGTTTATATCCAAAGCCATCTAGAAGAGTTACTCACAAGAAGGCGAAGCAAAAAAAAGGGGCCGAATGGCCCCCTTTCAATATTAGCGAGTTGTCACCAATAACGGTTAGCCAACAAACTTACGCGCGTTTCTGAACATACGCATCCAGGCACTGTCTTCGCCCCAAGAATCTGGGTGCCAGGAGTTGGCCACAGTACGGAATACACGCTCAGGGTGCGGCATCATAATGGTGACGCGACCGTCAGTCGTCGTCAGGCCGGTAATACCTGCTTCTGAGCCGTTAGGGTTAGCCGGGTACTGTGTAGTTGGCTGGCCATAGTTATCGACGTAACGTACAGCAACCAAGCCACTATCAAGCACTTTGGCTGCGCCGTCCGCGGCAGCAAATTCAGTACGCCCTTCACCGTGAGACACAGCAATCGGCATACGCGCGCCGTTCATCTCCTGAAAGAAGATAGAGCGGCTATCCTGCACTTCTACCAAGCTGAAACGTGCTTCAAAACGCTCAGATTCGTTACGTACAAATCGCGGCCAAAGGTCAGAGCCTGGGATCAGCTCTTTCAGGGTCGACAACATCTGGCAGCCGTTACATACGCCCAGCGCAAAGCTGTCTTCGCGTTGGAAGAACTGACTGAACATGTCACGGGCCTGGGTGTTAAACAGGATCGATTTCGCCCAACCTTCACCGGCACCCAGTACGTCACCGTATGAGAAACCACCGCAGGCAACCAGACCTTTATATTCAGCCAGGTCAATGCGACCTGCCAGTACGTCACTCATGTGGACATCGATACTATCGAAACCAGCACGATCAAATGCCGCAGCCATCTCCAAGTGGGAGTTAACGCCCTGCTCACGCAGGATCGCCATACGCGGTTTCACACCAGTGGCGATGAATGGTGCTGCAATATCTTCGCTGGTATCGAACGGCACATTGACGTTCAAGCCAGGATCTTTTGGATCTTGCTTGGCTTCGAACTCCTGCTTAGCACAGGCTGGGTTATCACGCAGTTGCTGCATCTTAAGCGTGGTTTCGGCCCACAAAGTACGCAGGTGTGTACGTGTACTTTCAAGAACGACGCTACCGTCGCGCTCAAAGCTAACGCTGTCTTGCTCGGTCACTTCACCAATGACATGGGTCATCGCTTCCAGACCATGTTTGGCAAACAGTGCCAATACAGCGTCGCGATCTTCACGTCTAACCTGAAGTACGGCACCCAGCTCTTCGTTGTAAAGCGCAGCCAGGTCATTACCACCCAGCTTGCTCAGGTCTACCTTGGCACCACAGTGGCCAGCAAACGCCATTTCAGCAACGGTCACAAACAGACCACCATCTGAACGGTCGTGATATGCCAGCAGCTTCCCTTCAGCAACCAGGGCCTGCATCGCATCGAAGAAGCCTTTCAGCTCAGCTGCGTTGTCCACATCAGGGGTGGCATCACCCAGCTGTTTGTATACCTGGGCCAAGCAAGAGCCACCCAGTCGGTTCTGGCCATTACCCAAGTCAATCAGAATAAGGTCTGTTTCGCCCGCATCTGTGCGCAGTTGCGGAGTAACCGTCGCTCGCACATCTTCTACGCGACCAAAGGCAGTGATAACGAGGCTCAACGGTGAAGTCACCGCACGCTCTTCGCCATCTTGCTCCCACTTGGTTTTCATCGACATAGAGTCTTTACCTACCGGGATCGTCAGACCCAGCGCAGGACAAAGCTCTTCACCGATAGCCTTCACAGCTTCATAAAGACCGGCATCTTCACCTGGGTGACCGGCAGCAGACATCCAGTTAGCAGAAAGCTTGATGCGCTTAAGGTCACCGATTTGTGTGGCTGCGATATTGGTCAGCGACTCAGCCACGGCCAAACGCGCTGACGCACCAAAGTTCAGTAGAGCCACCGGGGTACGTTCACCCATAGACATGGCTTCACCAGCATAGGTGTCGAAACTTGCCGCGGTTACCGCACAGTCTGCCACAGGGATCTGCCAAGGACCGACCATCTGATCGCGAGCAACCAAGCCGGTTACCGTGCGGTCACCGATGGTGATAAGGAAGGTTTTCTCTGCAACCGTAGGCAGACGAAGCAGACGCTCTGCCGCTTCCAGTGGATCAACGCCATCCAGAGTCAGCGCTTGTCCAGCCGCCTGCAAACGGGTTACATCACGATGCATCTTAGGTGTTTTACCTAAGAGCACGTTCAGAGGCATATCGATAGGTTTGTTATCGAAGTGACTGTCGTTGAGGGTCAGGTGCAACTCTTCAGTCGCTTCACCCACTACTGCATAAGGTGCGCGTTCACGCTGACAGATCTCATCAAACTGCGCCAGTTTCTCTGCAGGTACCGCCATGACATAACGTTCTTGAGATTCGTTACACCATATCTCAAGCGGGCTCATGCCCGGCTCATCATTCGGTACGTTACGCAGCTCGAACTTACCGCCACGCTCACCGTCATTTACCAGCTCAGGCAGTGCATTAGACAGACCACCCGCGCCCACATCGTGGATAAATACAATGGGGTTATCTTCGCCCAGCTGCCAGCAGCGGTCGATCACTTCCTGACAACGACGCTCCATTTCAGGGTTTTCACGCTGAACAGAGGCAAAGTCCAAATCTTCTGAAGATTGGCCTGACGCCATTGAAGAAGCCGCGCCACCACCAAGACCGATGTTCATCGCCGGGCCACCCAGCACAATCAGCTTGGCGCCAACCGGGATCTCACCTTTTTCGACGTGCTCGCCACGAATGTTACCTAAACCACCTGCCAGCATGATTGGCTTGTGATAACCACGCACCTCTTCACCATTGTGGCTGTTTACCTGCTCTTCATAGGTACGGAAGTAACCCAGCAGGTTTGGACGACCAAATTCGTTATTGAATGCGGCACCACCGAGAGGGCCCTCAATCATGATATCCAGCGCAGAAACAATGCGGCCTGGCTTACCAAAGTCGGTTTCCCAAGGCTGCTCAAAACCCGGAATACGCAGGTTAGATACGGAGAAGCCAACCAAGCCCGCTTTCGGCTTAGAACCAATACCTGTTGCACCTTCGTCTCGAATTTCACCACCAGAACCGGTTGAAGCGCCTGGCCATGGTGAAATTGCCGTTGGGTGGTTGTGCGTTTCTACCTTACACAGGATATGAATATCTTCGACGTGGTAGCCGTAGCTCTTGGTGTCTGGATTAGGGAAGAAACGGCCTGCTTTAGAACCTTCGAACACAGCGGCGTTATCTTTGTACGCCGACAACACGTAATCACTGTGCTGCTCGTAGGTATTTTTGATCATCTTAAACAGCGACTTAGGCTGTTTTTGACCGTCGATAGTCCAATCGGCGTTAAAGATTTTGTGACGACAGTGCTCAGAGTTCGCCTGAGCAAACATGTAGAGTTCAATATCGTTCGGATTACGACCCAGTTCTTTGAAGTTCTCAACCAGGTAATCGATCTCGTCTTCCGCTAAGGCAAGACCCATTTCGACGTTAGCAGTAGCAAGTGCCTCACGGCCGCCATTGAGTACATCAACAGATTTCAATGGTGCGGGTTGTTCGTGACGGAACAAAGCTTCTGCCTGCTCCATCTCCTCAAACACCACTTCCATCATGCGGTCATAAATCAGACCCTTCACCTGTTGCAGCTGCTCATCCGTCAAATCTGCACTGGTTGCGATGTAGTAAGCCATACCGCGCTCAAGGCGAACAATTTGTTCTAAACCACAGTTATGAGCAATATCGGTTGCTTTCGATGACCAGGGAGAGATAGTGCCAGGACGAGGTGTCACTAACAGCAGCTTTCCTTCCGGGGCATGCTCCGCAATGGTTGGGCCGTAAGTCAGCAGCTTTTCCAGCTTACTTAACTCGGCATCAGAAAGCGGAGAAGAGAGCTCCGCAAAGTGCATAAACTCAGCATAAATGCCGGTTACAGGTAATTGTTGGCTACCACAGGCATCCAGCAATTTGTTGATACGAAAGTCGGACAACGCGGGGGCACCACGAAGGATCTGCATATGCTTACTCACCTGGCTCGAAAAGGGGGTCGATTAAGGAGGCGTAATTATAGTGAAATTCCCCTCTGATGATAAGGGTTGAATGAAGCTGGGCGCATTTGAATTCATCTGGTATAAGTAAGGTATGGAGAAAATTCATCGGATTCGATTGAAGTTAATGGCTTGGAAGCTGTGGCCCTGCTACAACACAGCTTGGAAACCCGCCATATTAGCTGTTCTGGCGCTCTTTTGGGTTACCGCCTGCGATCCCACTCAGCCAGAGAAAACCCACCTCCAAAAAATTCTCGACCGTGGTGAACTGCGTGTCGGCACCATCTATTCCAGCACTACCTATCTTTTTGGCCCTAACGGTCCGGAAGGTTTTGATTACGAATTAGCGAAATCATTAGCGGATTATTTGGGTGTCGAACTCAAAATGGTGCCCAGTTACACTTTGAATGAGTTATTTACCCAACTCAATGCCGGTCGTGTCGATGTTATTGCTGCCGGGTTGGCAGTGACCGACAAACGTCGGGAGTACTACAGTTTCTCGCCGGCGTACCAATGGGTAAGTCAGAAAGTTGTTTATAAAAAAGGCAGAAAGCGGCCACGGAACTTGGGCCAGTTAGATGGAGTTATTCGTGTAATCGCCAACTCCAGCCATGCTGAGACCCTAGCCAAACTAAAGCAGGAAAACCCGGAACTTGAGTGGGAAGAAACCACCGAGCATGACAGCGAAGAGTTAATGCAAAAAGTGCTGGCTGGAGATATCGATTTCACGATCGTCGATTCGAGTCAGTTAGATCTGTTCCGCCGCTATCACACCGAGTTGTCTTTGGCCTTTACGCTGGTCAAGGAGCAGCCTGTAGCTTGGTTGCTTCAAAAAGGTGGCAACGATCCGCTGCAAGCGGCCCTGATCGAATTCTTCGGTCAGATGCAATCCAGCGGCATGATCGCCCAGCTGGAAGAGAAATATTATGGCCATGTTGGCAAGTTCGATTATGTCGACACGCGCGCGTTTATCCGAGCAATTGACCGTAAGCTCCCTAAATACCGGCCTATGTTCGAGCAATATGCAGGTGAAATAGACTGGCGACTGCTGGCAGCTCAGAGTTACCAGGAGTCTCACTGGAAACCAAACGCCCGTTCTCATACCGGTGTTCGCGGCCTGATGATGCTGACGCTAAATACTGCCAAACAGCTCAATATAGACAACCGTATGGATCCCGAACAGAGTATTCGGGGGGGCGCTATTTATTTGAGAAAATTGTTGGATCGCGTTCCAGAAAAGATAGCGCCCCACGAACGCATTTGGTTTGCGCTGGCGGCCTACAATGTAGGCATGGGACACGTATTGGACGCAATCAACCTAACCCGCAAGCGTGGCAAAGATCCCTACAGCTGGACTGACGTTAAAACCACCCTGCCTCTTCTACGACAGAAGAAATGGTACAAGCAGACCAAGTATGGCTATGCTCGGGGTGAAGAGCCGGTGGTGTACGTAGATAACATTCGCCGTTACTACGACGCACTGGTTTGGAGTGATAACAAAAAGACAGCCGAATCTCGATTAGCTCAGCAAAAAGAGAAGTTTAAACAACTGACATCCGGTGTCCGTGATTATGATGCGGAGCAAGCGGTGGAACAGGAAATTGAACTACAACAGGCGGCGCCGCAAAGATAGTTCTATTAATAATTCATATAAATGAAACACGCGGGGTCTAGGCTTGTGGTTTGGAACCCGCACTTAAACGAAAAGGAGTGCACTATGAGAAGACTACGTCGAGTAAATGCACACTCTTCACGTCGTCATTTAGCAACCAAGCGCAGCCACAAAAAAGTGATGGCGCGTTCAAGAAAGTTCTACCTCCAGACCGAGGTCGGTCCCATGATGGACATGGACTGACCCACCTGATGCCAGCGGCTACTCTGCCTGCTGGCGCTGCTCCACCTTCTTCGCCTTAATCGCAGCCCTTCGCTTCTTAAAGAACGCACTTAACATTGCTCCACACTCCTCGTCCAACACACCACCAGTTATCTCAACTTGGTGATTCATCGCCGGATGACCAAAGATATCCATCGCCGAACCTGCCGCACCTGTTTTCAGATCCGATGCGCCATAAATCAGTTTTCCTATGCGCGCATGAACCATGGCACCCGCGCACATAACACAGGGCTCCAGCGTCACGTACATTTGCGTATCAAGCAGCCGATAGTTATCCAGCGCCTGCCCAGCAGCTTGAAGCGCCATGATTTCAGCATGAGCAGTCGGGTCGTTACCAGTAATGGGACGATTCCACCCCTCGGCAATAATCTCGCCTTGGTACACCACCACCGCGCCTACCGGCACTTCGCCTAGAGATTCCGCATGCGCCGCCAAATCCATAGCGCGGCGCATAAATTGTTCGTGATTGTTAAGTTCGTCTTCAGTCATTAAATCTTTGTATTTCCAATCTTCTGTCTTGGGAGAGAGTAAAAAGCCCCCAAACCCTAACCCTCTTCCTCTGGAGAGGAAAAAACGACGTACTTCTTGTGCATAAAAAAGCCGGCGTTAGCCGGCTTTTATTTTGAGCGAAAAGCTTATTCCCACTCAATGGTTGCCGGTGGCTTACCTGAGATATCGTAAACCACACGGGAAATACCGTCGATCTCGTTAATGATGCGGTTCGAAACTTTACCCAGGAAGTCATAAGGCAGATGTGCCCAATGCGCAGTCATAAAGTCGATTGTTTCAACGGCGCGCAGTGACACAACCCAATCGTATTTACGACCATCGCCCATCACGCCAACAGAGCGGACTGGCAGGAATACAGTAAATGCCTGACTCACCTTGTGGTATAAGTCTGCAGCATGCAACTCTTCGATAAAGATCGCATCGGCACGACGCAACAGATCGCAGTACGCTTTTTTCACTTCGCCAAGTACACGAACGCCTAGGCCAGGACCAGGGAATGGATGGCGATAAAGCATGTCGTAAGGCAGGCCTAACTCAAGACCGATACGACGCACTTCGTCTTTGAACAGCTCTTTCAGCGGTTCAACCAGGCCCAGCTCCATATCTTCCGGTAGGCCACCCACGTTATGGTGCGACTTGATCACATGCGCTTTACCCGTCTTGGACGCTGCCGACTCAATCACATCCGGATAGATGGTGCCCTGAGCCAACCACTTAGCATTGCTGCGCTTGCCTGCCTCTTCATCAAATACTTCGATAAAGGTGTGACCGATTGATTTGCGCTTCGCTTCTGGATCGTCAATACCTGCCAGGTTACTCAGGAACCTGTCTTCAGCCTCAACCTTGATGATGTTCAGACCAAAGTGGTCACCAAACATCTCCATAACCTGCTCGCCTTCATTCAAACGCAGCAAGCCGTTGTCCACGAATACACAGGTCAGCTGCTTACCGATGGCACGGTGCAACAGCATCGCCGTAACTGATGAATCAACACCGCCTGACAGACCCAGGATCACTTCATCGTCGCCCACCTGCTTTTTAATCTGTTCAACCGCATCTTCAATGATTGAAGAAGGCGTCCACAGCTTCTCACATCCGCAGGTATCTACAACGAAGTGCTCAAGCATACGCTGGCCCTGACGGGTATGAGTCACTTCCGGGTGAAACTGAACGCCATAGAATTTCTTTTCTTCATTGGCGATCGCTGCGTGAGGACAAGAGTCTGTGCGGGCAATAGTAGTGAAGCCGGCCGGTGGCTCGCCCACTTTATCGCCGTGGCTCATCCACACATCCAACAGGGCATTACCGTTGGCGCCCACATGGTCTTCGATGTTGTGCAGCAGCGCGCTATCAGCAATCACTTCCACCTGAGCATAACCAAATTCGCGATGGTCAGAGCCAACCACAGAGCCACCCAGCTGGGCAGTCATGGTTTGCATGCCGTAACAGATACCCAATACTGGAACACCCGCTTCAAACACGTAGTCCGGTGCTTTCAGGCCAACGTCGTTGCCCACACTTTCAGGGCTACCAGAAAGAATAATCCCGCGAGGGTTAAACTCTTTAATCTGCTCTTCTGTCACATCACATGACCAAAGCTCACAGAACACGCCGATTTCACGTACGCGACGGGCAATTAGCTGGGTGTACTGAGAACCAAAGTCGAGGATCAGTATGCGGTGGTCGTGAATGTTTTTGCTCATGATTTCCCTGCTATTCGGAAAATGAAAATGGGCTGACATCGGGTCAGCCCACCTAATCAATTCTGACTGTAGTTTAACCCAGTCGGTAGTTTGGCGCTTCCTTGGTGATAGTCACGTCATGAACGTGAGACTCACCCATACCAGCGCTGGTGATCTTCACAAACTCAGCCTTAGTGCGAAGTTCATCGATCGTGCCGCAACCGGTCAGGCCCATACAGCTGCGCAGGCCACCCATCTGCTGATGGATAATGTTAGCAACCGCGCCTTTGTATGGTATACGCCCTTCGATACCCTCAGGTACCAACTTATCAGCCGCGTTATCTGTCTGGAAATAACGGTCAGAAGAGCCTTGCGTCTGAGACATCGCACCCAGTGACCCCATGCCACGGTATGACTTAAAGGCACGGCCCTGATAAAGCTCAATCTCTCCTGGCGCTTCGTCTGTACCAGCGAACATTGAGCCCACCATGACACAGCTAGCACCAGCAACGATGGCTTTTGCAATGTCACCGGAGAAACGGATACCACCATCAGCAATCACTGGAATGTCACGATCTTTCAAGGCTTCAACAGCATTGGCTACTGCGCTGATCTGGGGAACACCGACGCCAGTCACAATACGCGTCGTACAAATAGAGCCAGGACCGATACCAACTTTAACGGCATTCACACCGGCATCGGCCAGTGCCAAAGCACCAGCTGCGGTGGCAACGTTGCCACCAATAATCTGCAAGTCTGGGTACAGGGCACGAGTTTCTCGAATACGCTGCAAAACGCCTTCAGAGTGGCCGTGTGAGCTATCAATCAGCAGTACATCAACACCCGCTTCAACCAAGGCTGCAATACGCTCTTCGTTGCCAGCACCGGCACCTACCGCTGCGCCAACGCGCAGACGACCTTCAGCATCTTTACATGCATTAGGTTTACGTTCGGCTTTCTTGAAATCTTTTACGGTGATCATGCCGGTCAGCTTGAAGCTGTCGTCCACTACCAGGATCTTCTCCAGGCGATGCTCATGCATCATGTGGTGTACTTCGTCGTCGGAGGCATCTTTATGAACAGTGACCAGACGCTCTTTTGGCGTCATCACATCAGACACCAGCTTACCCATGTCGGGCTCGAAGCGAACGTCACGACTGGTAACAATACCGACCAGGTTGTTTTCACTGTCGGTAACAGGGAAACCTTTGAATCCATGTTGAGCAGAAAGCTCTTTAAGCTCGCCAATAGTCAGTGTGGGCTCAACAGTGACGGGGTCAGATACAACACCGCTTTCAAATTTCTTCACTTTGCGCACCATAGCCGCCTGGGCCTCAATGCTCATGTTCTTGTGAATGAAACCGATGCCGCCTTCCTGCGCCAGAGCGATTGCAAGATTGGCCTCAGTCACGGTATCCATAGCGGCGGAAACCATAGGAGTGTTGAGTTCAATAGTGCTAGTCAGACGGGTGTTCAGCTTAGCCGTGTTCGGCAGCACGGTTGAATGTGCAGGGACGAGCAATACGTCGTCGAAGGTGAGCGCTTCTTGGGCAATTCTTAGCATCGCAACTATACCTGAAACCGGTTGATGGTGGTTGATTAAGTTGCGGCGGCATTCTACCTTAAGGCGCTTAATGAGTAAATCTATTTTGTGATCCAGCGCATAGCGCTTAAAACCCCGCAATCATTGGGTTAAAGCAGTGGCTGTCATAAAAAGTTTCCAAAAAATTCATATCTGACTTACCAGGAACCTTATGTCCGTATCCAAGGTGTTTTCTGTCTCAACATTGAACCGATGTGCCCGTCAATTGCTCGAAGAGGGCTTGGGCACCATCTGGTTGCAAGGTGAGCTGTCCAATTTTGTTGCCGCAAGCTCCGGCCACTGGTACTTCAGCATTAAAGATGAGCGTTCTCAGGTGAAAGGCGCCATGTTTCGTGGCGCTAACCGGAAAGTGTCATTGCAACCCAGAAGCGGGCTTCAGGTACTAGTCAAAGCACAGGTCAGCCTCTACGAGCCTCGCGGCGACTACCAAATCATTGTAGAAATGATGGAAGATGCAGGTGAAGGATTGCTTAAACAAAAGTTTGAGCAGCTTAAAATGCAGCTTGCCGCAGAGGGTCTGTTTTCTACCGAGCTTAAACAACCCATTCCTGCTCACCCACTAACCGTAGGCGTCGTCACCTCTCCCACAGGCGCAGCTCTTCACGACATTCTTACCGTGATGAAACGGCGGAATCCATCGATAAGGGTGATTATTTACCCGACGCAGGTTCAAGGTGACACCGCTCCCCCACAAATAGCTAAGGCAATTGCACTGGCCAACCAGCGAGATGAATGCGACGTGTTGATTGTTGGGCGAGGCGGTGGCTCATTGGAAGATCTATGGGCATTTAACGACGAAATAGTGGCAAGAACCATTCATGCCAGCCACATACCTGTAATCAGTGCCGTTGGCCATGAAATTGATACAACCATCGCTGACTATGTGGCAGATATGCGGGCCCCCACCCCATCAGCAGCGGCAGAGTATGTCAGCGGAGACACCAGCCATCAGCGCCAACAACTTTCGCAACTGGCGGCGAGATTGCGCCTGGCCTGCGCTCGAAAGGTTGAAAAGCAGCAGATGCATTTGACGTCTCTTGTACAGAGGCTTACACAGCAGCACCCTGCGCATCAGCTTCAACAACAGCAACAGCGTGCTGACGATCTCAACGCACGCCTGATGAGAGCTGTTTCCAGTGTGATGAGTGCCAAGCAATTATCTGCATCTCAGCTCAGTATGAGATTGGATAAGTCTCAGCCCGGCCACAGAGTGGCCATGCTGGGCCAGCGGCAAGCCAACCTCACCGCGCGATTGCAAAAAAGCATGCAAAGCTTGCTATCCACGCAACAACAAAACTGGCAGCAGGCGTCTCATGGCTTATCACTGGTAAGCCCGCTTTCAACTCTGGGCCGTGGTTACACCATTACTAAAGATCACCAAACAGGCCAGATAATCAAAAGGGTGGAAGATGTGATGCCGGGACAGCAGTTGGTTTCCCAGTTAACCGATGGTCAAATCATCAGTGACGTGACTGAAGTTTTACCAAGCAAACAATCAAAGGAGTGAGCCATGGAAATCGCATTTGATACACTCAGTAGTGGCGAGATATATCATGCAATGACACAAACCATTGTCCCTCGCCCTATCGCCTGGGTACTAAGTGACAATGGCAATGAGAGTTTCAATTTAGCGCCCTTCTCCTACTTCAATGCAGTCTGCAGCGCCCCACCGCTTATTATGTTCTCAGTGGGTAAAAAGCCCGATGGCAGCGACAAAGACACGCTCCATAACATTCAGAAGCGGGGAAAATTTGTGGTTCATGTACCCTCTGCATCTATGGCGGACGTAGTGACACAAACCGCGCAAACGCTGCCTCACGGCGAATCTGAGTTGGCCCATGTCAACCTTCCGCTGACATCGTTTGCCGATTTTGCTTTGCCCAGACTGGCTGACTGCCATATAGCCATGGCTTGCACACTTTATGAGGTCAAGGAGATTGGTGATGTACCGCAGCGATTGATTTTTGGAAAAATTGAATCGCTTTATCTGAGTGAGGACGTCGCAGGGGCTGACAGTAAAGGTCGACTAAAAGTAAATACAGCGTCTCTGGATCCATTGGCTCGCTTGGGGGCCAGCGAATACGCATCGCTAGGCGAAGTTTTTACCCATAAACGCCCCGAATAAAAAAGGCGCCTCTGGCGCCTTTTTCTTTTTGAGCAACCCCTATCAACCAAGGTCTATCAACCAAACTCTAAAATCAGGGCCTCGACGGTTTTCACCATGTTAGTCGAGCCAACAAAAAACGGCGTGCGCTGGTGAAGCTCAGTTGGTTTGATATCCAAAATGCGCTGATAACCATCACTGGCGCGACCACCGGCCTGCTCTACCAGGTAGGCAATCGGATTACACTCGTAAAGCAGGCGCAGCTTACCGTTCGGATTCTTCATGGTTGAGGGGTAAAGGTAGATCCCGCCTTTGAGCAGATTCCGATGAAAATCTGCCACCAGAGAGCCGATATACCTGGCAGTGTAGGGACGATCGGTCGAGTCATCCTCTTCCTGGCAGTACTTAATGAACATTTTCACGCCATCAGGGAACTTGATGTAGTTGCCCTCATTAATGGAATAGATCACCCCATCTTCAGGCGTTCGAATGTCTTCATGTGACAGTGCAAACACACCCAGTGACGGGTCATAAGTAAAGCCATGCACACCATGACCGGTGCTATACACCAGCACGGTTGAAGAGCCATAGATAACGTAGCCCGCTGCAACCTGTTGTTTGCCTGGCTGCAGAAAGTCTTCCAGCGTTACTGGAGTACCACGAGGAGAGACACGTTTATAGATTGAAAAGATGGTGCCAATGGAGACATTGACGTCGATGTTTGACGAGCCATCTAGAGGGTCAATCAGCACCACATATTTGGCGTCATGGTTAACCTCAGAGTCGAATACCACATAATCATCCTCCTCTTCTGAAGCCATGCCGCACACTTCACCGCGTGCTTCCAATGCTGCCTTAAACTTTTCATTGGCATATACATCAAGCTTCTGCTGATCTTCACCCTGGATATTGGTATCGCCCACAGAGCCAGTAATATCTGCCAAGCCAGCCTTGTTTACTTCACGGTTAACGACTTTGGCAGCCAGCCGAATAGCGCTCAATAGCCCTGTTAACTCGCCTGTGGCCTCAGGAAAATCGGCCTGTTTCTGGACGATGAATTCCCCTAAAGTGATCATCTTCTGCATCTGTCTTCTCCCTTGCCGCCAGTTAGCTGGCTTGTTCATATCCCTTAACCATGAACAATAAATGGAGATTTCGCAACTGGTCGGTCCAGATTAATCATTGCGCAACGTCTGGCAACCTGTGCCAACAAGTTGACGACAGAGCCTAAATAGAGAAGTAGATGCAGCCTAACAGCGCTGTCCAAAGAGAGTAGAGAGAAGTCCTGCCAATCAAGGGGTTGAGCTGTGCTGGCGCCAACTGAAACATCGACTTAATCAGCATAAAACCCAGGCCAATTGAGACTGATAAAAAGCCCAGCCACCAATATGCCTCGGAAATCTTCACCATCATAAACAACAGAGGCAAAGTCAGCGCGATCCCATAAAGCCACTTGGCAGCAGTACGGCCAATCCTAACCGGTAAAGTGCGCTTACCGGCTTCGCTATCTGTATCAATATCTCGAATATTATTGACCAACATGATAGCGGCAATAGGCAGCCCGGCGATAAAAGAGCCAAGCCAGGCTTGCGTCGATACCACTCCGGTATGCATAAAATAGCTACCGCACACAGCCACCAAACCGAAAAACAGAAAAACGGTTACCTCACCCAGCCCCAGACTGGCCAGCGGGTATGGGCCACCGCTGTAGCCATAAGCAGCTAACAAGCAGCAAAATCCGACAGGAAGTAGCCAAACTGACCCAGCAACAACCAGGTAAAGCCCTGAGGCAACTGCGACAAGCGCACACAGCACCATCGCCAAACGCATGGCGCCATGGCTTACCAAACCAGATTGGGTGGCTCTTTGAGGGCCAATACGGGCATCGGTATCAACGCCGCTCAAGGCATCGAAGTAATCATTGGCAAAGTTCACCAGTATCTGCAATGCCACAGCACATACCAGACTGGCAATCATCAACCCGGCAAAAAAGGTGTTATCGAGGTAGGCAAGCCAATTGCCTAATAGAAGAGGCGCCAATGAGGCGGGCAAGGTTCTTGGCCTTGCCGCCAGTAACCAGATTCGAAACGGTTGCATCAGGCGCCCTGCTGGTCGCTCCAACGTTGATGAAGCAGGTCGAGTTCTAGCAACGCAAATCTGTGCTCTACATATTCGTAGATATTCGTTGCGATGGTGAGCTTAAGAAAAGTTAATGCCTGCGTCTCTTTACCATCCGCCAGATAACGTTTGGCCAGATAGAAATACGCTTCGCACAATCTCTCCCCAAGCGTGCTGTTGTCTTCCCAATCTTGTTGGGCTAAAGACAGCAGAGTCTGCTCGTTTATCGAACCTAATAGGAAGTCCGCCAGCTGAGTTGCCCAGGCACTGTCATCGAGCTTGCTTCGGTTATAAAGTAAACGGGCTTTGGCTTCTTCAGCATTAAGTTCGCTTTCGACCAGATAGAGCCAAATGGCACGGTAGGGGTCAGTTGGATCTTTAACCAGAAACTCTTCCAGATCTGAGATCGCCAAGTCCTGACGCCCCGCGTAATAAAGCGCAATGCCTCGGTTCAGGAAGGCATAATCGTGTTCAGGGTCAAGCTCCAGCGCAGAATCAAACGCTTCAAACGCATCATCAAACTGCTGGGTCTGAATAAAATAGATACCCAGGCGGTTATACGCTTCTGGCATATCTGGACGCAGTTCCAGCGCGCGCTGAAAATCTAATTGAGCTAACCAGCGCATTCCCAGGCGATCGTAATGAACACCTCGTTGATAAAACAGGTAAGCACGCTGATCATCTTCGTGATCAGGCATAGAAAGGAGTTGAGAGATCTTAGCGACGGTAAATTGGTCGCGTGCCTTTGGCTGCTCAGGTTCAGCCAACACCAATCCAGGGCCTTCAGGCTCTACTGGTTGTGTACTCACACAAGCACTTACACCGAGGGACATCAGCAGACAGACAGCTGCCCTTAGCTTTCGTGGGAAATTCATCAAAATTGGTCCTAGCTCCATCTCTGGCCGAAGCCTATCCCGCTATCCTAGCAGGAAGCCAACAAAAAAGGAGCGCAATGCGCTCCTTTTTGTTAGTGGTTTAGACGACTTACGCGTCTTCACCCTCTTCAGCAGGCTTCGCTTCTTCTTTCTTAGCCGCTTCTTTGATGCTCAGGCGAACACGACCCTGGCGGTCGATTTCGATAACCTTCACATTCACTTTCTGGCCTGCTTCCAGGTAGTCAGATACTTTCTCGATGCGCTCTTCAGCGATCTGAGAAATGTGTACCAGACCTTCTTTACCTGGCAGTACCTGAACGAAAGCACCGAAATCAACGATACGTACAACAGTACCTTCGTAGATGCGGTTTACTTCTACTTCAGCAGTGATCTCTTCGATACGACGGATAGCTTCTTTCGCTTGAGCACCGTCAGTCGCTGCGATCTTGATGGTGCCATCATCAGTAATGTCGATGCTGGTGCCAGTCTCTTCCGTCAGCGCACGGATAGTTGCTCCACCTTTACCAATCACGTCACGGATCTTCTCAGGGTCGATCTTCATGGTGTGGATGCGAGGCGCAAAATCAGATACATCATCACGGTGAGCACTGATGGCTTCGTCCATCACAGACAAGATGTGCAGACGCGCACCTTTTGCCTGGTTCAGAGCGATCTGCATGATCTCTTTGGTGATACCTTCGATCTTGATATCCATCTGCAGCGCAGTAACACCGTCGTTGGTACCCGCTACTTTGAAGTCCATATCGCCGAGGTGGTCTTCATCACCCAGGATGTCAGACAGAACAACAAACTTGTCGTCCTCCTTCACCAGGCCCATGGCGATACCAGCAACAGACGCTTTGATTGGAACACCTGCGTCCATCAGTGCCAGTGAAGTACCACAGACTGAAGCCATTGAGCTTGAACCGTTTGATTCAGTAATTTCAGAAACCACACGCACTGTGTACGGGAACTCTTCTGCATCTGGCATAACCGCCTGGATACCGCGTTTAGCAAGACGACCGTGGCCAATCTCACGACGCTTCGGAGAACCGATGAAACCCGCTTCACCTACGCAGTATGGAGGGAAGTTGTAGTGCAACATAAAGCGGTCAGTACGCTCACCGATCAGTGAGTCGATGGTCTGTGCATCACGCTCTGTACCCAGAGTTGTAGTAACAATCGCCTGAGTTTCACCACGGGTGAACAGAGATGAACCGTGAGTACGCGGCAGAACGCCAGTCATCACGCTCAATGCACGTACCATTTCTGGATCACGACCATCGATACGAGGCGCACCAGAGATAATACGGTCACGTACAACTGACTTCTCAATCTTGTAAAGCAGCTCAGATGCTTCACGCTCGTCAATCTCGGCATCTTCGCCCGCTTCTTCAAGCAGTGCAGCCATCGCTTTCTCTTTCACTGCAGTCGCTGCGTCTTTACGAACCAACTTGTCAGTGATTTGGTATGCTTCTGCAAAACCGGCTTCAGCCAGGCCTTTCAGCTTGCCATAAAGCTCTTCGTTCTTAACTGGCGCGGCCCACTCCCATTCAGGGGTAGCTACTTCAGCTTTAAATTCGTTGATCGCGTTGATCACTGCCTGCATTTGGTCGTGGCCATAAACCACAGCTTCCAGCATCACTTCTTCAGGCAGAACGTCTGCTTCAGACTCAACCATCAGTACTGCGCTTTCAGTACCCGCAACCACGAGGTCAAGCTTGCTGTTTTCCAGCTCTGATTCGAGTGGGTTCAGTACGAACTCACCATCAATGTAACCCACGCGCGCTGCGCCGATTGGGCCATTGAAAGGAATACCAGAAGTAGCCAATGCAGCAGAAGTACCGATCATGGCAACGATGTCTGGGTTTACTTCTGGGTTAACAGAAACCACAGTTGCGATAACCTGAACTTCGTTCATGAAGCCATCAGGGAACAGAGGACGAATTGGGCGGTCGATCAGACGCGCTGTAAGTGTTTCGCCTTCAGAAGGACGGCCTTCACGTTTGAAGAAGCCACCAGGGATTTTACCTGCAGCGTAAGTACGCTCCTGGTAGTTAACAGTCAGCGGGAAGAAGTCACGACCTTCGCTGCTACCTTTTACGCCTACAACGCTTACCAGTACGGTAGTGTCGTCCATAGATACCAGGACGGCGGATGAAGCTTGACGGGCAATTACCCCAGTCTCCAGGGTTACAGTATGTTGGCCATACTGAAACGTCTTAATTATTGGATTCACAATGATTCCTTACTCTATTTTGTCTTTGTGCCGTTTTATAGCGCGCATAAGTATACTGGATCAGGACTCGCTGCCTAGTGAAAACAGCGTATTTGCGGCGGGATCGCGTAAATTTTGATGTAAATACAAAAAAAGGGCCCCAATGGGACCCTCTTCTTTAAAACTTGGCGCGTGATTAACGACGCAGGCCCAGCTTTTCGATCAGAGCAACGTAGCGGTCGTTGTTCTTACGCTTGAGGTAGTCAAGCAGTTTACGACGCTGGCTAACTTTGCGCAGCAGACCCTGACGGCTGTGGTGGTCATGGATGTGCTCTTTGAAGTGACCTTGCAGCTGGTTGATATCGTGAGTCAGCAGGGCAACCTGAACTTCAGGTGAACCAGTGTCGTTTTCGCCGCGGCCGAACTCTGCAACCAATTTTGCTTTTTCTTCAGTAGTTAGTGACATCACTATTCTCCAGTTAGATAAGGTTGCCACCAATCACTAATTCAGTGGCAACAGAGGGCGCGTATTCTACATACGCACCCAAGTAAGTGCAACCTGCTTATACGAGCTTAGCAGTTTGGGTTTTGGATCAGTCTCTTCGGCGCAACACGACCTTCGTCATCGACCTCGCCTAAACCAACAAATTTGCGCTCTTCGCCAACAAACACCCTGACTAACCCTTCACCGGGGATTGGGAACACCTGTACAGGTTGGCCATTAAGCAGATAACCAGCAACTTCAGGATCCAATACCACTTCGGGTAGGTCTGCGACAGGACTGTCAGCAGCCAGCAGCAAAGGGTCAAGCAGCTCCTTGGGCTCTATTTCGCTTTCGCGGGCTTGCTCCAACAACGACTCCAACTGCTCCAACGTCACCATGCGATCATAGGGGTAATCCCTTACACCAATGCGGCGCAGCATGGTCACATGAGCGCCACAGCCGAGTAGCTCACCCAAATCGTCAACTAATGAACGAATATAGGTTCCTTTAGAACAGTGCACCTCGAGGGTGACTTCGTCACCTTCAAACGCCAAAAGCTTGAGCTCAAAGATGGTGATAGGACGAGCAGGTCGCTCAATCTCAATGCCCTGGCGCGCATACCAATAGAGCGGTTTACCCTCATGCTTTAATGCAGAATACATGGAGGGAACTTGATTAATGTCGCCGCGAAACGGCTCTAGCGCCTGCGTAAGCTGGTCAAGGCTAACATCGACTGGACGTTCAGAAACCACTTCACCATCAGCATCAGACGTCGTTGTGCGTACACCCAATTTTGCGATCACTTGATAACGCTTATCTGAGTCGAGCAAAAATTGACTGAATTTCGTCGACTCACCCAAGCAAATAGGCAGCATGCCGGTAGCCAAAGGATCCAACGCCCCCGTGTGCCCAGCTTTCTGAGCAAAATAGATACGCTTTACTTTCTGCAATGCGCTGTTTGATGAGATCCCCTCTGGCTTATCCAGAAGTAATACGCCATCAACGGCGCGGCCACGTGTGCGTCGCGCCATTATTTCTCGCTCTCTTCGCTTTCGTTATCTTCATCAACGTGGCGGCGTTTATCTTCAGCAACCGCCTGAGTCGCCAGGTTCGAAAGGCGCATACCTTCAACCAAGGAGCTATCAAACTGGAACCGCACTTCTGGGGTCACTCGCAGTTTGACCGCGCTGCCCAGCAACATACGGATCATCTTTTTGTGCTCTTCCAGCGCTTCCATCGCGGCGTCGACCTTTTCCTGCTCATCAAACAAGAAGGTGACAAACACTTTGGCATACGCCAGATCACGAGACATCTCAACATCAGACACGGTTACCATGCCCAGCCTGTCGTCGCGGATCTCTCGCTGCAAAATAATGGCAATGGCCTGCTGAACCTGCTGACCAACACGAAAAACGCGGTTTGAATTCGCCATAATTATTGAAGCCTCTTAATACAAATGGGTTGGAGACAAACGTCCCCAACCCATTTCAATACAACACTTGGAAAACGTGCCAAATTACAGGGTACGTTTAACCTCAACCGTCTCGAATACTTCGATCTGGTCTCCGATCTTAACGTCATTGTAGTTCTTCACACCGATACCACACTCGATACCGTTACGAACTTCTTGAACGTCGTCTTTAAAGCGGCGCAGTGACTCCAGTTCACCTTCATAGATAACCACGTTTTCACGGAGAACACGGATAGGCGCGCTACGCTTAACGATACCTTCGGTCACCATACAGCCGGCAATTGCACCGATCTTCGGTGACTTAAATACGTCACGAACTTCAGCCAGACCGATGATTTCCTGTTTGAACTCAGGCTTAAGCATACCGCTCATCGCCTGCTTCACTTCGTCGATCAGGTCATAAATAACGCTGTAGTAGCGCAGGTCGATGCTTTCTGCATCAACAATACGGCGTGCCGTTGCATCAGCACGTACGTTGAAGCCAACCACAATCGCATTAGATGCGGCTGCGAGCGTTACATCAGTCTCAGTAATACCACCAACACCACTACCAACGATCTTAACCTTCACTTCGTCGGTAGACAGCTTAGTCAGGGAGTCTGCAATCGCTTCCAGTGAACCCTGTACGTCGGCTTTCATTACCACGTTCAGTTCAGATACATCACCCTCAGCCATGTTTGCAAACATGTTTTCGAGCTTAGCTTTCTGCTGACGCGCCAGTTTGATATCGCGGAACTTACCTTGACGGTAAAGTGCCACTTCACGGGCTTTCTTCTCGTCTTTAACAGCAGTCGCTTCGTCACCGGCAGATGGCACACCACTCAAACCCTGAATCTCTACAGGAATTGATGGGCCAGCTTCCTGAACCGAACGGCCCAGTTCGTCTTTCATCGCACGAACGCGACCATACTCAAGACCACACAGAATGATGTCGCCCTGACGCAGCGTACCCTGCTGAACCAAGATAGAAGCGATAGAACCACGGCCTTTATCCAAACGTGATTCGATCACGATACCGCTGGCAAGACCATCAGGCGTCGCTTTCAGTTCAAGTACTTCAGACACCAGCAGGATAGCTTCCAGCAGGTCATCGATACCTTCACCAGACTTAGCCGATACGTGTACAAACTGTACATCACCGCCCCAGTCTTCTGGGATCACGTCCTGTTGTGCCAATTCGTTCTTAACACGATCCGGATCAGCTTCTGGCTTATCGATCTTGTTAACAGCAACAACAATCGGAACCTCAGCAGCACGGGCGTGCTGAATCGCTTCCTTAGTCTGAGGCATTACGCCGTCATCTGCTGCCACAACCAGAACAACGATATCGGTAGACTTGGCACCACGGGCACGCATTGAAGTAAATGCGGCGTGACCTGGAGTATCCAGGAAAGTCACCATGCCGTTATCAGTTTCTACGTGATATGCACCAATGTGCTGGGTAATACCACCGGCTTCACCATCGGCAACTTTTGCGTTACGGATATAATCAAGCAGTGATGTTTTACCGTGGTCAACGTGACCCATGATGGTCACTACCGGCGCACGTGTAATCAGTTCACCTTCACCTGAAGCGGCAGCCATTACCTGTGCTTCAAGTTCGTTCTCTTTAACCAAAACCGCTTTATGGCCCATCTCTTCACAAACGAGTGCCGCAGTTTCCTGATCGATCACCTGGTTGATGGTCGCCATGGCGCCCATCTTGAACATCACCTTAACAACTTCCGCACCTTTAACCGCCATCTTGTTGGCCAGTTCGGCAACAGTAATTGCTTCACCAATGCGTACTTCACGCTCTACTGGCGCTGCAGGCTTGGTAAAGCCATGTTGCAATGCAGAAGGTGCAGGTGCGTTGCGAGCGCCTTTACGGCCACGACCACCGCGAGGTGCCGCATCAGCCTGGTCGTTACGCTTTTTCTTCTTGCGACGACGGCTACGGTTTTCAGCCTGTTCGTCCTGCTTATCTTCAGCTTCCTGCGCATAACGGTTTGAGTGAAGATGCACATCTTCTTTCTCTTTTGCCTTACGCGCTTCTTCTTCTTTCTTCCAACGCTCGGCATTCTCTTCAGCCAGGCGTTTAGCTTCTTCGGCTTTCGCTTCAGCTTCAGCTTCCGCTTTACGGCGCAGTTCTTCTTCCTGCTTAGCCTTCAACTCATCAGCTTCTTTGCGTGCAGCTTCATCGGCGGCGATTTGCTCTGGCGTCTTATTCGCTTCTTCTTCCGCCCTGCGCTTAGCTTCTTCAGCCTTGCGCTTAGCGTCAGCTTCTTTACGCTTCGCTTCTTCTTCCTTACGCTTGGCTTCTTCTTCGGCCTTACGCGCTGCTTCTGCAGCTTTTTGCTTGGCTTCTTCTTCCGCTTTACGTGCAGCCTCTTCCGCAGCTTTCTGTTCTGCTTCGATACGTGCCTGCTCTTCTACTGCACTGCGCTTCACGTAGGTGCGCTTCTTACGCACTTCAACCTGAACTGCCTTAGATTTACCGCCACCAGCGCCACCAGGGACACTCAGCGTTGACTTGGTCGTACGACGCAGCGTCATTCGCTTAGGCTCGCTGCTATCGCCACCGTGCTGTTTATGAAGGTGATCAAGCAGCTTCGCTTTCTCATCTTCACTTACAACGTCATTTTCTTTCTTAACCATGCCCGCATCAGCCAATTGCTGAAGCAAGCGGTCAACTGGCGTGTTGATCTCACTGGCAAGTTTATTAACCGTGACTTCTGCCATTACCTTCACTACCTCCGTTGCACCGCTTAGTCGGCGTTTTCTTCACCAAACCAACAGATATTTCTTGCGGCCATAATCAGCTCACCTGCGCGCTCGGCATTCAAACCTTCGATGCCCACCAAGTCGTCAGTACCCTGTTCTGCGAGGTCTTCCAGGGTGCGAACGCCTTTGCTGGCTAGCACGTAAGCCATATGGCTCTCCATCCCGTCCAGATTGAGCAAGTCTTCTGCAGGCTCAGCTCCTTCCAGGCTCTCTTCGTTGGCTAGTGCTTGCGTGGTTAGTGCATCCTTGGCACGGGTACGCAACTCTTCCACCAACTCTTCGTCCAGACCTTCAATATCTAACAATTCAGATTCTGGTACATAGGCGATCTCTTCCAGAGTACTAAAGCCTTCGTCAGCAAGAACGCCAGCGAACTCTTCATCAATTCCGAGACCGTTTACGAATAATTCGACAACAGAAGCAGCTTCTTCCTTATGCTTCTCATCCATCGCTTCCTGAGTCATTACATTCAGCTCCCAGCCCGTAAGTTGGCTAGCCAAACGAATGTTTTGACCATTTCGGCCGATAGCTTGGGCCAGATTGCCCTCTTCTACCGCTACGTCCATGGTGTGTTTATCTTCATCAACGATGATTGACGCCACATCGGCAGGAGCCATGGCGTTAATGACATACTGAGCAACGTTATCGTCCCAAAGTACGATATCCACACGCTCACCGCCCAGTTCACCGGATACAGCCTGAACTCGGCTACCACGCATACCTACGCAAGCGCCAACAGGGTCGATACGACGGTCATTGGTCTTTACTGCGATCTTAGCGCGTGAGCCTGGATCGCGAGCAGCCGACATAATCTCGATCATCTCTTCGCCAATCTCTGGCACTTCGATGCGGAATAGTTCGATCAGCATTTCAGGACGACTACGTGTCAGGAACAACTGTGCACCGCGAGCCTCTGGGCGAACAGAGAACAGCAAGGCACGGACACGGTCACCAGGACGGAATGACTCGCGAGGCAGCATCTCTTCGCGATAAAGCACTGCTTCTGCGTTGTTGCCCAGATCGATGATGACACTGTCGCGGTTAACTTTCTTAACCACACCGGTAACCAGCTCACCTTCCTGATCAGCAAACTGCTCAACAACTTGTGCACGCTCGGCTTCGCGAACTTTCTGAACAATTACTTGTTTAGCAGTCTGGGTCGTAATACGGTCAAATTGAATTGACTCAATCTGCTCTTCTACGTAATCACCGGCTTTTATTTCTGGCTCATCAACCTGCGCAGCAGCCAAGGTAATTTCCGCATAAGGGTTCTCAAGACCGCTATCGGTCTCTTCAACCACCATCCAGCGGCGGAAGGTGTCGTAGTGACCACTCTTACGGTCAATTTCTACGCGAACTTCGATATCACCTTCGTACTTTTTCTTGGTTGCGGTGGCCAGCGCAATTTCCAGCGCCTCGAAGATCTTTTCCCGTGGTACAGCTTTTTCGTTGGATACCGCGTCAACGACCAGCAAGATCTCTTTGTTCATCTCGAATGCCTCGTTTCGCCTTGTCCCATCAATCAAAGACAGGGACAATATTGCCTTTTCGTACGTTATTAAATGCGATCAATGTTTCTTCGCCATCTACGTCTAATTGCAACGTATCGCCATTAACCGCCTGCAAAGCGCCTTTAAATTTGCGCCGCCCATTAATAGGCAACACAGTCTGTAAACTTACTAATTGACCTACCGCTTCTTCATAGTGCGGCAACTTAAATAGAGGGCGGTCCATTCCTGGAGAGGAAACTTCCAGATTGTATTCACCCGCAATCGGATCTTCGACATCCAAAACCGCACTTACCTGGCGGCTAACCTCAGCGCAATCATCTACTGTGATACCGTTTTCATGGTCAATGTAGAGACGCAGAACTGATTGACGTCCAGCACGGACTAGCTCCAGACCAAGCAACTCAAGGCCTGTCGCTTCCACGGCGGGCTCCAGCATAATGGTCAGTTGCGTTTCGAGCTTTGCCAAAAGCATTTCTCCAAAAATAAAAAAAGGGCTTAACGCCCTCGCTGATACAACCTGCAATAAGCTGACAGAGGTGCAGATAACAAAAAGCCCCGTGCCAAACTGCGGGGCTTAAAGTGCTACCCTCTGTGCGCCTCGGGCGCTTACCTCATAGAGGTAAAGTGGTTGCGGGGGCCGGATTTGAACCGACGACCTTCGGGTTATGAGCCCGACGAGCTACCAGACTGCTCCACCCCGCGCCAACAAGGTCTGAATTATATTCAGCTGCCTCCAATGAGGCAAGTGGGTAAACAAAAGGCCGACATAAGTCAGCCTCTTATTGAAATTGGTGCCGAGAGCGGGACTTGAACCCGCACGTCCATAGGACACTACCCCCTCAAGATAGCGTGTCTACCAATTCCACCACCTCGGCAAAAATTAGTTTGGAATATCGTCCTTGGCGTCTTCCGGCGCAGCTGGCGCTGCCGGTACAACCGTTTCCTCTGCAACAGGAACGTCACCCAAGTTATTCCACTCATCCTCTTTCTTAACTGCGTTTGCAGTCAGATTGCCCAGCAGAAGGCTGAGGATGAAAAAAGAAGTGGCCAAGACTGCTGTGGTACGAGTCAAGAAATTACCTGAACCAGACGCACCAAAAAGCGTACCGGATGAACCAGCACCAAATGACGCACCCATGTCTGCACCTTTACCACGCTGAATCAACACCAAGCCGATAAGAGCCAGTGCAACCAACAGATACAGAACTAATAGAACCTCGTACATGCGAATCTTCCCGAATTGCGGCTTAACCGCGTTCCTAAATAGCCACCTCATTTTGAGGCGGGCGAGATATTAACTAAAGCGGCCCTTTGTTACAAGGGCCGCTTTAATAAAAATGCAGTTAACTGGTCAAGCTTTGACCGAAGCTTCCACTTGATCAGCAATTTTCCGAGCGCAACGCTCTACCTGGGCTGCATCCTCTCCCTCAACCATCACTCTAATCAAGGGTTCAGTACCAGATTTGCGGAGCAGAACACGTCCTTTATTGCCTAGTTCGGATTCAACTTCCTCTACCGCGGTTTGTACTGCATCTGCGGAGAGTGGGTCTGCACCTTGCGGATATCTCACATTAATCAGCAGCTGAGGATACTTTTTCATTCCCTGACGCAGTTGCTTCATATTCATATGAGAGTTCTGCATCGCAGTCAGTACACGCAGCGCAGCAACAATGCCGTCGCCAGTGGTGGTATGAGCCAGGTTGATGATATGACCAGAACCTTCACCACCAATGCTCCAACCTTTTTCCAGCAGTGCTTCCATTACATAGCGGTCACCGACCTTAGCGCGCACAAATGGAACGCCCAGCTCACGCAGGGCTACTTCCATGCCCAGATTACTCATCAGGGTACCGACAACACCGCCTTTGAGAACACCGCGACGGAGCTCATCACGGGCAATGATGAACACCAGTTCATCACCATCAACAACAACACCATCGTGGTCTACCATCATCACGCGGTCGCCATCGCCGTCGAAGGCAATACCCAGATCGGCTTTATGCTCAACCACCGCTTTACTGATGGCATCCATAGCTGTCGCACCACAGCCTTCATTGATGTTGACACCATCAGGGCTGATGCCCATAGGGATAACTTCCGCGCCCAGTTCGGCAAATACTTTTGGTGCTATGTGATAAGTTGCCCCGTTGGCGCAGTCCACCACTATCTTCATACCAACCAGCGACATGCCTGACGGGAAGTTGCTCTTACAAAACTCAATATAGCGGCCAGCCGCATCGTCGATACGTACCGCTTTACCTAACTTTTCACAGTCTACGCAGGTCAGCGGTTTATCCAGTTCAGCTTCGATAGCCAGTTCAAGATCGTCGTCCAGCTTGGTGCCATCCGCAGAAAAGAACTTAATACCATTGTCATAAAACGGATTATGAGACGCGCTTAGTACAATCCCTGCTTCAGCACGGAAGGTGCGAGAAAGATAGGCAATAGCCGGTGTTGGCATTGGGCCAGTAAATGCGGCTTTTAGGCCCGCAGCAGCCAGGCCAGCTTCAATGGCTGACTCAAGCATATAGTTTGAAATACGAGTATCTTTGCCGATCAACACCGTACGGCTACCCTGTTTCGACAGAACCTTACCGGCAGCCCAACCCAGCTTTAAAAAGAACTCTGGTGTAATAGGGAAGTCCCCTACACGACCACGGACACCATCCGTCCCAAAGTATTTGCGCTCGCTCACCTATGCGGTCTCCTTTAGCGTTGCGTTCACTATCTTCATTGCCTCAACCGTTTCACTTACGTCATGAACGCGAATAATGTGGCACCCTTTCATCGCAGCAACGACAGCACCAGCAATACTGCCAACAAGCCTCTCTTCAACGGGCTTATTGAGCACATGCCCAATCATGCTCTTGCGAGATAATCCGACAAGAATTGGGCGATCAAGTTCATGGAAATGATCAAGGCGATTAAGTAGTTGGTAATTATGGTCCGGTGTTTTGCCAAAGCCAAAACCTGGATCAATCAATATTCGACTTCTTTCGATTCCCGCATTTACACACGCATCGATTCTGTCTTCAAAGAAATGCCGAACTTCACTGACTACATCGTCATATTGGGGGGCCGTTTGCATGGTTCGTGGCTCACCCTGCATATGCATCAGGCAAACAGGAACCTTGCAGTTAGCCAAAACGTCGATAGCACCGGGGGCGGTTAGCGCTTTTACATCATTGATAAGATCCGCGCCGACACGAATACCTTCAGCCATAACCTCAGATTTACAGGTATCGAGTGACACCAACACGTCGAGATTGGCTTTTATCTTTTCTATGACAGGTATTACCCGTTCAAGCTCTTCCTCTGCGGAAACAGCTTTAGCGCCAGGCCGCGTTGATTCACCACCCACATCGACAAATGTTGCACCAGCCTGAGCCATCGCCTCAGCCTGTTTTAAGGCCGCATCAATGTGATTGAATCGCCCACCATCCGAAAAAGAGTCCGGCGTAACATTTAAAATGCCCATCACCTGAGGCGTTTTGAGAACTAAACAGCGATCAGAAAACTTAATTCGGTACAAATTGTAATCTCTCGTTTGTTTTGGCCACTGTGCTCCTAACGCGGCAAAGCTCACCCCGCGTTAGCGTAGCGGCGTACGACCGCCATGGATGGCGGAAATGTCGAAAACGCATGGAGCAGTTTTCGACCATACTTCCTGTATATAAAAACGCCCTGCATTAGCAGGGCGTTAATCATGATATTACACCAATTTACTTGGCTGTTGCATCGTCCGGTGTCGCAGAAGGAGGCGCTGAAGGCGTATCACCCGTCGCAGCCGCACTGCCTTTATCCGAATCATCCGAACTACTGTTGTCTGTCCAGTCTGCAGGCTCCCGCACTTCACGACGCGCCATTAGGTCATCAATCTGCTTAGCATCGATGGTTTCATACTTCATCAACGCATCTTTCATCGCATGCAGAATATCCATATTGTCGTTCAAGATATCCTTGGAGCGATTGTAGTTGCGGTCGATGACACGCTTGATCTCTTCGTCGATAGCACGAGCGGTCTCATCGGACATATGCTTGGCTTTAGCAACACTGCGCCCCAAGAACACTTCGCCATCTTCCTCAGCGTAAAGCAACGGCCCCATCTTTTCAGACAAGCCCCACTGAGTGACCATCTTACGCGCAATGTCCGTTGCACGTTCAATGTCGTTGGAGGCTCCCGTCGTCACTTTTTCTGCGCCGTAGATTACTTCTTCAGCGAGACGACCACCAAACAAGCTGGAGATCATACTTTCGAGGTGTTCTTTACTGTGGCTGACGCGATCTTGCTCTGGCAGATACATGGTCACACCCAACGCGCGACCACGAGGAATGATACTTACCTTATAAACAGGATCGTGCTCTGGTACCAAGCGTCCGACGATCGCGTGTCCGGCTTCGTGATAAGCCGTCATCGCTTTTTCTTCCTCGCTCATCACCATGGACTTACGCTCTGTACCCATCATGATCTTGTCTTTGGCTTTCTCAAAGTCTTCCATTGAGACTAGGCGCTTATCACCACGAGCAGCGAACAGTGCCGCTTCGTTGACCAGATTGGCCAAATCAGCACCTGAGAAGCCAGGCGTGCCACGCGCGATGACTGATGGCTCAACACCTTCAGCTAAAGGCACTTTGCGCATATGTACTTTTAGGATCTGTTCACGACCACGAACATCCGGTAGGCCAACGACCACCTGACGGTCAAAACGACCTGGACGCAACAGCGCTGGGTCCAGTACGTCTGGACGGTTGGTTGCCGCAATCACGATGATACCCTCGTGACCTTCGAAACCGTCCATCTCAACCAGCATCTGGTTCAGGGTTTGTTCACGTTCATCGTGACCGCCACCCAGGCCGGCACCACGTTGGCGACCAACGGCATCAATTTCGTCGATAAATACGATACAAGGCGCTGCTTTTTTCGCTTGCTCGAACATGTCACGGACTCGAGATGCACCCACACCCACGAACATTTCAACGAAGTCTGAACCGGAAATAGTAAAGAACGGAACTTTGGCTTCACCGGCAATCGCTTTCGCCAACAAGGTTTTACCTGTACCTGGAGGGCCAACTAACAAAACGCCTTTAGGAATTTTGCCGCCAAGCTTTTGGAACTTTGAAGGCTCACGCAGGTAATCAACCAGTTCGCTCACTTCCTCTTTTGCTTCGTCACACCCGGCAACGTCTGAGAAAGTGGCTTTGACCTGATCTTCGCTCATGAGGCGTGCTTTGGACTTACCGAACGACATGGCACCTTTGCCACCGCCGCCCTGCATCTGGCGCATAAAGAAGATCCAGACGCCAATCAAAAGCAACATTGGGAACCAAGAGATGAAGATCTGGGCTAAGAAGCTTTGTTGCTCTTCAGGAGTACCCACGACTTTAACGTTGGCTTTAAGCAGCTCGTTCATGAGCGCTTCATCGTACATAGGGATGATGGTTTCAAAGGTTTCATTACCCGTAGTACGACCGTTGATGGTCTTGCCATCAATTTCAACTTCGCGGATCTGACCATTGTTCACGCGTTCAATGAACTGGGTGTAGTCAATGGTTTTTCCCGCACTATCCTGTGTCGAAATCCCTTGTACTACGGACATCAGTACAACTGCAATGACCAGCCAAAGGATGAGATTTTTTGCCATATCGCTCAAGGTAGTTCTGCCTCTTCGCCGCAAATAAATAACTTAACTAAATGCTAGGGTACTACAGTTTGTATCCGCTAGCCACGATATACACTTCTCGCGAGCGAGCCCGCGAAGAATCGGGTTTTCGGGTCTTTACACTGGTGAATGCAGAACGTACATCCTGCAAAAATTGGTCGAACCCATCCCCCTGAAATACTTTGACCACAAAACGCCCCTGAGGTGCCAATACCTGATGACACATATCCAAAGCCAATTCCACCAGGTACATAGAACGTGATTGGTCAACGGTGCCGTTTCCGCTCATGTTGGGAGCCATATCAGACATCACCAAATCGACTTTAGCGTCTCCAACATACTCTAGCAGAGCGTTTAGCACAGACTCTTCACGAAAGTCGCCCTGCAAAAACGCCACGCCAGCGATAGGATCCATTGGCAAAATATCACAGGCAATGACTTTGCCGTTCTCGCCAACGAGTTCTGCCGCTAATTGCGACCAACCGCCAGGGGCTGCACCTAAGTCTACGACGGTATCACCTGAGCGGATTAACTTATCTTGCTGCTGGAGCTCTTCGAGTTTGAAAACGGCTCGGCTGCGCAGGCCGCGTTTTTGTGCTTCCTGAACGTATTTATCGTCAAAATGTTCCTTCATCCAGCGAGTGCTGCTGGCAGAACGCTTCTTTTTACTCATTTAATCAGTGATCACTGTTAGTCATTAGTCCATTAATGGAGGTAAACTATGCCGGTTTCAAGTAACTCAGCAAAAAAGAGCCGATATGCAACTGACCAATAAACAGAAACAGTACCTGAAAGCTGAAGCACACCCACTCAAGCCAGTGGTACTTTTAGGTGCAAACGGATTAACCGAAGGCGTTCTGGCAGAAATTGAAATCGCGCTCAATCACCACGAGCTGATCAAGGTAAAGCTGCCGGGCGATGACAGAGAGATGCGCCACGCCGTCGTGGACGCAATCGTTCGCGAAACACAGGCAATCAATGTACAGCTGATTGGTAAAACCGTGATCCTGTATCGTCCAAGTGACGACAAGAAAATCACACTGCCCAAGGCGTAGTCTTTAGCGCTAATACTAAACCGCTAATCGCCGCTCTTGCACATCCATGTGCCCGCGGCGTACCGTACATCCTGTACATAAACACAGAAAAGGCCGCAAATGCGGCCTTTTTTCATGTCAGCGGTTATCCGTTAGATATATTCCACTTCCATAATTTCGTACTCAACAGCACCCTGCGGAGTCTGCACCAGCGCAACGTCATCAACCTCTTTGCCGATAAATGCACGGGCAATCGGTGAATTAACGCTGATCAGGTTCTGTTTAAGATCGGCTTCGTCATCACCCACGATGCGGTAAGTAAACTCTTCATCAGTTTCCACGTTCAACACGTTAACCGTGGCACCGAAAATCACTTTACCGTTGTTCGCCATCTTGGTGACGTCAATCACCTGGGCATTGGAAAGCTTGGCTTCAATCTCTTGAATACGGCCTTCACAAAACCCTTGCTGCTCACGCGCTGCGTGATACTCGGCGTTTTCTTTAAGGTCACCGTGCTCACGCGCATCCGCGATCGCCGCAATGATCTTAGGACGACGCTCAGATTTGAGGTAATTCAGCTCCTCTCGGAGCTGTTCAGCTCCGAGGGATGTCATTGGTATTTTGTTCATTACTTTGCTGCTTTCTTGTGTAGCTCTTGTACCGAAGTCACCGTGGCACGGTCATCTGCAGTATGCGCAATACAGGTAGCAAACGCACCATTTAACGTGGTGGTGTAGTTTACCTGCTGACGCAATGCCGCACGACGAAGCTCTACCGAGTCTTTAATCGCCTGACGACCTTCGGTGGTGTTGATGATATAGCTATACTCGCCATTCTTCAGACGGTCAAGAATGTGTGGACGACCTTCGTGAACCTTGTTTACCAGGCGAGGGTTAATACCTGCTTCACCCAACACGACTGCTGTACCGTGAGTAGCATCCAGCTCGTAACCCAGTTCAATCAGCTTCTTGGCCAAGTCACCGACGCGTTTCTTATCGCTGTCGCGAACAGAAATCAGCGCACGACCCGCCTTACGCGGTGGGTTCTTGTTGGCACCCAGCTCAGCTTTAGCAAAGGCTTCAGCGAAGGTTTCACCTACACCCATTACCTCACCGGTTGAACGCATCTCTGGGCCGAGAATTGGGTCAACACCTGGGAACTTGTTAAACGGCAGAACCACTTCTTTCACAGAGTAGTACGGAGGAATCACTTCCTTGGTAACCCCCTGTTCTTCCAGAGACTGTCCCGCCATCACTCGTGCCGCCACTTTTGCCAGAGGAACACCGGTAGCTTTAGATACAAACGGAACCGTACGTGCTGCGCGCGGGTTAACTTCGATCAGGTAGATGTCATCTTCCTTCACCGCGAACTGAACGTTCATCAGGCCGATTACGCCCAGCTCAAGTGCCAGCTTGCGTACCTGTTCACGCATGCGGTCCTGAATTTGAGGGCTAAGGCTGTACGGAGGCAGTGAACAGCCAGAGTCACCCGAGTGAACACCGGCTTGTTCGATGTGCTCCATGATGCCGCCGATAACCACATCTTTACCATCACAGATAGCATCGATATCGATCTCAGTCGCGTCATCCAGGAAGCGGTCCAGCAATACTGGAGACTCGTTAGACACGCTTACCGCTTCGTTAAAGTAACGGCGCAGGTCCACTTCGTCGTAAACAATCTCCATGGCGCGACCACCCAATACGTATGAAGGGCGAACAACCAATGGATAAGTAATCTTCTCTGCCAGTGCCACCGCTTCTTCCAACGCGGTTACAGTCGCGTTTTCAGGCTGCTTGAGGCCAAGACGCTCGACCGCCTGCTGGAAACGCTCACGGTCTTCAGCACGGTCAATCGCATCTGGGCTGGTACCGATAATTGGTACACCTGCAGCTTCCAAAGCGCGCGCGAGTTTCAGTGGCGTTTGACCACCGTACTGAACAATCACGCCTTTTGGCTTTTCAACACGGACAATCTCAAGCACGTCTTCCAGAGTTACCGGCTCAAAGTAGAGACGGTCAGAGGTGTCGTAGTCAGTAGAAACGGTTTCCGGGTTACAGTTCACCATGATGGTTTCGTAACCGTCTTCACGCATCGCCAGTGCCGCGTGAACACAGCAGTAATCGAATTCGATGCCCTGACCAATACGGTTAGGACCGCCACCGATCACCATGATCTTGTCTTTGTCAGAAGGTGCAGCTTCACACTCTTCATCGTACGTTGAGTACATGTATGCAGTGTTGGTCGAAAACTCTGCCGCACAGGTATCTACACGCTTGTACACTGGGAAGATTTCGTGACGAGCACGCACTTTACGTACTTCCGCTTCAGAGACACCCAGCAGTGCTGCCAGACGCGCATCTGAGAAACCTTTGCGCTTCAGCTGATTCAGGAAATCAGCGTCCAGACCAGCCAGACCAGATTCTTTCACCTGCGCTTCCGCAAGTACCAGATCTTCAATCTGTACCAGGAACCAGCGGTCAATCATGGTCAGCTTAAACACGTCTTCTACGGTCAGGCCAGCACGGAATGCGTCAGCCACATACCAGATACGGTCTGCGCCAGCGTCTTGCAGTTCGTGACGGATCTTAGAGATCGCTTCGTTGTCGTTAAGGTCAACCACTGGGTCGAAACCGGTCGCACCTACTTCCAGACCGCGCAGAGCCTTCTGCATTGATTCCTGCTGGTTACGACCAATCGCCATTACCTCACCCACAGATTTCATCTGGGTGGTCAGGCGGTCGTTTGAACCGGCAAACTTCTCGAAGTTAAAGCGTGGGATCTTAGTAACGACATAGTCGATGGCAGGCTCGAAGCTTGCTGGTGTTTTACCACCCGTGATGTCGTTGAGCAGCTCATCCAAGGTGTAACCTACGGCCAGCTTGGCGGCTACTTTTGCGATCGGGAAGCCTGTCGCTTTAGATGCCAGCGCTGAAGAGCGGCTAACACGTGGGTTCATCTCAATGATAACCATGCGGCCATCATCAGGGTTCACACCGAACTGTACGTTTGAACCACCGGTCTCAACACCGATCTCACGCAGAACCGCCATCGAGGCGTTACGCATCAACTGATACTCTTTGTCAGTCAGCGTCTGTGCCGGCGCAACGGTGATAGAATCACCGGTGTGGATACCCATAGGGTCGAAGTTTTCAATAGAGCAGACGATGATGCAGTTGTCGTTTTTATCACGAACCACTTCCATCTCGTACTCTTTCCAACCGATCAGAGACTCATCGATCAGCAACTCGCTGGTTGGAGACAAGTCCAAACCGCGGGTACAAATCTCATCGAACTCTTCGACGTTGTATGCAATACCGCCACCGGTACCGCCCATGGTGAATGAAGGACGGATAATACATGGGAAGCCGATACGTGAGAGCACATCGTGCGCTTCGTCCATGGTGTGGGCAGTTTCAGCGCGAGGCGTCTCCAGGCCGATAGACTTCATCGCCTTATCAAAACGGTCACGGTCTTCCGCTTTATCGATCGCATCTGCGGTCGCACCGATCATTTCAACGCCGAACTTCTCAAGCACGCCTTCGCGTTCCAGCTCAAGTGCACAGTTCAGTGCCGTCTGACCACCCATCGTAGGCAAAACCGCATCCGGGCGCTCTTTTTCAATGATCTTGGCAACCACTTCCCAGTGAATTGGCTCAATGTAGATCGCATCAGCCATTTCAGGGTCGGTCATAATTGTGGCTGGATTCGAGTTTACCAAGATGACTCGGTAACCCTCTTCTCGCAGCGCTTTACAGGCTTGCGCGCCTGAGTAGTCAAATTCACAAGCCTGGCCGATTACGATCGGGCCAGCACCGAGAATCAATATGCTTTGTAAGTCTGTACGTTTTGGCATCGTCTACCCTTGCTGCAAATCTGTTACTTAGCTTTACGTTGTTCGATAAGTTCGATGAAGTGATCGAACAGCGGTGCCGCATCGTGCGGGCCTGGGCTGGCTTCAGGGTGACCCTGGAAGCTGAATGCAGGCTTATCAGTGCGATGAATACCCTGCAGCGAGCCATCAAACAGCGAGGTGTGCGTCGCACGTAAGGTATCAGGCAGCGTCGATTCGTCTGCCGCAAAACCGTGGTTCTGGCTGGTGATCATGACCGTGTTGTTGTCGTGATCTTTCACAGGGTGGTTAGCACCGTGGTGGCCGAACTTCATTTTTACGGTCTTGGCGCCACTGGCCAATGCCAGTAACTGGTGACCAAGGCAGATACCAAAGATTGGAATATCCGTGTCGAGGAACGACTTAATAGCGCTGATGGCGTAATCACAAGGCTCAGGGTCACCCGGGCCGTTAGAAAGGAAGATGCCATCTGGGTTCATCGCCAACACCTCTTCCGCCGAAGTTTGTGCTGGTACGACGGTCAGCTTACAGCCGCGGTCAACCAACATGCGCAGGATGTTGCGTTTAGCACCGAAGTCATAGGCGACAACGTGATGTGGCAGGCTGTCAGCCTCTGGTTGTGCGTGACCTTCACCCAGTGTCCAGCTACCCGCAGTCCAGTTGAACAGCTCTTTGGTAGTCACTTCTTTCGCCAGGTCCATGCCCTTCAGGCCAGGGAATGCCTCAGCAGCAGCTTTTGCGGCGACTTCATCAACATTGTCACCGGCTACGATACAACCGGCTTGAGCCCCCTTCTCACGAAGAATACGCGTCAGCTTACGGGTATCGATATCACAGATCCCCACCACATTATGGCGAGTCAGGTATTCGGAAAGCGTTTCTTCATTTCGGAAGTTGCTTGCCAGCAAAGGAAGGTCACGAATAACCAGACCGGTGGCCCAGATATTGGCAGATTCTTCGTCTTCACTGTTGGTACCGGTATTACCGATATGAGGATATGTCAGAGTGACAATTTGGCGGGCATAAGATGGGTCAGTCAGGATCTCCTGGTAACCAGTCATTGAAGTGTTAAAAACCACTTCACCGACCGATTGGCCATCAGCGCCTATGGAACGACCGCGAAAAACAGTGCCATCAGCGAGCACCAGTAGAGCGGGTTTATTCAAGACAACCTCCACACTTGGCAGCAAAAAGGGAGTAAAATCATGGATTTACTCCCAATCAACGCGTCTTTTAAGACTATAAATATTCGTCTTTACCGAAACTTTGGCAAATTCCGCGCATTCTATTACAAACCTATATTGACGTCCATCACAGATTTGGAATTTTACAATTTTTTAACTTTATCAACGAACTTTGCTACGAAACGGCTAAAAGCAGTGCTTTAATCCTTCAATCCGAGCACATCTTGCATATCAAAAAATCCAGACTGCTTATTTTTGATCCAAGCGGCCGCTCGAACGGCACCATTGGCAAATGTCATTCGACTTGACGCCTTGTGAGTTATCTCTACTCGCTCGCCGATATCAGCAAACATGGCGGTGTGTTCACCCACCAGATCGCCTGCACGAATAGTAGCAAAGCCGATGGTATCTCGCTCTCTTTCACCCGTGATCCCTTCGCGGCCATACACAGCCACCTTTTTCAGGTCACGGTTTAAGGTGTCTGCGATCACTTCGCCCATGCTCAGCGCGGTACCCGATGGCGCATCAACCTTATGACGATGGTGACCTTCAATGATTTCGATATCAGTGTAATCACCCATCACTCTCGCTGCGGTTTCGAGCAGTTTGAATACTAGATTCACACCCACACTGTAGTTTGAGGCCATCATAATGGCGCAGTGCTTGGCCGCTTCATCAATAGCCTGTTTTTCCTCATCAGAAAAACCGGTAGTACCAATCACGATCTGCTTACCGTGCGTTTTACACCATTCGATATTAGCCAGGGTTGCCACAGGTGCGGTGAAGTCGATCACCACATCAACCTGATCTTCTAACCCTTCCAAGCCAGCAGATACCGGGATATCCAATTTACCGACACCGGCAAGCTCACCCAGGTCAACGCCAATCAAGCTGCTTTCAGGGCGCTCGAAACCTGCCACCACTTCAACCAGCGGGCTTTCAAAAGCAGACGCAACAAGGTTTTTGCCCATGCGACCGGCACAGCCGGCGATGGCAACACGGATAGAATCGGACATGGAAGTACTCTAATTTGAATAGTTATGCAGTATGGGTGAGTACTATACAGGGAGAAGGGGGGATTGGCGATTTGAATTGGTGTTGGTCGCAATAATCACTCTCCTTTAATTGAGACAACTGCGAACATTTTGGCCACTGTGCTTGTGATAAACAACAACACTCTCCAGAACGCGTTTGTACATCTCTGTTGCTCGGTTCATCCAGAGGTAGTTTTCAGAGTTAGGGATCAAATCGATTCCAAAATGCAAGTAGTGGTTGTTACCTATCGCCAGCAAAAAATCTCTCATTGACCTCTTTCCAGAGTCCCCAGAAATCTTGTAAAAGATCCACCTACAACCACCTATGTCCTCTTGGCTAACCAAATTAGCTGATATGTGAAATGTCGAATGATTCATCCTCTTTCTTGCAAGCGCAATCAGATTCTCTGGAGTAAACAAACTGACACCATTTTCGGCATAATTGGACCGTAATCGGATCATTATGCGCATTGAACCATCAACCTTATTAAAGGAACCTCCACCAAAATCCCAATAAGCTTCAAACAGCTCCAACGTGGTCTCTTTGCCTGCAGCCCCGATAGCGGCCAGGTCAACGCTTTTTCGACCACGTGAAATAGGGAAGTCGACACTGCGACTTCCCGGCATGGCAAGCTGCAGTTGATGCGTGCCTAAATCAAACTGATGTTTAGTAAAAGGTTCATCCAGCGATGGCTCGCGGTAGCCAGTACAGGAAGTAAGAGAGAATAAAGCGAGGAGACTAAAGGCCAGCGCCAAAGTACTAGTACTGGCCATTAACTTTTAACCTTTTCTGCGATATGCCGCGATGCCGAATAGGCCTAGCATCGATAGCAGCATGGTTTGTGGAGCATCGACATCAGCGCCTTGCACGGAAACGACGCCGCCGTACCAGGTGGAGTAACTCTCTCTGAACTTGCTACCACAGCTAACATTGAACTCGTCTATCGGCGTACAAATTGATTCGTCATAGTAGGAGGATTCATAGATAGAGACATCTGCGCCATCGGCACTCCAAAGTAGCGCAAGCACTTCTTCAAAGGTGTACTCAACAACCTCGTCAGCACTGAAAATCTGCTTAAGGGTGATGTATGCATCCCACTGGTAACCGCCGTAGGAGTACTCTATGCCTTGATCTGTTTCTACCGAGTCACTGTGCGCAGACATTCCCCATGAAATCTGCAAGTTGATATAACCCGAATCGGTAATCTCGGGGTTAACATAATCGTCAAAATAGCTGACCTGCCCCAAGCTATCGCTGTTGTGTTGCATCGCATCCAAAAACGGATTGTTCTCTAATAGTACAGAGGAAAGTGGTGTAAAGGGCCGGTTAGCAATAGCGCCTCCACCAAACGAGCTGGATGAGCTGGTGTGGTTAGAATCAGCCCAATCGGCATAGAACTCTTCTTTATTCGAATAATCCCATGTTGGCGTTCCTATGCCTAATTCAGTAGAAAACTGCTCAAGGTCTTTTGAATAACCATCGTAGGTGTAATCAACGCCATCAAAACGCGAAATACTGATGTAGTCACCACCTTGCAGATCAAGTGAGATCTGAGCGGCGAGCAGTGAGGGGCTGACGGCAGATGCAAGCAGTGCCGTTCCAATAAGTAACTTTTTCATTTTTTTGCTCTTTCCTTGCCACAACAAAATTCGGCCGGAATAGCTCGCAGATTAAGAACAGGTGTTCATAAACTTTTCAGGAGGGAACTGGCTTCCAATCCAAGCGGGCTCATCCGTTAGTGCTGACTATTTTTCCATCAAGCCGTTACTAATGAAAGCAAAAACTTAATTTGCTGTTCTTTTTTTGACGAAGATAAAAAAACCGGCGCCTAAGCGCCGGTTTTCAATTCAACTAAGACTAGTTGTAAGTAGGAGGATTACTCAGGCTGACAAACTGTCAGAGTACCAGTGTAATCATCCAATGCGTCAGGTGCTGTTACTGTGAAAGTAAAGATTACCGGCGCATCTGGCAGCGAGATGCTGTTGTTAGAGAATGCACCACCTGTCTTAGCGTATGTGTTGTATTCCTCATCCAGCAACAAACCTGTCATAGGGTTGTCGTTTTCTGAAGAAGTTGGCACATAGTGCTGAACAGTCCAGTTAGCTGAAGAGTCAGCAATCTTGAACTGGATGGTTCCAGAGTTAGTGAAGCTTGCCTGGTAAACATTGTTACCTTTGTATTCAAACGCGTACTCAGCTTCAGCTTCCCAACCAGAATGGTCACCACGCACGAACAGTGCTTCAGCAATTGGTGCAGTATCCGTGCTTGGATCAAGCAGAGTACAGCTTGCTGGCTCAGGCTCTACTGGTGCTTCAACATAAGGCTCTACCAACAGGGTAGGCTTATTCGTGTCGAATGCATCCAGAGTGAACACGTACTCACCCGCTTCTTCGATAGTGATAGACAGATTGTCGTTGGAGCCAGGAACCAGAACAGTCTCTTCTTCCAAAGCAACGGTCGCGCCGCCACCCAGGTTGATGCCCTGACCACCCCAGTCTGCGTCAGCTACTTTGAAGTTGAATGTGCCAGCAGCCACTTGCAACTGAATGCTGTAAATACCAACAGTATCAAATGTGAATGCATCATCACCGCCCCACTCGTTCATATCGCCACGAAGAAGAGGAACAGCTTCACCGTATGGTGCAACATCATTATATGGTTTCACAGAGATAGTCTGAGCGCTGGTATCACGAGCATTGAAGTCGAAACGATACAGACCGTCTTCAGGAATGGTTACACCCAGGTTGCCGTTTACATCAGTAATAGTCAGAGAAGTTTCAGCAACAGTCATGTCAGCAAAACCGAAGTTAGTGCCGTCAGTCCAGCCAGCGTCAGCCACTTTGAACTCGTAGTCGCCTGCAGTCAGCTCGATAACTTCGCTGTAAAGACCATCGTAGATGAACTCAGCTTCGTTACCTGTGCCCCAACCGTTCATGCTGCCACGAACGTAAAGCTTGGTATCGCCATATGGAGGCGTGTTAGCAAAGCTCTTCTCAGCCACTGGGATACCAGTGCCTTGTGCATCACCCTGTGGCAGAACAAATACCGCAGTAGTTACACCAGGAACGGTTACGCCTTCTGCAGTTACAACGACATCGTTGTATACAGCATCAACAGACTGTTGCTGAACAGAGTGCAGCTCCAGACCAGGAACAGCCAGCGTGTAATCAGTAAGCGTTGAGTTGAAGATAACAACAATCGCGTCTGCGTTAGGATCAAGGTCCGTACCAGCGTTAGTACCGTCGTCGATAGACATAACGATTACGCCAGGCGTTTGCTCTTCGCCCATGTTGTGGAAGTCAACACGGCCCATTACTGCTTCTTTAGTGCCCAGAGTGAACAGAGGCGAACTCATACGAATCTGCATCAGCTCTTTGAACACTTCGCTGCCGAACACGATGTCATCTTCTGTAGGCAGAGTAGTGGTATCAGCGATGATATCGCCAATCACTTCGTAGTTAGCTGCGTCTTTGTCGTCGCGAGGCAGACCTACGTTCCAGTTGTTGTCAGTGCGAGTGAAGTCAACATAGTTGTACCAGTCGCCTGAGTCATAGCTATCACGCTCCATAGACTTAGAACGCAACAGGTCTGAACCCATGTGGATGAATGGTACGCCTTGACCCAGTGCAGGGAAGCTCAGAGCAAAGGTGTGGTAGCGAGCACGCTCTGCACTAGACAGCCCTTCTGGCAGCTTGTACATGTTGTTGTCCCACAGCGTCTGGTTATCGTGTTTAGACACGTAAGAAACCAGCTCTGTTGGGGAGTCGGTGTAACCAGTAGGCTGACCGTTGTAATCTACCGCGCTGCCGCGAACAGTCTCACCTCTGTGGTTGATCAGTGCGAAGTCAGCCAGCAAACCAGCCAGTTCTACACGGATAACGTCAGCAGAGTGCAGGATCTGAGCTTTTTCAGCTTCACCGCCTTCATTCAGCTCGTTAGGGTTGCTGTACAGGCCGTTTGCGAAACCTTGAGCAGTACGGATTCCTTCAGCGGAATCGAACGGTGAACCACCACGGATGTGGTCACGGCCACGGTCAGAGAATGAACCGATGCCAGTGCCAGCCAGGTTCAGCTGAGTCGCTTGCTTGAACAGACGATCGTTTTCAACTTCACCGAAGTTCCAACCTTCACCGTAGAAGTAGGTGTCAGGGTCAACTTCTTGAACTGCAGCAAGAGAACGCTCCATCGCATCCAGAGGCTGGTGACCCATCAGGTCAAAGCGGAAAGAGTCAATCTTGTAGTCGCGAGACCAGATGATCAGAGTATCTGTCATCAGTTTTTCCATCATCGCGAACTCAGTAGCCGTGTTGTCACAGCAAGTACTGGTTTCAACTGCGCCAGTGTCAGCATTGAAACGGTTGTAGTAACCAGGAACAACTTTATCCAGAACAGACTTATCAGAACTCATGCCTGAAGCGTTGGTGTGGTTATATACAACGTCCATTACGACGCGCAGACCTTCGTTGTGCAGAGACTGAACCATTTGACGGAATTCATGAATTCGAGTCACGCCATCTGGGTTAGATGCGTAGCTACCTTCAGGAGCACCGAAGTGGAATGGGTCATAGCCCCAGTTGAAGCTGTCCAGACCACGGATATCATCCATGATGGTTTCAGCACACTGAGTTGCAGGGTCACATGCTTCCAGCAGAGAGGCGATTGTTGCAGAAGAGTCTTCGCCACATACGCTTGCGTTAGCGTTGATGCCACACAGCTTACCAACGGTGTCGTTGATATCTACGCGCATCGCTTCATCTTCTTCAACGGTCGCGATGTCAAATACAGGCAACAGGTGGAAGTGAGTCAGACCCGCTTCTTTCAGTGCCTTGATATGCATCATAGGAGCAGATTCAGTTTCAGTGAACGCCAGGTACTTACCACGGTTCGCTTCTGAAGTGCTCTCATCATGTGCACTGAAATCACGTACGTGAGATTCATATACACTGATAGTGCTTACTTCAGCAGTAGGTACTGTGTGGTCAGCCCAACCTTCAGGCGATACGTCGGCTGCTGTGAAGTCAATAACCTGAGAGTACATTGAGTTAGTAGACAGGCCCAAAGAATACGGGTCAGTTACCATCAGTGTCTCAACGCTATCAGTCTGATAGTGATAAACGGTAATTTCGTACTTGTAGAAAGTACCGTGTGGTGCGTCAGTGGTTACACGCCAGATACCATTAGCATCTTCGGTCAACGCAACTGGCTCACCCATCGCCGCTTTAGCAGCATCAAACAGATGCAGCGTTACACTTTGAGCTGTTGGCGCCCACAGAGCAAACTCAGTGCCTGCATCGCCAACCATAGCACCCAGGTCTTGATCCTGCGCACCACCTTCAGCTGAAGCAAACAGTGCGTCAATTGCGCCTGGAGTTTGCAGCTTGCTCATCTTCTCGATCCAGAGACCTTCAGACATGGTAGCAATATACAGCTGGCCTTTCAGCGCTGCTTTAGCATCGAAATCCGCTGGCAGAGCGTAAGCGTTGCGATCTGCAATTACAGGGAACTTAGCTGCGGTTTCAGCAGACAGTTCACCCGCCGTCAGAGGATATGCTTCAAAGTCACCGTTCAGAGTGCCGTCAGCATTCAGACCTAAGTTACCTGACTGAGAAACGTAAAGAACAGCTGAAGCACCGCTTTCACCCCACAGGATGGTTTCCGCATCTACCCAATGGGCATTGCGGTTGTCCATATTGATGCCAGGAGGGTTGGTGTTAAATGCCGCTTCACGAGTGTCATAGACTTCCGTGCTGCTACCAACCAAAGAAACTGCACGATCAGTGAAGGTATCCAGGTCAACCATCATGTCAGCATTGATGATTTTGGTATTACCGTCTTCACCACGCAGGATGAAGTTAATACAGCCAGTTTCCTGAGAAAGGTCAAGCAGCCAGTATGGACCGTAGCCGTCTGCACCGTCTGGAACTACGCTGGTGTCGCCCCATTCAGAGTTCAGCTGACTTTCAGCCAAAGAGGAACAGTTTTCATTGTTCCACAAATGCAGAGACCAGTTAGCGTATGGGCTATCTGGGTCAATTTCCATCGCTTGAGGAGAAGCATTCGGGTCAACGTAGTTAAGAACCAGCTGGTTTGCAGCCGCTTCCATTGTTTCACCCGGAGGATCGATATCTAAGTTAGGGTTCGGCGCCGGGGAGTCAGGCGTAGGGGTAATACATGCGTCACCCGTTTCATTGATGTAATCCGGTGCAGTACACACCAGTTCATCATCATCGTCGTCAGAGCAACCAACCACCATGGACGCTGCAAGCAGCGGCATCATGTAAATGGCCAGCTTATTCTTCTTAAACTGCATAGCCTTTCCTTTGTTTTTGAAGATTTCTCTTTTGTGTTTAAACGTTTCGTGTGGTCACGAAATCATTTTTATTAATGCACCGTATCGAATATTCAATACGGACTTCTTAATATTCCGGCAGCGATTCTAAAGAGAAAGGTAAGGGGGCAACTGTGATCGGTAGCGGGTTTTAGAGTGGGAAGCAGAAACAATAAAGGGCGATTGTGATCGCCCTTGCAAAAGTTAAAAAAAGACTCAATTAGCCAACAATGTCGATAAGTTCGACATCAAAGATCAATGTTTGATACGGACCGATAGCACCACCGGCACCACGCTCTCCGTATGCCAGGTCGTAAGGAACGTACAGACGCCATTTACTGCCCACAGGCATCATCTGCAACGCTTCAGTCCAACCACGGATCACACCACCTACTGGGAACTCTGCTGGCTCGCCACGCTGATAAGATGAATCAAATACGTCACCGTTGATCAGAGTACCGTGGTAGTGAGTACGAACCATGCTACTAACAGTTGGCTTATCGCCCTCACCCGCTTCAAGCACTTCGTACTGAAGGCCAGATTCAGTCACTGTCACTTCGTCACGCTTGGCGTTGTCTTCCAGGAACGCTTTACCTTCAGCGATAGCGCCTTCGTGCTGCTTCGCCGCTTGCGCCTTCATCTCCTCCTGGATAACGCCGAATGCCGCTTCCATATCTTCGTTGGAGATAACACTTGGTTCACCAGCAAATGCAGCGCGGATGCCATCAACAACGGCATCAATGTTCAGGCCTTCAAAAGGGTTCTGCTTCAGCTGTTCACCAAGGTTGCGACCAACACCGTAGCTGGCTTTGGTCTGAGGAGTTGAATATGTCGCGTCAGACATCAGAGTTTCCTTATCGTTTGAAAGCGGTAATGCTACCATTTGCCGAACATTAACCCCAATCTTTCTGACAAATGACGCAATCAGACACTGATATCACACCACGCGCCTCAGCTCTGCTCCCTATTCTGCTCTTTCTTGTCACCTTTATTGGTACGGGCTTGTATTACCAAGCGCAGAATGTTGATTACGCTTTTTACCAGCTACCGAGTCCGGTTGCTGTTCTACCCGCACTGCTATTGGCAATTCTGATGCATCACAGGGGAATGAATGATGCCATCGACACCTTCCTCAAAGGTGCTGGCCACAGCAACATCATGGCGATGTGTTTTATCTACCTGCTGGCGGGTGCTTTTGCCACGGTAGCTAAAGCAACTGGCGGCGTTGATGCCACCGTAAACCTGGGCCTGACAGTCATTCCAAGCTGGTTTATTTTGCCAGGGCTATTCCTCATAAGTGCGTTTATCGCCACGGCAATGGGCACCTCAATGGGTACCATTGGCGCCGTCGCCCCCATCGCTTTGGGCATTGCCGAGGCGGCAGGTATAGATAAAGCACTGATGGCCGGCGTAGTAATAAGTGGTGCAATGTTTGGCGACAACCTATCAATTATTTCAGATACCACCATTGCAGCCACCCGTACCCAAGGCTGTGAGATGAAAGATAAGTTCAGAGAAAACATTTCGATCGCGACCCCCGCGGCGTTGGCCGTCGTCATCCTGTTTTTCTTTATGCAGACAGAAGGGGCAGCGCCAGAAGCAGGTGATATTGAATGGCTCAAAGTACTGCCCTACTTGACCATTTTGGTTCTCGCAGTTTTGGGCTTAAATGTATTTTTAGTGCTGCCCATCGGGCTGATTTTTGCGGGCTTGGTTGGCTTGATGCAGGTCGAAGATTACACCTTAAGCCAATACACCAAAGACATTTATGCGGGCTTTGGCAGCATGCAGGAGATCTTCATTCTCTCCATCATGATAGGTGGATTGGGTGCCATGGTAAAAGCCCAGGGAGGCTTGGCATGGATGGGACTGCAAATTGAACGAGTGATCGCGCTGTTCAGCCGCAAGCACAGTGAAGAGGCAAACGAGCGCGCTGCAGAGCTGGGCATCGCTGGCATTGCAGCCCTCACCAATACCTGTACCGCCAACAACACAGTTTCGATTATCGTCAGTGGCGATCTAGCCAAAGACCTGGCCGAAAAACACGAGGTAACTCCTCGACGCAGTGCCAGTTTACTCGATATTTTCGCCTGCGTTTGCCAGGGCTTGTTACCTTACGGTGCCCAGGCGTTGCTGCTGGGTTCGATCTTTTTGATATCTCCTGTGGAAGTTATCGCGCATAGTTACTATGTCATGGTATTGGCTGTTGCAGGCGTCTCAGCGGTATTTATTAAACACCAGTTGAGAAAAAACAAAGGCGCCTAAGCGCCTTTGTTTCCATTTCAAAAGGTCATCAGATCTACTGAATTCTGCAGTCTGGCTTAAGCCCTTTTTTGCGCGCCTGTTCGGCGATGCCCTGCGCTCTGGACATATTGGCCTGCAGGTCGGCAATCCGGGTACTGTGTGAGGGGTGTGTAGAGAAAAACTCAGGCGGCGCGCCATTGCTGGCTTTCGCCATATTGCGCCAAAGGTCTACGCTACCCTGCGGATCAAACCCAGCCTTTGCCATCAGATCCAACCCAATCACATCAGACTCTGACTCCTGTGTGCGGCTGTAAGGCAGCATCACACCGACCTGAACTCCCAAGCCCAGAGCCGCCATCCAAAGTGCCTTATTTTCAGCATCAGCAGCACTAAGCGCCACCCCTGCCGCCGCTACCGTTAGCCCAGTTAATTGACTATGCGTTAAGCGCTCATTGCTATGGTCAGCCATCACATGGCCTACTTCGTGGCCAATAACAGAGGCTAACTGGTGCTGGTTTTCTGCAATATCGAGCAAGCCGGTATAAACACCTATCTTGCCGCCCGGCAACGCAAACGCATTAGCCTGCTTACTATCAAAAACGACGACTTCCCAGCCAGACTGGTGATACTGCTTTGGTACCTGCGCCGTGATATGACGAGCGACACATTGAACATAGCGATTTAACACGCTGTCGCCGGAAATCTTTTCCTGCTGTTTAATCTGTTCGAATGATTGTGCCCCCATAGAAGCCATCTCTTGATCAGAAAACAACAATAGTTGGTCACGCCCTGTAGGAGAGCTGGCGCACGCTGAGATCACTGCCACGGCACAAAGTGATATGGCCGACTTCTTGAGAGACAAAGGCATAAAACAGTCGTCCTTACTGCTTAATTCAATTCGACGCCAAGTTTAGCGATTTAAACGCTTGTTAGTAAGTAGTTAAATAGCGAAGCGGCTGCTTATCATAAGCCGCCGCTTTGCTCTCCATTCGCTTGGCTATCTAAGACGCTTTACCAGTAACAAACCGATAGCGATTGCGCCAAATCTTCCCGCCAAATTGGTAGCATGCGAAGCCAGTTAATATTAGCCCTGTGCCAATCCAAACTTCTGTCGACAGTGGTTCGTTGTTGACCAGATTTCCGAGCATCAACGCCATCACTGGCGTAATCAGAGGAATCAGCGCCACCTGTGTCGCTTCCATTCTGGCAAGCACATAGAAATACACAAACGAACCAAATACAGACGAGATAATGCCAAGGTAGGCAATCGAATAGATAGCTCGCTCACTTACCTGCTCAGGCCAGCTTTGTCCGCTCAAAAACCAAGTCATCAAAAACAACAGGGCCGCGACCCAGGTGCCCCCGGTGGTAATCGCCATCCCAGAGACAGCCTGACCACCTTTGCCGGCAAAGCGTTTAATTAGCACCGTACTCAGGCTAAAGGCTGCCACCCCCAGCAATAGAACAACTATTCCCCAAATGGCGCCTTCGCCCAGATCTGCGGCAGTTCCGAATACCACCATTAATCCGACTATTCCCATAGCGGTGCCTACCAATTTGGCGGGAGTAAACGCTTTCTCTCCAAGTAAACGGGCCGCAAAAACACCGGTAAAAATAGATGTAAAACCAAATATGACTGAAAGCCAGCCAGAAGGTATCAGCTGCGCGGCCCAATAGCTCGCCAGCATACTGACATAACAACCAATACCTGCCGCCAGATAGCTCTTTCGCGCAGCAGCCGTCCAGGGAAGTCGAAATCTAATGACCTGCTGCACCACAAGCGCTGTGATAGCAGCCAATGTCAGACGCGCGGTCACACCAAAAAGAAAACCACTATCCTCACCACTCCAACTGATAGCCAGAGGCGTTGTAGCCCACAACAAAACAATACCTAAATAGGCGGCCTGTACTGACATTGCTCCCCTCCCTTTTACTGACGAAACCGCGCCTGAAAACCAATGCGCACGGCTGAAACTGAAACCTGAAAACTCGTTGGGCATAAATGCCATTTTTCGTGCAAAACGTTTCGTGTCACACGAAGCGTTTTGCACTATCGCCGCTCCTGCACATTAGCATGCCCCACGAAGTGTTTTGCACTATCGCCGCTCCTGCACATTAGCATGCCCCACGAAGTGTTTTGGGTACCATGTGCCCGCGCTAGGCATACGACCGCCATGGATGGCGGAAATGTCGAAAATGCATGGAGCATTTTTCGACCGTTCGTCCTGAACACAGCGCGCCCCGCGAAGCGTTTTGGGTATCGACGCTCCTGTGCATCCATGCACACGCGTCATACCGTACTTCCTGAACATAAAAAAAGGCCGCAGTGTTAGCTGCGGCCTCTGTTAAACAACGAATGCGGATACTAACGTCGTTGTCTATCCCTGGCCGCAGGGGCGCGTTTCGCCCACACACAGAGGTGTAGCGAAATATCCTGAGACTTAGTGACAACGTAAATATTCTGCATTTGACAACAAACTCGTTAGTGAAGGATTCAGCATGCGCCGTGAACTCAGATCTTGCAAGGTGTCCACAAAAACAAAAGCCGCGACAATCCGCGGCTTTTCCTGCTCAATTTGTAAACAATAATTTACGAGGTTAAGTCATCGAAGAAACGTTTCACGCCTTCAAAGAAGCCTGTTTCTTTCGGCTTGTGCTTGGTAGAGCCTTTGAAGCTCTCGTCCAATTCTTGCAACAGCTCTTTCTGTTTGGCAGTCAACTTAACTGGGGTTTCCACTACCGCTTTACACATTAAGTCGCCCACAGAATTACTGCGCACAGACTTAACGCCCTTACCACGCATGCGGAACATACGCCCGGTTTGTGTTTCAGCAGGGATCTTAAGTACAACACGGCCATCTAGGGTTGGCACTTCGATTTCACCACCCAACGCAGCCTGCGCGAAGCTCACGGGTACTTCGCAATAGAGGTTGTTACCATCACGGACAAAGAACTCATGATCTTTGACGTGCATCTGCACATACAGATCACCCGCTGGTGCACCAAATTCACCGGCTTCACCCTCACCAGATAGACGAATACGGTCACCGGTATCAACACCCGCAGGGATTTTAACCGACAGAGTTTTGGTCTTCTGGACGCGGCCGTCGCCATGACAGGTATTACAAGGATCATCAATTACCTGACCACGACCGCGACAGGTTGGGCAGGTTTGCTGGACGGCGAAAAAGCCCTGACGCATCTGGACCTGGCCAGAGCCATGACAGGTACCACAGGTCTTAGGAGATGTCCCCGGCTTGGCTCCTGAGCCGTCACAGGTTTCACAGGTAGCCCAGGTTGGCACCTCGATCTCACGAGCGATACCCTTAACCGCTTCTTCCAGCGTCAATTCCATGGTGTAACGAAGGTCTGCACCACGTTGCGCCTGACGACCACCGCCGCGACGACCACCACCGAAGATATCACCGAACACATCACCAAAGATGTCAGAGAAGTCTGCGCCCGCACCAGGACCACCACCACGGTTAGGATCGACACCCGCGTGACCGAACTGATCGTATGCCTGACGTTTTTCTTTGTCAGTCAGGATCTCGGCTGCTTCGTTAACTTCTTTAAACTTGGCTTCAGCTTCTTTATCACCCTCATTTCTGTCCGGGTGAAACTTCATCGCCAGGCGCTTATACGCCTTTTTGATTTCGCGTTCTGTGGCGTCTTTACCGACACCTAACACTTCGTAATAATCGCGTTTAGACATACCTGAACCGCTTTAATTTCTGGCTTTCGACAGACAAACACGGGCGTTGGTCTCCCAGCGCCCGTGTTTACTCAAAGTAATGACCTTATTGTAAGGGCGATTTACTTCTTGTCGTCGTCTTTTACTTCTTCAAACTCAGCGTCAACAACATCGTCGTCTTTCGCTGCTGAGCTTTCAGCACCGCCTTCAGCACTCTGCGCTTCAGCTTGTGCTTTGGCCTGAGCCAGCTCCATCAATTTGCTGGAAGCTTCCATCAGCGCCTGAGACTTGGCTTCGATTGCTTCTTTGTCATCGCCCTTAATCGCTGCTTCCAGCTCGGTCAATGCCGCTTCAATCTTAGTCTTCTCATCTGCTGGCAGCTCTTCGCCCAGCTCTTCAATCTGCTTGCGAGTCGCGTGAACCAAAGCATCCGCTTGGTTACGTGCGCCTACCAGCTCTTCGAACTTCTTGTCTGCTTCAGCGTTAGCTTCTGCATCCTGAACCATACGTTCGACTTCGTCGTCCGACAGACCTGAAGATGCCTTAATGGTGATCTTCTGCTCTTTGCCTGTGTCTTTATCTTTCGCAGATACGTGCAGGATACCGTCCGCATCAACGTCGAAAGAAACTTCAATCTGAGGTGTGCCGCGCATCGCTGGGCGGATACCTTCCAGGTTGAACTGACCCAGAGACTTGTTCAGGCTCGCCTGCTTACGCTCACCCTGCAGCACGTGTACGGTAACCGCAGACTGGTTGTCTTCAGCCGTAGAGAAAGTCTGTGACTTCTTAGTTGGAACCGTGGTGTTCTTCTCAATCAGAGGAGTCATCACGCCGCCCATGGTTTCAATCCCCAGAGACAGAGGCGTTACGTCCAACAGCAGGATGTCTTTCACATCACCGCCCAGTACACCCCCCTGGATAGCCGCACCTACAGCAACCGCTTCATCAGGGTTCACGTCTTTACGTGGCTCTTTACCGAAGAAGTCAGTCACAGCCTTCTGTACCGCAGGCATACGTGTTTGACCACCAACCAGAATCACATCGTTCACATCGCCAACAGACAGATCTGAATCTTTCAGAGCAATCTTCAGCGGCTCAAGTGTACGCTGGATCATGTCTTCAACCAGAGACTCAAGCTTAGCGCGTGTTACTTTGATGTTCAGGTGCTTAGGACCAGTGGCATCAGCAGTAATGTACGGCAGGTTAACTTCCGTCTGCTGAGCAGAAGACAGCTCAATCTTGGCTTTCTCTGCAGATTCTTTCAGGCGCTGCATAGCCAGAGGATCCTGACGCAGATCGAAACCTTGCTCTTTCTTGAACTCTTCAACCAGGTAGTTGATCAGACGGTTATCGAAGTCTTCACCACCCAGGTGTGTATCACCATTGGTCGCCAGTACTTCAAACGTGTGCTCGCCTTCTACTTCGTCAATCTCGATGATTGAGATATCGAAAGTACCACCACCCAGGTCGTAAACAGCGATGATGTTATCACCCTGCTTCTTGTCCATACCGTATGCCAACGCCGCCGCAGTCGGCTCGTTAATGATACGCTTAACTTCCAGACCCGCGATACGGCCGGCATCTTTGGTTGCCTGACGCTGTGAGTCGTTGAAGTAGGCTGGTACTGTGATAACGGCTTCAGTCACTGCTTCACCTAAGTAGTCTTCAGCAGTTTTCTTCATCTTCTTCAGGATTTCAGCAGAAACCTGAGGCGCAGCCATTTTCTCACCATGCGCTTCAACCCATGCGTCACCGTTGTCTGCTTTAACGATCTTGTAAGGCATGATGCTTACATCGCGCTGTACTTCGTCATCTTCAAAACGACGACCGATCAAACGCTTGATAGCAAACAGCGTGTTCTGAGGGTTAGTGACAGACTGACGCTTTGCAGGCTGACCAACCAGAATTTCGTCACCGGTATATGCGATAACAGAAGGTGTTGTGCGATCGCCTTCAGCGTTTTCAATAACGCGAGGTGCTTCGCCGTCCAAGACTGATACACAAGAGTTAGTTGTGCCCAAGTCGATACCGATAATTTTACCCATTTGTACGTTCTCCAACAAAACCGGTACTTTTCATTGCTAACAAAGGTGGGGTCGCAAAAACCCTTTTCAAGCGCAGGGTGAAATTTTTTTTCAAAATATTTCGAACCGGGATATTTCAACTGCAACATTCACTGCCATTACTGGTAACGAATGCCCAAGAACGCCGTCTTCAGGCTTACGGTCTTCAATCGCTAAGCTTTAAAACCAGAGAGCTGGCTTCTCAAAAGGCAAAACAATCCTCGTAGAGACAACAAAATCAGAAACCTCTATGCTGACCGCAATTTCGGATGGGGAAAATACAATGCAGTACAAAGCCGTTAGGTTGGTATTGGTAATTCTAATGTTGTCTCAGCTCTCAGGCTGCGTTGCTGCCGCTGTAGTGGGTACAGCAGTGGGGGTAACGACAACAGTGGTTGGTGGCGCGGTCGATGTAGCCGATGCAGTTACACCAGATATAACCGATGATGACGATTAGACACCGTCTCCTCTGACACACAGCATATCGCGACCATCGACTGGAGAATTATAAAAACGCACAGGTAGTTTTCGACTGTTCGTTCTGAACATCGTCGCTCCTGCGCGTTAGCATGCCCTACGCAGTGTTTTGGGTACCATGCGCTCGCGACATACGACCGCCATGGATGGCGGAAATGTCGAAAACGCATGGAGCAGTTTTCGACCGTTGATCCTGAACATCGTCGCTCCTGCGCGTCCATGCGCTCGCGACATACCGTTCGTCCTGAACATAAAAAAGCCGCACTAGGCGGCTTTTATAAATCAATGTATCAGACAACACTCGCGTGCTATTTACACCTGCGTATCTACACCTTGAGGTGCTTGGGCAACCATTACCATGGCAGGACGCAACAAACGACCATTCAACTCATAGCCTTTCTGCATCACCATCATCACATGGTTAGGTGCATACTCAGCACTCGGCTGCATGCCCATAGCCTGATGCTTATTTGGATCCAGAGGCTCACCCAGTGGATCAATTACCTGCATGCCGTGTTTTTCTACCACGCCAGCAAATCCTTTCTGCGTCAGCTCGATACCCTCAATCAAAGGCTTGAGCTCTTCGTTCTCGCGATCAGCCGCCTGTAGGGCGCGCTCCAGATTATCGATAACCTCCAGCAGATCGCCGGCAAATTTTTCCAGCGCAAACTTACGAGCCTTGTCGGTCTCTTGTGCGGCACGACGACGGGCGTTATCAGCTTCCGCCATTGCACGCAAAACAGAGTCTTTTTGATCATCGACCTTGGCATTGGCTGCGGCAAGCTCCGCCTCCAGCGCTGCGATGCGCTCCTCTGCAGTTTCTACTGGTGCACCTTCAGTGCTTTCTACTGTTTGCTCTTCAGCAACCTGTTCTACCACCTCAGCTTCAGGCGGGGTGTTCTTGTCACTCATATATTCTCCAATAAAGCCCAGAGGCCTAAGCTGGTGACTATTATGGGGATTGATCTTACTGTTTCAAGGCAATACTTGCCGCCAATGCCGCCGACAGTATACTGAGGCAGACTTCATCAGAAGATTTTCCAATGAAAAAGACGTTTCAAACGATTGGATTAATTGGCAAACCTCACCACGAGGGTGCTAACCAGACACTGCTTCAACTTTACCAATACCTCACCCAGAAGGGATTGGACGTGCTCGTCGAAGAGCGTGTTGCCAGCGAGCTGGCACTTGAAGGGGTATCTCCGGTTGATTTGGTGCAGATTGGCGAGCGCGCTGATCTGGCCATTGTTGTGGGCGGTGACGGCAATATGCTGGGCGCGGCACGTGTGCTGTCCCGGTTCGATGTTGGTGTGGTTGGTGTGAACCGCGGCAACCTGGGTTTTTTGACAGATTTAAGCCCAGACGAATTTGAAGCACCACTCACAGAAATCCTGGCCGGTGAATATCAGTTAGAGAAACGTTTCTTATTAGAAGCCGAAGTCTATCGTCATGGCCGATTAAAGAGCAGCAATACAGCAGTGAACGAAGCGGTACTTCACCCAGGCAAAATCGCCCATATGATCGATTTTGAAGTACTGATTGATGATGACTTTGTTTTTCAACAGCGCTCAGATGGCCTGATCATCTCTACACCCACAGGTTCAACCGCTTACTCGCTCTCCGGCGGCGGCCCGATCATGATGCCTTCACTGGATGCATTGGTATTGACCCCGATGTTTCCGCATACGCTGTCAGCAAGGCCCATCGTGGTCGATGGCGACCATACCATCACCCTGCGCGTTTCTGACGGCAACGAAGACAATCTTCAGGTGAGTTGTGATGGCCATGTGACACTGTCAGTGATGCCGGGAGATGAAATCAAACTGAGAAAGCACCCATCGCCCCTGACATTGCTGCACCCTCGCTGCTACAACTATTACGAAGTGCTGCGCTCTAAGCTGGGCTGGAGTCGGCGTCTTTTTTAGCCAATAAAGGGTCAAATTCCGTACAAAAAAGTTGCGCCTCGCTCAAAATACTGTATACATACACATATACTGTATGTGCATACATATTTTTGAGGCGCGACCATGCTACAGCAACTAACCATTCACAACTTCGCTATTGTCAGCCAGACAGATATAGAACTCAGCCCCGGCATGACCACCATCACGGGTGAAACCGGTGCAGGTAAATCTATTGCGATTGATGCGTTGGGATTGTGTCTTGGCGATCGTGCAGACGCCTCGCTGGTTCGCCCAGGCGCCAGCAAAAGTGAGATCTCTGCGCGCTTCACTCTTAACCAACATAAAGAAGTGTACAAATGGTTAGCGGCCCACGACCTCGACAGTGACGAAGATGAATGCATTATCCGCCGCGTAATCAGCGCCGAAGGACGCTCCCGCAGCTATATCAACGGTCAGCCAGTACCCCTGCAACAGCTGAAACAGCTTGCCCCCCTGCTGGTAAGCATTCACGGTCAACATGCACATCAAACACTTCTTAAAGCCGACCACCAACGAAAACTGCTGGACAGATTCGGTAACCACCAGGCAAAACTCACTGCGGTATCAAATGCATTCAAGCAATGGAAACAGTTGGGTAAAGAGATCGCTCTGTTAAAGCAGACTCAGGAACAGAGAGAGGCGCGTCGCCAATTGCTTCAGTACCAGGTAGAAGAGTTGGACCAATTTGCATTGGCTGAGGGCGAATACGAGCAGGTTGAGCAGGAGCACAAACGACTTTTTAATGGCCAGAGCCTGCTTGATGGCGCCATGGCAGCGTCTCACCTGTTAAGTCAGGACGAGCAAGTCAACGCCTGCCAGCTAGTCAGGCAAGCTATTTCTACCATTGGCGATCTGACCGAAGCCGATCAAAAGCTCAAACCCATTTTCGATATGTTGACCGAAGCAGAAATCCAACTAACGGAGGCAAGCAATGAACTCAACCACTACAGCGAAAGCATCGAGCTGGACCCGTCGCAGCTGCAGCACCTGGACCAACGCCTGTCGACCGCGTTGCAACTGGCGCGCAAGCACCAAGTCACACCGCAGCAACTCCACGAGCACCATCAGCAGTTAGCAGAAGAGCTAGCAAATCTTGCTGGCACAGATGATCAGCTAGCCGCCATGGAGCAGTCTCACCAACAGGCATGGCAAGCATACAAAGATGAAACTCTGGCACTGAGTAAGCTCAGAGAGAAGTCAGCAAAAACGCTATCGGCGAAAGTGACAGACGCGATCCGTGAACTGAACATGCCCAAAGGCGAATTTAAGATCCTTTGTGTACCACTCGAAGAGGAAAAAGCGTCTGCTTATGGCCTTGATGATGTGCAGTTTATGGTAACAACCAACCCAGGGCAGCCTGTTCAGCCCCTCGGCAAAGTTGCCTCAGGCGGTGAGCTTTCCCGTATCAGTCTGGCACTGCAGGTACTCACCTCTAACAAGCTCTCTACCCCAACACTGATTTTTGACGAAGTCGATGTGGGTATCAGCGGCCAAACCGCAGCCATTGTCGGTAAACTACTGCGCAAATTAGGCGAAACCTGTCAGGTGATGTGTGTGACTCACTTGCCACAGGTTGCCGCCTGTGGTCACCAACAGCTTAATGTAGCGAAACACAGTGACGATACTTCTACCGATACTAACATCCACTGGTTGGGCAAAGAGCAGCGCATTGACGAGCTAGCCCGTATGCTCGGTGGAGACGTCATTACGGACCGAACCCGTGCCAATGCACAGGAGTTATTGCTCACAGCTTAACGGCTGCGCTCTTTCCCTAAGCCTGCAGCTTGGTTATTATGCCGTGCAGTCAGATTAGAGAGATAGAAGTTCATGCGATTGAAACACCTGTTCATAGCCCTGGTTTTGCTTCCGTTGTCGGGCTGTGCCTGGTTTAGCGACTTGGTTTATAAGGTTGATATCCCCCAGGGCAACTACATTGACGAACAGCAGGTGGAAAAGCTTCGCGTCGGCATGACCAAAGAGCAGGTCAAGTTCGTTCTGGGCACGCCCATGGTGAAAAATTCATTTCGGGATACAACCTGGTACTACGTCTACCGCCTGAAAACAGGTAAAGGCGCAGAATACAACAAACGCCTGATTGCCAAATTTGATGACCAGGAGAAATTGGCATCGGTGGAAGGTGATTACGAGCTAAGCCCTGAGTTTTCAACCCCGATAGGTAGCTAGCTGAGTATAGATTTTAAAGAGAGAGGCGGAAATTATTCCGCCTCTTTTTTTTGTCTGCGATTCGGATGCGGTCTGCCGCCAGTGGTTTTATCCGCACGCCCCTCTTTCTTAGCGCGCTCCGCTCGCTGCTTACGTACTTCTTTGGGGTCAGCAATTAAAGGGCGGTAGATCTCAATGCGGTCGCCCTGACTCAACACGTCATTCAGCTTGGCCGCTTTATTCCAGATCCCGACCTTGTTCTTAGCCAGATCAATCTCGGGATAGCTGGCAATAATCCCCGATGCAACAATGCCCTGCTCAACCGTTGCGTTGGCAGGTACATCAACCTCGACTAGAGACTGTCGGTCTGGCAAGGCATAAGCAACTTCGATAGAGATGGAGTCAGACACCGTATACCTCCTTGGCACGGGCAACAAATGCATCAACCATATTTGATGCCACCTGATTGAACACTTTGCCAAATGCCAGTTCTACCAGCTTGCCAGAAAATTCAAATTCCAGCGATAAACTGATTTTGCACGCCGCTTCGTCCAGTTCAGTAAAATGCCAGTTTCCTATCAAACTCCGAAACGGCCCCTCAACCAGCTGCATCTCAATACGTTGGCCATCACTCAGTTGGTTGCGTGTGGTAAACCACTTATTGATACCCGCTTTCACTATCTGTACCGAAGCCAGCATTTCTTTATCAGTCGCCTGATGCACCTTGGCACCACCGCACCCAGGTAGAAAATGAGCGTAAGCTTCTACATCATTCACAAGTAAATACATCTGACTGGCACTGTAGCTAACCAGAGCGGAACGTTGGATTTGCGGCATAAATAAACTCTTCTCTAACAACCTGCCGATAATACCAAATTTGCGGATAGGGTGTTATTCACGCGTCGTGTCATATACAGCGGCAAAGGAATTCGTATAATGGCGACCCTATGGCAAAGAAAAAACCAAAACAATCCAGCAATACCATCGCGCAGAACAAACGCGCCCGTCACGATTACTTCATTGAAGATAAGATCGAAGCCGGCGTTTCTCTGCAGGGATGGGAAGTGAAAAGCCTCAGAGAAGGCAAAGCGAACATCGCAGAAGCGTACATCTTTTTGAAAGATGGCGAAGCTTTTCTATTTGGCGCTACGTTTACACCTCTTCATGCGGCTTCAACCCACGTTGTTGCGGACCCAACCCGTTCGCGCAAGCTGCTGCTGAATCGCAGAGAGCTTGACCGCCTGTATGGCCGAGTTAATCGCGAAGGCTACACCCTGCTTCCACTGACGCTTTATTGGAAAAAAGCCTGGGTTAAGCTTGAAATCGGTGTGGGTAAAGGTAAGAAGCAGCACGACAAACGCGCTGACATTAAAGATAAAGATTGGTCCCGCCAGAAAGAGCGAGTGATGAAACACGCACGCTAATCTCAAAAGGCGTCTTGCTAAAGCATGACGCCTGAACCTGCCGCAGCCAGTTGCCCCAGCGCTTTATCCACTAACTGTTTATTCAACTTCTGCGCTGTTTGCGGGCGGCTAAGCAAATACCCCTGGATATATTGGCAGTTCAACTTTTTCAGCAGCGCCAGCTCTTCCGGCGTTTCTACACCCTCAGCAACAACCACCAGCTCCAGCTGTTTTGCTAACACCATAATTGACGCAAGGATCCGCCGGTACTTCTTACATGTGGCCGCTTGGTTAACAAAGCTGCGATCGATTTTAAGTACATCGATCGGCAGAGATGCCAGCGAACTCAGTGATGAATACCCTGTACCAAAGTCATCAATAGCGATCTTCACACCCAGCTCACGTAAGCCTTCAATCTGCTGGATAATCTCATCACTGGCTTCCATCAGATATGATTCAGTGATCTCCAGCATCAGGCAGCGTGGCGGCAGCTTGGTCTCTTTCAGTGCCTTTTCAACCCAATCTTTCAGTGGCAGTTGTTTGAGCTGCACATTAGATACGTTGATAGAGACCCTAGCCTTACGCAAACCAACCCGATTCCAACTCTCCATCTGTCGCATTGCTTCGCGCAATACGAAGTCGCCTAACGGCAGGATCTGACGGGTTTCTTCAGCAATCGGGATAAATTCGGCAGGAGAGATGGAACCATCCATGGGGTGGTGCCACCTGAGCAAGGCTTCGAAATAAGCCACTTCATCACTGTTGATATCAATGACAGGCTGGAAATCGAGGGAAAACTCACCGTCATTCACCGCACGGCGTATTTCATTGGACAGATAGTGCTGGCGTCGAACCTCTTTCCCCATCTCTGGCAGATAAACCCGGTACGTGCCCTTACCGTCACTCTTAGCTTTATACATGGCTACATCAGCCATCTGCAGCAGGTTCTCTGGCGACTGACCATCCTGAGGATACACAGCTATACCAATGCTGGCACTGATGTTTACCCGTTGTTCACCAAAACGAAACTCCTTCTCTAGCAACTCGATAATACGCTCTGAAACATGCTCCGCCTCTTCCGCCGCGTTGATATTGCTGAGAATCAATGTGAACTCATCGCCACCCAAACGGGCCAAGGTTTTCTTAACCGTTGTTGGCCCCCCCGCGGTAAGGGCAATCACATCCGAATGACGGGTAGCCGCATTTAACCGCTTAGCGACTTCGACCAATAACCCATCACCCACACTATGGCCAAAAGTATCGTTAACCTGTTTAAAACCATCGAGGTCGACAAACAGCAATGCCAGCTTTTGTTTGCCCTCTTCCGCCTCTTCTATCGCTTTCTCCAATGCCAATTGGAACTGCTGACGGTTAGCCAGACCGGTAAGCTTATCTGCAAAATGAGCCGCACTTACCGCTTCTTTTTGTTCATTAAGCTTCTTTGATAGGCGCTGAATCGATTCCTCGATTACAGCTGCGTTGTCGTTATTCAGCCTATAGTGACTGCTCAATCCGGCCTGTTTCGCGGCCAAAGAAGCTAATCTCCGTGCCTGACGGCTTAACTTGCTGCGCTGGCGATACATGGCAAAGGTGATCAGAAACGGCAGGACCACCACCATGGCCAGCAAGTGAGACGCCACCACATGACTTTTAGGCAGTGCTTCGCTTAACAAAGAATCGACACTGGCGGTAAATGCGCCGCCGGCAGGGCTATCCAGCAACGAGTAGAAAACAGTTTCCTTTGCCCAATAAATGCCATCAAACGGAATAAAGTCGAGCTGCTCTGCCGCCAGACTAACCCACTCCTTCCATCCATCGGCACTTTGCAGTCGCAGATAGTCTTGAGCAGATACCCGGCCAGATGCCGTATCGAATGCCAGCACAATATTGTCTGATTGGGGTATGTCAGCCACTTCTGATGAGGCCACCAGATTACGAGCAGCAGTAAGTTTGTTCTGATAGCTTGCGCTGGACAACTCCCAAACGTAAGTTGACCAGATCACAAACGCCAAGGCAGCAGAGACCAGAAGGGTCTTGATAAAAATGCGGAAAGAAAGATCACCGCCCGAATGCAACGCCACTACCTACTCCCTGTATTGACACGACGCGTTAAGCTAACTAATTGAAGAGAAAAGAAACTTTAAAAGCTGGGCAAAAAACGCGCTAAATTGCCCCTAAGATTTCGCTCATATTCTAAACGAAAGCCCATTTTCTACCTAGTCTCAGGTCAATTTTTCTTGAAGCCTGATGACTCGCACCACTAACCGATGATAGACTTGCCGCTAACATCTGGGGCCGATTCAGGATTCGACGGGAATTGTGAAACCTTAGGTGCATGCCGTGGGGCGGTTGGCCACGTAAAAAGCCGCAAAAAAATAGTCGCAAACGACGAAAACTACGCACTAGCAGCTTAATAACCTGCATAGCGCCCTTCCCCCTTAGTTCTCCTGTGGACTTTGGATTCGGAAGGTCACCCCACACAGGATCGCGTGGAGTCCCGGCCTGGGGGCAAAGCGTTAAAACTAATCAGGCACGCCTGTAAGAAGCCTGCCACTCGGCGTCTCTCAGGTTAACAAATGAGCTGGCTAAGCATGTAGTACCGACGGCGTAATATTTTCGGACGGGGGTTCAAATCCCCCCGGCTCCACCACACACTAGGTTCATTACGAACCACAAGACGCCACAACCACTTTTAAATCAATTGGTTGTGGCGTTTTTTTGTGTCAGAAGGTTCCACAAAGTAGCAATATATTCCACGTTTTTTGCAGCACAGGTTGCAGCACACGAGCAGATATCGAAATTCGTGTGCTGCAAAAACGCGATAACATCATCGAATACAGCAAGTTACGATTTTTTTGCTTTTAGCAATTACAACAACACAGGTACTTACCGGTTAACGCCTCAAGGGGGTTGGTAAGATGCCAAAAATAATTAGACCATTAACAGACAAGCAGGTCGCCAATGCAAAATTCCTAGCCAAGGACTATTCCCTTTATGACGGTCGCGGGCTTAAGCTAAAAATTCGAGCGGCTAAAGGAAACAAGAGCAAGCAACCGAGCGGCTCAAAGATTTGGCTTTTTGAATACACATCGCCTACCAATAAGAAGCGAAACCAGCTCACCCTCGGGAAGTATCCTGATATATCTCTTAATAAGGCACGAGAGAAGTCACATGCAATACGTCAGATCATTGCTGACGGTGAAGATCCCAAAATCTATCTGAAGCGCCAACAACAAGGAGACGAGGAAAAAAGTCGCCTTACGTTCGAGCGGGTTGCACGACAATGGCATGAAAAAGAGTCGCGCAACTGGAGCCCTGACTATGCGGATGACGTTATGCGCTCACTAGAGCGCAACGCATTCCCCTTCTTTGGTCAAACACCCATCCACCAAATGAATCGTCAGGACGTCATCAATGCGCTGGACTCCCTTGAACGGCGCGGAACATTGGAAACACTACGCCGGATTTGTCAGCGTATTGGCTCCATCATGTTATACGCCATCAATCGCGGTTACGTTTCAGATCATCCACTTAGGGAATTGCACTCGGCGTTTAGCGCGCCAGTTGAAACCCAGTTTCCATCGATAACGCCCAAGCAGCTACCTACACTCATGCGAAGATTAGCTCGCGCACAGATAAAACTCACCACACGAGCAGTTATCGAGTGGCAACTGCATACTATGACCCGTCCCGGAGAGGCGGCATGTGCCAGGTGGCAACACATAGATTTGAAAAACAAAATCTGGGTGATACCTGCCGAAGAGATGAAGATGAAACGTGAGCATATCGTTCCGCTGAGTACCCAAGCACTGCAGCTACTGGAAGCCATGCATCCTATAAGCGGGCACCGTGAATTCATTTTTCCGGGAGACAGAAACCCTCGTTCACATATTCACAAGCAGGCAGCGAATATGGCACTGAAGAGGATGGGTTACCAAGGCAAACTGGTGTCTCATGGTTTGCGTTCACTTGCTTCTACCACATTAAACGAACAAGACCGATTTCAGAGTGATTGGATAGAGATGCAACTTGCCCATCATGAGCAAAACTCATCCAGGCGAGCCTACAACCGGGCGCTTTACCTGGAGCAACGCAGAGAAATGCTGCAATGGTGGAGCGATCACATTGACTCCTGCAGTATTGGGAATCTAAGTATCGTTTCAATCATGGAAGAAGCGATGCAATCTAAATGAGATAACACCAAAAGAAATTAGTGAATAGCAGTAAATAAACGGCAAGGCATAGCGATATTCGCAAAAGGGACACACTATGCCTACCAAAAACGAACGAGCTGAAGACATCAACTCTCAGGCTTTGCTCTCGTCAAACTTCCTGCTTACCGAGGCCGAAGTGCGTAAACTAATGTCGATCAGCAGATCCACTCTCCGCCGCTGGATAAAAGCAGGTAATTTTCCAGCACCAGTACAACTGCCCGGTCGCCGAGTAGCCTGGCGTTCCAGCGATCTGAACACGTGGTTGGATAACCTGAATGATGTCAACTGGTCACATGACGACTAACAGGATACAGGAGTCGCTGTTGTTGCCTAAAAGACCAAAAGCAACTTATGAATACCGGAAAATTTAGGCTTTTTTAGGGATATGTTGCTTCTTTGGGGTTTGCGACAAACTTCCTTAGTCTAATTGCCAGCGCCACTGAGAACGCAAACTTTTTGCTATTCCATGGAATGGTCATAGAGAACAATACTCTTGGAAACACAAAACAATCTCTGAAATCGGTGCTCAGGAAAATCCGCTCTGGCAACAAGCCATTGACCGTCCGATGCCGATTTTACAACGATAACCTGCTCGTTCGAGCCGGCAAGCCTTGCCCATGCAGGTGCTTCGCTGACGAGCTTTCCAATGGCTGCCTGAGGTCGATGTTCTGTATCAGCTTCTATTCCGCCGAATCGAAGCCTCGCTAAGATGTCGTGAACGATTTCCATCGGCACCCATACTTCTCCGTATAGGGACATGTACAAATCAACCTCTGCGGGACTAACTTGTATCCCCTTTTGAGACAATAGTTGCTGGCAATCAGGCGGGATATTGCTCAGATCATAATTACATGCATATAAAACGCGACCGGATTCCAGCGCTAGGGTTGGCCCCTTCAGATCATAAAAAGGGGCTTCGTCAACGATGCGCCAGAAAGCGGGTTGGAAGGCGAGTGTATCTTCGAAAATGAACATGTGGCTCGATGCCTCAGCAACTAGCTAAATCGCATTCAATTTTATCGAGATACATAACATGATCAGAGCCTCTTACAGTTACTATCTTAAAATGAGTAAAACTGAATGACGAATACTATAAATCGGAATCAGAGAAACAGCGCGTCCTCTGTATAAGCCAAAATCAAAATCCGATTCAATACCACAATGTATAGCTTTCGTAGTGTGTTCATCTAGCCTCCCATGCTAGTCTTGTCTCAAAAATATATCAGAAGACGACTAGCGAGTAGGTGGTTGAAATGAAATTCGAAATTGATGAAACAGAGGGCTTTTTAGAGCGAATTCTGTCGGTCTGCGAGTATGCAACTGAAGCCAGCTACCGAGACTTTTTCTCAAAGATCGCTAGTGGTTCACTACAACCCAATAGTGAAGATGCTGAGTGGCAACGCCATTATGAAAATGTACGTGAAACGCACCTTTGTGAAGAGACACTCACTTACTTGGTGAAACAGTTCCCTGAGGAAGAATTTTCTAAATCCTGGAATCTGTCCAAAGAAGTTAAAGCGAAGATGTCCTCTAGATAAGTACGTAAGCCTATTTCACGCTCCCGACACCAGTGAAGGAGAAGAGGAACTTATTGTCTGGACGCTGGGAAACGTCTGGAAAACAGTCAAAGAGATGTCTAACACCAAAGGCTCTGAAATACTCTCGTTTGTTCCACGTTATGGGCGCCATTGCAACGATGAGTCTGATGGATACCTTGCTAGAGCTGTGTATTTAATAACAGGGATTAAGTGATCCGCGAGCAATTGGTCACCACCATCAAGTATTTCAAACATGAACTTAAAGTGGTTAAGAGTGCTTGCCCCCGGAAGCGAGAGTTTGGAAGCTTGGCATAGATAGCGAGGGCTAACCTATCGTGCGTAAGTGGAACTCACTTCAAAGCCTACCGGGGGACACCTTCCTGCTCACCGATTCTCTTCGGGATGTTTACCGCAATAAGTTTGAACTAACCAAGTAGCTGGCAAGAGAAGTGTCCCAAAGACCATCACGTCAAAAGAAACCAGATGAAGCATGATGATTATTAACCCCAGCGCTTAGCTAATTGCTTCTAGAAAAGCATTTACAATGCTCGATGAGCCCTTGCCCTGAGGGTAGATCAAGTCACGTCGGATCTTTGTGACGGCGTTGAATGCTTGGTGTTTCGAGCTTCCCCAGGCAAAAATGAAGTAATCAGCCTTCCCTGCTAAATTCTGTAGCGAAGCGGTGGCCACATGGTCATGATTCAGATCGATAGTTAATTGGGAGAACATCCCTCCAATTGCCTGTGCCGCTCTCCGAGCCGCACCTTCAGTCAACGAATAGATTACTAGACGTTTACCGAACAGATCGGGTAACAGTGTGTCTGAGGCTGAGTCGTTGTCCTCCTGAGGAAATTGTTCGAGAGCCTCTTGCCCTTGAATTTCGACTGCAAGAAGGCGAGAAAGAGCCTGCTGGGCCGGTTCAAGTCTCGACCAGCTTTTGAGGGCCGTAATTAGGATTTGTCGCCAAAGTTTTTCTATCAGCACATGATCGGGGCAAGAAGTATCTAAGAGTTGGTCAATGATATCCAGCGAATAACCATAAGCACGCACGGAAGAACTTTTTTCGAAGATCGCTTCGAAGCATTGAATTGCAGAGATGTAGGTTTCAGTAGCAAAGCTATCTGCCAGCAACTTATCCAGTAGCAAACCAGCGAGTCTCACATCCTGATCTGAAACAATAGTGTCGAGGGCCATGAGTTCCAGCCAAGCACTCCATACCTCTCCCTGACAGTAGACGTTTGCCTGTTCCAACCAATCGATCAACAAAGGTAGCGAGTCACGAAGCACACTGCTGATATCGTCCGATGGTGTACTCTCCAGCAGATTTAGAAGCGCACTGTCACTGAAACTCTTTACTGCCCATTGACTGCTGAAGGTCAATACCTTTTGGCGCAGTTGTGCCAAATTGGGCGACTCAGCGGTAAGTTCAGCTAACCAATCACACCAACCATAGCTGCTGCTATCATACTGGTCCTTTAGCGATTGCCACAGAGCTACTAAATGTGGCTCCGCAGCCAAGGCACTTTCCGTCTCGCCAGGCATACCACGCAAAGTTTCAACGATCTCTGCTTGCTCTTGCGCCTCAGCCATTAAGGTACGTTGCAATAATTGCTTCGCATTATCCAAGCTCAAAGCCAATACCGGCAGTGTTGCCGGGACCAACGTGTCGTCACTGACTACGACCGCAGTTCGAGTATCAGATAGCGACTTACTGTCACTAAGTTCACAACCCGCCCATGCCTGTGCCAAACGTTGCCAACTCGCCTCGACAAAATCTGGCAGACGATCCCATGGAGTGAAGCCTAATGCCGCTGAACCCATTGCCCATAGCTTCCAATCAGCCGCAAAGCTCGCATGATTTTCTAGCGGTGGGGTGCATAGAAATAACGGACACAATCCTTGGCAATGAAAACGCGCATCCGGCAGGGTCTCTGGAGAAAAACCGTCAGACTGGATCTGATCGAGAATTAGGTGACCCAAGGCTCTCAGTAACAGTCGGTACAGACGCTGCGGTACTCTTCCTGCCATCAGATCTGGCAGTTTATGGTGGTACAGGATCTCAGACCATTTTTGGCTCGCCGCCAATACTTGTAACTCGAGGAACAGCAGATTGCGTTGCGACAAGCTACCGTTAGTTCGCAACTCATCCAGCAGTGCCTTCGCCACCCCACCATCTTTAGCATGACAGGCAGTAAAGAAGTCGCGGAGGATCCGTCCCACCGGTCGCCGAGCAGTTGACGTCAACTCCGGTCGCCTTTTGAACAACTGAAGCATAAGCACTAAGGAGCTAACCACGCGTTGTTGCGCCTTAGCATATTCTTCTCGCGGCTCCAAAAGGCAAAACTTGATCACCCCACTTGGCGCCTGTGCCAACAAGATCTGCTCAGCCGGATCCGTAGGCCTAGTGATGACGGGTAGGTCCGGATAGGTGTCTGCAGAGCCAAGAAACGCAGCCAGCACACGTTTAAGTTCAAGCAGTGTTCGCTCGTCCTGAGCCAGTGCGTAAAACCATAGCCGCTCTTTGCTCGATGGCAGAATGCAAGGCCATTGCCCTTCAAATGCGTCTAAAAGCAAGGGTTCTAGTACAGCTTGGTCATCAGCTTGACAAAACCCACTTAGCACCGATTGCAGGTTGATTTTGTCGTCACAGTTGTAAAATTGCGTTATCCAATCAGGACAGCTTTTCATATCAATCTACCGTCTCTTCCTGCCCGAAAGCGTACTGTCCGTTAAACTCGATCCTGGCTTCGCTGATAATGTCGGGATCCGTAATAAGAAACAGGTGTTCATCATTGCGGTTTGTACCACTGAAGGTGAAGTTCATCGATCCCTTTAGAAAAAACCGCGCCGATAATAACCCTTTGGTATGCACTTGCTCGTCGAAGCTATGCCGCAAAACCGCGTCAGGTGCCAAGCGGTGCTTCAGTTGCGAGATAAACTTACGATTCATTGGTTCATCTCGTGTTACCAGGTTCAACTCACAACCCGCGTTGGTGATACAGGCTAGCATCTCAAGGAAGCTTATTTCACGGCTCCCCCAATCAGGTTCGACCGCGTCCCAAAGGCCAGCACGGTTATCCAGCAAACTAAAGTCACTGATCCATGGTGACACCAACCATATGGGTTCAGGTCGCAACATCAAAGCGACCAACTGACTGCCCAGCACTTCACGCAGATGTCGTTGTCCCAAGGGGCCATGCAAAAATATTTGTCGTTGTTTAGTCATGAAAAAACCTTTCCGTCACTGAAGTGCTTCTGCCAACTCGACGCGTAAGACCAAGTTGCCCTGAAAACGGCTGGCCGAACCAATTCTTGGGTACAGGAACAATCCAAGGTGATCCAGCGGATCTACCTGCAACAGGGTGACGATCTCGGTGATCTGGCTCAACATCGTACGAGACACAATCAGGTCAACACGCCCGGCTTGGCGCAGTTGCGCATGCACTTTCGCCAGCCAATCAGGCTCTTGGGCTTCAACCGAAGTGGTTTGCTCACTAAACAACTGTGCCCCTAACATCCGCTCCGTCAGCGCATGACCTGTTATGAAAGGGTTGTAATAGTTGAGCTCAGATTGACGAATGGTGTAACCGCGCGGCCAGAGCATGCCTTGGTATCGGCACAGCATTTGGAAATGCTCATGAACATCGCCTGCGCTCTCCTTACCGGCGATAGCATGTGCCGCAATATTTAGGTTCCACTCCAGACCGGTCTGTTGTTCTAGTTGGCGCCAGTCGACTAAGAGTTTTAGCAACTCGACGTCAGTAGTTTCACTACTTCCCGCCCGTAGCAGACGGGAATACAGTACGGTCAAGAAACTGTGAGTCACCGCAAACCCAGCTTCAACCAACTGTTTATGCAGTTGCTTATTCGCCGCTTTGCGGCTGGCATGATCGATTGCGTAGCGGACATCGGCAACTGCATCCTGCAATGCCTGCTCTTCAGCAAGTTGTTCCAACAAACTGAAGAGATCGAAATCAATCTGCTCATAATCACCCGGCTTCAGTGAACGCGCCAAGATATTCAGAACCTGCGTGGGATCAGCATGATAAGCATCACTTAAACGACTGATCACACCGCTACCACCAGGCTCACACTCAGTCAGCCAGATCTCAAACGTTATATGCTGTTCAGACGGAGCATCACTCGACGGCGCGCTCCAAAGTGCATCCGCCACCACCGAGTGCTCGTCAACATCCGGCAGAAGGGTGCACAGTGCTTGCTGGGTTGCAGCTGCTAAGGTATTTGCAAGCACCTTTTGCGCCCATGCCTCAAAGCCGACTAACTGCTCTGGTGCTTGCCACAGGGCCTCAGCACAGAGAAGTAATTCCTGCTGAACCTCAGGCTCAGAAAGGAGGTGTTGCAAGTCGGCCTGCAACTGTTGTTGGCGACCGGCATCCTCCGCCTGCTCGGACTGAAAGAGTGAGCCTGGAATCCGTTGTAACTTTGCACAACCATCCTCTGACGCTAGAAACGCAATGGCCGCTTTTATATTGTCATGGGTTCCGCTCAGCAACTCGGAAGCCAATGCGGCCAGGAAACACTCTACAGCCCAATTGGCTTTAAACGGATCATGCTCAAAACGCGTCAACTCGCTGACACGACTTTGGAAATACACCGGCCGCAGCCCACGCAGCACTTCTGGTTTTGACAGTATCCGCCTGAACTGTGCTAACGCGATACTGATTCTAAGGCGTGTGCCATCCACCCATTGCCGATTGCCAACCCCTACGGTTTGGCCATGATGGCGCCAATGAAAGTCAGCATGGGCCTGCTGGCCATTTTTGAACCTTAACGACGCCAATGATCCGGTGCTATAGCGAACCACTTCCAGCGGTGTCATATGTTGATGCGTAAAAAAGGTGATATCTCGAAGCGATCTCTTCCAAGCGCCCGCAGGTGGGCTATGGGGCGTCGCTTGCTCGAGGTCATTGAAGGCAACCTGCCATTTCAGCTGGGCGTTACTCTTTTCAGTCAGGTTGAAGGTAAATTCAAGCGGCCGGGTGTAGACCTCGCTCGGCTTTAGCACCGAAATAGATTGGCCATCTTGGGTGACTACGTTGCCATCTTCGGTCAGTCGCTGTCCAAAGGCTTCTGACACCTCAAAATCAACCTCAGTCACCTGGTTTGCAATCGGCTTAAAGTCCTCGGGGACTAGCCAGTCTGCCTCATAGTTACTGCCAGTAGCGTAACGCTTGGAGATCCTTCCGGGCGCAAACTCCCGCAATCCCTGATGAAAAGTCAGGCTCTCCCACTTATCAAAATTGTTTCGCCCCCTAAGCAGGCGGACCCCCAGACTGGGTAAGTTCAGTTCACTAAATAGCGCATCCGGAATAAACTCGGGCATTGGCGAGCGTGTGCGAGAAAGCGCCTGCCATGGTGCCGCGTACTCAGCCCAATCTGTAGTGAGGTAACGGCGCAATGTCGGCAGGAATTCAAGCATGATAGATCGCGGCGGACTCCATAGCACCCGTTGCAGCGCGTCCTCATCAAGATGCAGCGCATGCTGCAAATAGGTTTCTAAGGCATTTTTTGTCAGACCCGGTTGCAGAACCTTCTCAACATCGCTCAACAACGCTTTGCGTTCATTCTCTTTGTTCTCATTCTGCGGATAGTTGAGCAGGGTCCAAATTGCCCCGCGGCCCATTCGCTGACTTAACCAGTCAAGCGTCGCCATCGCGGCCTGCATCTTCTGAATATGGCTGTTATGCAGAGGCAGTCCTTGGCGCTTAACTTGTGGAGAAATCAGTTCCTCATAACGCTGAAACGCCACACGATCGCGGCCAAACTCTGACAACACCACCAGCATCCAAGGACGCATAGTGCGGGAACGCCCAGCTCGCCCTTTACGCTGCAGATACGACGCAACATCACGGGGCGCTTTGTGCTGAATAACCGCCCCTACCGTTGGATCATTAAAGCCAACTTCAAGTGAGGCCGTTGCCACCACGATATCCGCTTCGCTATCCACCCCAGCATCCTGACTCGAGGTTCGCGCGACTCTGGCTCGACCATCCGCGGTGAGGGAATGGCCAATACTTTCTGCAACGCGCCAGTCTTGCCCCAACTCAATTTTTAATTGGGGATCAACTTCAGACTGATTTTCGGAGCCACGCAACGACGCAAGTGGCGCTCTGTCCAACGTGGCACCGCGATAGCTGGTTTTCCAACCTTCCGCATCACTAAGTTGGTGGTACAAACGGTTGTTAACATCCAAGTCATCCGTAAATACAAAACTCTTGGTGCCCCACGTTCCTTTTGAACGTTGAGATGGAGTGTCTAAGATCCGGCGGGTCAGCATGCTGGCCTGTATTGAAGTCGACAACAAGGCCGTTTGCGACACCGGGTCGCCCCGCAAAGCCAGCAAGTATTCCGCCCCTTCATCAAGCATTTCATTGTCTTGGGGTTCAACTAAGGCGACATTTTGCTGATTGGCACCGACCAATTCGGCAAAAAACGCCTCAGCATCAGCCAGTGTCGCGGATAAGCCAACAAAATGCGGTCGGCAATACGCTCTTTGCATCCAACGGCGCAGCAGATAGGCCGTCTGAGCACCGGTATTACCGCCATAGGTATGCACCTCGTCAAGCAACACAAGCGTCGGGCCTTTCTGACTCGCACCGACGCCAAATAACTTGTTCCGGAAGTTATTGCCAAGTTGTTGGTTTAGCATTTCTGTGGTGGTAAACAGAATATCTGGGGCGGTGTCACTCAACTGTTGGCGGGTTAGACAGACTTCATCGTTTTCCACCTTGTGGCCGCACACGGAGCAGGCCAACACCTCTGATTGCTGCTCCATGCTGCTGAGTGGCCATTGCATTTTGCCGGCGCACTGCTCGTTTACACAGCGCAACAGATCAAACGTCAGAGCAGCGCCACCTTGTTTATCCAGCGCTTGCTTAGCCTGACTCACATTATTTGGTGTATCACCAAATAATGAGCCGATTCGCAATTTGCGTCCTGCGGTCGTAAGCAGGTAGTTATCCAGCTTGCGGCATTGGCTCCATGTTTCCATGAACTGATCTTTGAGCAGTTCTTTACGTGGATAAATAGCCAAAATGCGCACGCGTGGTGTCGGATCCTGACAGATATCCGCAGCAAGAGAGGCCATTGCCGGCAGGTAGAATGACAGTGTTTTACCACTGCCGGTTCCGGCACAAACAATGGTGCCAGAAGATGTTCTCGGGGACTGATTATGATAATGCCACGCCTTGACTATCCGCTCTGTCGCGCGCGCCTGAAAGCCAGCTAAACGAAACTTGTCCAGCGGCGAAAGCAACTCTTGCATCAATTGCTGCTCTTGCTCACTTAATGGCAACTCGGACTTCCAGGTAGCCAGCAGCTCAGCGGGCACCAATTCGCGCTTGGGGTAGCTGCGCGGTCGCCGCACAAAACGAAAGTCCGAGACCAGCGTGCGAGCCTCTTCCAGCGGCTTGCCATGAAACCACTGGCGTAGATTGCGGTACAGATGCACCGCCTCGCCCATGCGGGTTCGGTAGACTAGCAACCCCATGGGATTTGGGGCTTCATTCAGCATGGCGTGCTTAAGCAGGCCCATAAACACGCTATCCGGAGCGTGATCCGGACAGGCCTGAGTTATCTCCTGAAGCACTTCTTCCCGGGTGAAAAAACCACCTGTATCTCCCCAGGCAAGTAACGCAGTCTCTTGCTCTTCCAGACGGTTGAGCGCTGCATGCAATACCTTTAACGGCAAGCTCATATTGTTCTCTTTATGGTCTCAATCTTCGCCAATAACTCAGTACGCCCGGTGTCGTTGAACAACGAAGGTGTCTAACATATTGTGTTCGTCCAACCAGTCGATTACATCAGGGGTCAACAATCGCAGTGAAGCCTTACCAGACACACTGTTCAATTGATCAAACAGCGCCTGTACTTCTGGCGGCATTTTAAACTCCATGCCGTTCTTAAGCTGTTGCATTTTGTTGCAGAGCGACTGCAGTTTCTGCACGGTATCAACTCTGTTTGGTCCAGCTGTGCGTAAATCATCAAACTCACGACGGGCATCGCAATAGTCGTTATACACCTGCATAAAACCGAGGGTCTTCTGCTGGTCTAAAAAATGCTGTTCGACAACAGATCTTTTATCCAACGCGGCCAAAAACTCTCTCCAGATCTGATCTGTATGCTCTTTTTCTGAATTGCAGCACTTGGTCAACGCCGCTTCGACAGATGCAAACTCATCCGATTGTCTAGCCAAGTGTCCTTGCTCTTCCCAACAGGATGCAAACTCTTGCAAACAGTATATTGCCGTGGTCAAGTTCTCTTTTGCGCTGTTATCTTTTGTCGTTTCACCCGTCATGCTCGACGGCACGTTTTTTAACACCTCAGAAGCTTCCACCACCGCGTGCAATGATGTCGCGACAGGCTGCAATTTTTTGTGGATTGTTTGGTACTCATCGATGATCTGTTTGGATTCCGTCGCCTGTTTTGAAAGCGCCATCTCATTCGTCAGCTCAGCTAATTGGGACTTAAGCGTTTTCATGCGTGACCTCCTGCTGCAACATGGCGAGATCCTGAGTTATAAGCTCAACCAGCGTATCGATTTGATTTTTTGAATTGGTGAGGGCCTGCCCTCCCCATTCCGAATTGGTGGTTTGCAACTTAGTATGCGCCTCGTCAAACAGACGCTGCCAAGCCCGCATAATGTCTGTGAATTGACGCAGTTTTTCGCCATCGATTTCACACAACAACTGCCATTGACGCAGCGGTTGTTCTACCTGACTAACCAACAGTAACTTACTCAAGGCTCCCCAAATTGGTGTTCCTGCGAGTTGTGTCAACTGCTCGGTCATCTCATTACATGGCAGGAATTGTCCCCCTGACGGGTATTTACCCTCCTCCAGAAGCTGCTGCAGTACGTCAACCAGTGACAGCAACAGTTCTGCGAACTCGTCAGCACTGTCACAGTCACTCACCAATTCGATGCACTTCCGCGCGTCCTCGAGATCACGGCACGCCGCAGCCACCGCTTGTTCAATCGTTGACTGCACGCTGACACTGCGCGCCGACTGCAAGGCTTTTAGCAGCAGGTCCCCTTCAAGCGCATGATCATTGGCTGCAAACCAATCCAACCAGGTTGACTGCCATTTTTCCCAATTCGACAGTGCCGATTCGCGCAGTTTTTCGACCGTCGGGCAGGAAGCCGGCTTTAAGCTAGACATCAACTTTCGTTTACTTAACAGCAATCGATTCAAGCTGTCCCGCACTGAATCTGACTCTTTTAGTATGCCCAAGGTTCGCGCGGCATGAACCTGCGCTTCCAATTGAGACTGCAGATCTAGGTGTTTAACCTTGACCAAGGCATTTACGGCAGTCGGCACCCATCGGGCTGCAAACGACTGCATTTGCATCAGATCTACCTCTGCTTCGGGGTAAGTCCAGTCCTCATCGGCACTTGAATCAGGATTAAAGTGGCTAAAGCGCAAAATAGCCAGCGCGGTTTCACGCAATCTAACTGAACGGATAGGATCCCGAAAATCCCTTTGCGAGCAGAATTTCACGGGATGTTGGCCACGGTTACCTTCCGCGTGTGGCAGTTCGATATTAACAAAGCGACCACTGGCTAACTCTGGCAACCGTTTGATCCCATGCCAATCACTGCGAGCGTGCTGTCTATATAATCGAAGTAGTCCGTTGCGCAGTGTCCTCGCCTCAGTTTGCTCTAAGAGGTGCTCACCAGCGAACCAAGCATCCAACGACTTGCCAAGGGCTTTGATCTTCTCGGCATCCGGATCGATTTCGGGTGCAATCGGGGCTGCCGCGCCGGGTTGGTTGATTGGCACCGCAACCGGTGCAGCCGGCTCAACTGGTGCCTCGGGCTCATTCGGTAGATCGATCGCGCCGGACAGCAACTTTGCGGCCAGTTTGGGCATCGCAAAACAGGCGGCAATATCAGCGCTAAGCTTGTCTCGCAACTGATCCATATTCTCAGCGGGATAACCCCAGATCGCCGCCAGCGACTCCGCTCTTTGCGGTTGCTCTAGGCCAAGCCGGTACACCCCACTTCGCAGCGAACCTGGTGCAGCGATCCCCGCCAACTCTGCCGGTGGAAACTGAGCGTTCTCTGCTGCAGCACGGCACTTTTCGAGTACATCTAGCAGTACTTTGTTGATGATCTGACGCGGGTTGAACTTCAAATTGCCCTGCGCATCTCGACACTGCTTTTCTGCCAAGGCGCGTATCGCATTGCGATTAAAGGGGTATAACGAAATACCGGTACTGGCACGTCCAAATGCATCCAGGAATTCGCGGTCGATCTCCTGCTCCTCCCAAACTGTTGGCCAAGGGTACTTTTTTGGAGCCTCGTTATGTTGCTTCCAGCGCGCCTGAAGTTCTTCGCTTCCCCATCGTGCTGCGTTGATATAACGACTACAGAAATCAACAATGCGGGTGTGGGTCTGTTCTCGGTCATCATTGACCTCTTCGATCACCCACTCGCCCTTGGCACGATCTCGCATACCTTGCTGCCGTCTCAGATACCCCGCATAACCATCGGTCACGGCTATGGCCGAACAGACTGGACACAAGGTCTCCTCTCCATCACGGCGACCTTCACGCTCCAGACTATCAATCAGCACATCTTCAATCGCCGAGATCAATGACATGTCTTCCACCAACACCATTAACGTCATGCCGCGCTGATGCAAAACACGTCGGATACTGTTAAACAGATCGGGAAAGCCCCCGCCGCTGAAATTGAACAACTGCCTGAACAAGTTACGAGTTGCTTCGCCCAACACCAAGTTTAAGATTTCAGCGGCTTCCTCACGCGCCTGAGCATGGGTGTTAAGCCGTGCTTGCTGCACATATTTGCGTGCTGGCGCACTTAAGTCGCTTACGTTGAAATTAAAATCCAGGTCGTCAGCAGATAATTGGTGGTCATTTTCGCCTATCTCGTCATTGCTGGAACCCTTGGTCAGCCGACTTGCGAGGCGAAATAGGCAGTGATCTTTCTTTAACAGAAATTCTTTAAAAAACGAATCGTTAATCAGTGCCGGTAAACTACTGTCAAGCGCATGCAATTTTATCTTACGCAGCTCTTTTTCTTTTTCTGGGCTAAGCTTCTGTCCACTTTTGACGGTCGCTCTAGCTTCCTCCAAAGTTTGTTTAAATAGTCGCTTCAATTGCTGGCCCATAAAGGTCAGCAATAGTTCTGCCAACTCATGGCTATCCAATTTTTCACTGACCAGCTGGATCTCTTCGCGAGCTTTGTCAAAGTCTTCCCCATCCAAGCCAGTGAGCAGCTTTTCCAAGACGCCTCGCAAGCTGGCGTTTTTGGGAATTCGCACGATCTGCCAACTGTGCGCGTCTGGTTGCCGATGTAGTACCGCATCTAGCCAACGGATGATGTGGGATTTACCAACTCCAGCGCGACCAATAATCGGCAGCGGGCGGGGCGTGGCTAAAAAGTGTTTAAGCAGATCCTCTTGCGTGTCATAGCCAATATCGTTGCCGTCTTTATCTCGACGCAGCAAACGCATGGGCTCATGCACCGCCAACAAGGTATGTTGATGCAGTTCTTCGGCTTCGGTACGAATACAGTCTTCAATATTGCTGGCACTGGGCCAGTATTCCATCAGTTGCATCAATCATTCTCCCTTAACCGGATCACACTTATCTGTCGCTGTTTCCCGTCCGGGGTTTGCAACTGCAGTGCATCTAAATCATCAGAGCGGGACTCGAGTGTCAATTTCAGATCTAGCTCTAAGCGGATCAGCGCATGGCTGAGGCTGGCACTAACTTGATGATATGGCAGTGGCTGCCAATCCTGAGCGGTAAGCAGTGGCTCGATTAACTGCCGGTAACTGCCGCCATCTAGCATGGGCATTATCTCGACGAGGTTGGCCATAAATTGGTTGGCCGTCAACTCTCCCTTGTCCTGAAAGACATCCGACAACACAGGCTCGATGGCACGAGTTGGATCTACGATGTAGCCACTGCCAAAGGGTTCTAAAAACCCCAGAAACTCAGCATATTCCAAGAGTGTTGCGGCTTCGTTTGTTTCATTAAATGCACGATCGGTGGACAAACGCCCGACCGCTTTTGAGATGTTGCCTTTGTCCAAGCAAGTGCGACCAACAAAGGTATATTTTTCCTGTGCGAGCAAAGCGGTAACTGAACGTAAAAAAGGCTCACCACGGTTGCCCTGCATTAGGTCACGCTCTTTAGCGTTATTAATCAGAAGATCCAATACACGACAAGGGAGGTCCACTTCGCTCGCTGAGATCTCAGCGCGACTGATGGCGCTTCCTTCTTGATGCCACAAACCCTCTTTAACCCAAAAATCTAGATTTTCTGCAAAGCGAGACTCGCCCCGTGTTTTCTTTGGCAAGTTTGATGGGCGCAACATGGCAATGAGCTCATCTCGCTCAATCAGTTTCTGTTTACGACGATTGAGCACTCTATCAATTAGGCACAATAACCGGATCTGGCTTCCGGCCCTGTCGTTATTGATAATCGACATAGCTAACGTTCCTCAAAAATTGATCTTTTGACATTGCCCTTGGCGCATTTTCACACCAGGTTCTTCCGGGATTGTCAGGATCCTTAATGTGATCGGGCGCGATAATGATTTTGGCGTTGCTACCTACACCGAGATCCGGCAACGCTGTTTCTGTAGGTAAAACGATCGCCAGTTCGTCCCACAGTTCGTTGTCAGCTTCTGGTTCCAGCGCACACCAAAACGCATTGTGTTCCGGCAGCAATTCGACTAACGCAGTTAATACCTCTGGGCGAGCACGAATAGCCTTTACCCTGCCAGATGTAATCAACTCGCTGATACGATGCCGTAGCTGATGCAGTAAAAACTCGAAGCTATCTTGTCTAGCGGAGTAATACACTTGCAACTCTCGCCCCAAACCAGCCTGCTGTGTCAAGCCAGTGATGATTCCAAGCTTCCCCAATGTCGGCGTATATGGCAGAAAAGGCTGATCCTCTTTGCTGCGACAACCAGGGCAACCGCCACAGGCAATCTCCGGACTGAAACCATCAAGGGTGTAAAAGGTGCCGAGGAGACCGCAAAGCGGGATATCCAGATTCTCCAACCAGTTAACTAGCTGTGAAAAGCCGGCGTCACGTGCCTGTTTTTCGAGATCACGTTGTTTGCCAATACGTTGTTGCCAAGCCGATAGCTTTAGGTGATCACCGAATTGCATGTTAATACCCACTCGGCGGAAGTATTTTTCAAAGTATTGCTGAACAAACTGGTCGTCATGCACGTTGTCCAAGGCTGCTTCGGGTAATTTGGGTGGATTAAAGTGCAGACGAATGAAGCCCCCGCGCTGCATCAGTAACAAGGTCCGCCAATTCCAAGCTCTGTTGGCCTTGGAGTGAAACTTGATATCTTCATGCTTCGCATCCAGGGAAACATAACTGCGTCCATCTTCACCGGTTTGACGGAGCGCATGCATGGCACTCCAGCGCTTCAATCCCAATTCGTTGGTAATCAGCTTGTCTTGACTGATCTTTCTTGCTACGTCGATTTGGCCCGGATGATAGATTAACCACGACAGACTGGCGCAGCCATCGCGGCCTCCACGACCGCTTTCCTGGTAGAAGCGATCAATGTTTTCCGGCAGCGCGGCATGTAGCACCGAGCGAACATCTTGCTTGTCCATACCCACCCCAAACGCAGAGGTGGCAACCATAATGTCCAGTTCGCCGCTCTTCCACTGTCGAATAAGGTACTCGCGATGACTTTCATCGGTATCACCATGAAACAATCCGACCCGGTTGAAGCCCAACCCACGCAGTTCCGAATACCAAAGACTGGCATCGGCAACTTCAGTGGCATACAGGATCAGGGGGCGGGGCAAACTGCGTACTGTTGTAAGTATCGCCTCATGGTGTGCAACAGGACTTCGATATCGCTGAACAAAGTAGCTCGGCTCAGGCCGCAAAAAACTGCCATTAACTTCGATTGGCGTTTGTTTGGGCGGCGTAAATAACTCCTTGAGCGTCTGCATTGTTGCCTCATGGAATGTCGCCGACATCAATATCTTGCGCAAGCCTCGCGGGGACTCACTCTGCAACGAATGGATCAATGGTGAGAGCAGTTGAAATTCGGGACGAAATTCGGCTCCCCATTGATCAACTAGATGCGCTTCGTCGATGACAACAGAGGCCAATTGCCCTGTCTTGGCTAGCTTAAACAGAATGGGTAGCAACGCACCTTTTGCCGACTCAGGGGAACAGAACAGCACCCGCTGTTGTCCAGCTAGCAGGCGCTGCTTGATCTCACTGCGTTCTTGTTTTCGCTGCTGTGCATCTCGCTTGTAATACCAAGCGTACGCGCCACCATGATCTTTGCCTGCTCGTTGCAGTACCTCTCTTACACGCTCGCCCTGCTCTATAGCAAGGCCAACCGTGGGTACGATCACTAACGTCAATCGTTCCGCTGGAGTGGACAACATCAATGCATTCAGCACTAGCGTCTTGCCGCAGCCCGTCGGCAAATTGATAAACAGCGTGCTGTCATCTGGCGACGTCAAGGTGGCACGCACCGCGGCTTGCTGCCCTTCGCCGTTATACGTTCGGTATGTCGGATCTTTTAGACGGGCCGATAACGCATTGTCGATCGGCGCAGTTTTTAGAAACCGGCGCTGCTCTCGACGATAAACCGCAGCGTATTGGTCATTTAGTGATTGTGCCGCAACTTCCGTGAGGCTGATTTCGCCCCGAACCGGATCTTGGTAAAGGCCAGCCACTTGCAGTTGCTCGGGTTGAGCCACTATCTGGCGGCCGGGCAACTTAGGAAAATTCAAACCATGTGCATTCGCACACTGTAGCGCATCATAATAGGCCGCCAAGTTATCCGCTAAGCCAGCCTTTGGATCCGCGCAGATTTCAAGCACCCGACAGAAAAAAGGCTCATGGATATCTTGGCTCGCAGCTTGGTCGCCTTGTATTGCTTGGCGCAGTAATAACCACTGTTTCTGCATGAACTATGACTCGATTTGGTTAGGTTTCATTCACTGAAGGTCTTGGAACCGCAGAGGAGCACCGCACGCACGGCGAGCACTTGGTGCTTGAGAACACCATTCAACTCCGTTTTGTCGCGGTATCGCTCGGAAATATACGTTTGTGCCTGGTTGGCCACGGACAGTACGGTCTGGCGCCAAGGCTCCGCAGGGAGCCAGGCGCTCAGTTGTGTCCACACATTGCTACGCAAATTTACGTCTTGGTATGCAAGTCCATTTTTGTTGTAAGGCTTTTCCAGCAAGTCAACCAGTTCCGTATCACCATCTTGACAGGGATCGAGGGGACGGCCCGCTTCTGTGAGCCAAACACTATCCACTTGTGGACAAATCAGTTCATCCGCGCGTCGTTGAGCGATGAATGGATTGCCAGCGGCAGCGCCTGAAGCTTTTGGCTGTGCGGTTGTCAGGTAATAGAACTGGAAGAACATTTTCGGCTCACGTAAGTCCGCGCTCGGGATCACTCGCAACAGCGCGGAGGTGGTGCCCCGCGGATCTGCCTGCATCAATTGCCAAACGGTATCGACAAACGGCTGTCCATACCGGAATGGGTAGACACCGACCTGTTCGCTGGCTTGGCTACGGGAGAAACTCATGGGCTCAGTTGAAGGTGGATAACCATTATCAAAATCCAGTCCCAGCAAACAGGTGTCGATAAACGACCTGACATCCACAAGTGTGCGAGAGCCGTGCTCTCCAGTTTCAAAACGAAGTCGAAATCCACCATTGGCATCCCGCTTTTGGGAAAAGTTCAGCGCCTTGGTGATCCACTTAAGCATGTCATTCGCTTGAGACTCGGCGAGATCATCTGCTTCGGCTAAATGATCCGCAAAATCTTGCGCCTCAATCACCTCCTGCTCCAAGGACAAAAGTTGTTCCTGAGCATGTACTCGTTTTCGTTCCTGAACGATCAGGCCATCCTCGCCAGCCAAGCGCGCGGCAGACTCGCGAAGGGATGAGCACCCGCTGAAAACAAAGTCTTGCCAAGCGGTTTCGAGGAACTCTTTGAGAACAAATTGCAAACTAGCAACCGTCTGATCAAACAGCCCAATACTGCGGTTCAACAAGTCGACCCACTCACTGGTGATCCCTGCTCGCTGCGGCAATGCGATCAGACTGGCGATCTCGCCCACGCCATGCAGATTGGCGCTATAGCGGTTTAACCGCCCTAGACGTTGCTCAATCCGGCTGAAATTGCGACTAATGCTGTAGTGCACCGCGAGTCGATGACCGCCGTGCAGGTTCAGGCCATCCTCACCATGATGGTCACAAATCAACACCCTGACAGGACTGTCCGGCTGATTGAATGAGGGCGTTCTGCCCGGCTGATGGCGTTCAATAACATGTTCGAGTTGAAGCTCGAACTTAACGTACAAGTACGAGGCGACCGACTCTAAACTACAGAACACAACAGCTTTGCCTTTGGGATTTGCCTCAAGCCATTGCGTTAACGCATTGATCAACGCCTGATCTTTGGCTTGCTGCTCCTGTTTGGCACTCTGGCAAATCTGTTCCAGCAAAAGACGCTCTTGCTCCGAAGCGCCCCCCTGCTCCAGCATCGCTTTCGCTCGTTGGCCCACAGTCCGTGGACTGACAAACAGATCATCAACCCATTCAAGGCAGTTTGCCTCACTCATCGCCTTAAAACTGTCAGGTTCTGCCAATGCTAGATTGCGATATTCTTCAATCAATTCGTCCAAGCAAACATCTTGTGACGATAGTGGCCAATGTGTGCACCTCAATCCGGCCAAGCCAGGAAACAAGTAGCTCAGGGCACTGTTTTCACGCCGATTTCTAAGTAGCCTGTGATGCAATCGGTAGTGTTCACCGATATAGCTACGCAATTCATAGATAGCCGACGCTCGCTCATCCCCCTCTTCCGGTGCAAACAGATCAACAAGGGGGCGAAGTCGTTCCGCCAGTTTGTGTAGGTTGGCGTCTTCGGCTAACAGATCAGCTAACTCATCCAGGTTGGCTTCAAGCGCGGCATTTGGTGTCTCTTCGGTCAGAGCACTGTACAACCCCCCTAAGCGCTCACGCTCTCCAACGCGCATCAAAAAATGTTCGATGCCAGATGGGTCGAGGCGATAAGCCTCAGGGCTGAGACAATGCAGCATGGCAAGGAAGTTCTTTTCATTACCATGCATCGGGGTACCAGATAGCAGCAAGGCGACCTCAGCTTGGGCTGACAAAGCTGACATCGCTGAAAATCTCGCCTGTTCTTCAGTTTTGCTAGACCAGGCTAATGGTGCAATTTGGTGGGCTTCATCAACGGCAAAGAGAGTCGGTTGCCAATCCCCACTGACAAACTGCGCAATATTTTCATGCGGACAGATCCTGATCTGGTAATCATCCCAGTCGCCGCTGTCTAATAGGTCACCAAGCGCAAAACGCTGCGATAGTTCTTCTCGCCACTGGCCAATCAACGATTCTGGGACCGCGACTAATACCCTGGCATCACGCTTTTTCTCAAGAACATGTTCACGAATGACTAAGCCGGCTTCAATTGTCTTGCCTAAGCCAACTTCATCAGCCAACAGAAACTTCGGCGCATCGTCTTGTAAGATACGTCTTACGACCGCAACTTGATGGGGCTCGAGTTCAACCGCGCTGCTTGGTAGCGATGCCATTGAGCGACAGGCCGCCCGCTGAGCCAAGTACGCCTTAACAAAGGCTTGGCGGATAGGAAAGTAGAAAGGGGCATCATTCGCTCTTGCCGCCAAAAAGGAAACAGGATCCATCCTCAGGCCGTTCCCATAGTTGGGGAAATGGATATCGGCCATCTCAACAATCCTTTGCTGACCACTGCGAAAGACAACCAAATGCTTTCCACCTGGACGACTACCGGCATATCTTGCTCTTCGCCAGATGGAACCATCTTGCTCAAAGCAAAACACCGTGGACTCTTCAAATAAAGTCGCAACCTTAAGATCCTCACACGACACTTCCATGTGCCTAGTGCTTGGAATTAGCGGCGACTCAAAAAATGATACTTCTGCTTGACCATCTGAGCCCAATTGCTCAACTTTCCCGATACCGGTAAAGCATGAAGAGGTGACAAGATCACCAACAGATACTTCATGAGAAGTCATTGAGTAACAACCTTGTTTGCATTTGAATACGACCATGCAAACTTACACAAACTGAAGTTTCCAGGAATATGAAAAAACCGACTTGAGCTTCAAGATTCCCTTCGGTAATGCTCAATATTTTGCCAATACCACTGAAACTCTTTGAACAAGCTAATGCGCCCACTTTTAATCGATCTAATTCCATTTAAACCCAATCCATTTACAGACGTCACACAAAAAGAAAACAATCTTGCATCCAGAGAAAACAACAACCACAAAACTCAACAAATTCTTAACAAAACAATAACTAAGCTAGAGAAGTTAAAGGTTATCTTATATACAAATGTAGATATTACACAGAGGTGGAGAGCAAAAATTAGCATTAATTCACAGATATGACTTCCAGTAGCTCGTTGGCCCCTTTTAAGTCATAATGTGGGACAAAAGGAGTATCGTTAATGTCCCGAATACATCTAATAACTACCTGCACAAATAGTAAAACCCTCCCTACGAGTGGCCTTGCAGTTCACAAGTTTCTGGACAAGATATCCTCTGTGGAAGAGTTGGCAACGCTATGGGGAAGACAACTATCAACAGAACTACATAATACGAAGCGGGCAATAAACCTATATAAAGGCGCACACTGGAAAGTCGCCAAGGAAATTGTTCTAGAAAGCAATGCAGAACTGTGGGTTCTGTCCGCTGGGCTAGGCTTACTGCATGGAAGTGCTCCTGCAACGGGATATTCAGCAACATTTGCTAAAAACTCACCAGACAGCATCAGCAAAATCAAATACCAGCAGGAGTTTACAAGTCAAACACTTCACCAGCGTTGGTGGTCCCTGCTTTGCAAACAGAGATTGCATAGTGACTATCCAAGAACTTTGGAAGAGCTTTTTTCTACATATCCGGATGATAGGTTCGTTGTTGCAGGTTCCCCCGCATACATCAGAGCATCGTTGCCCGATCTAAAAAGTGGCATCAAATGCCTAGCTAATGCAACGCAACAATTGGTGGTGATAACAACAACTGGTAGTGGCCTTTATGACCTCGAAGAGATTCAACAATTCCTATTGCTAGGAGAGCGAAAAATGGCAAGGCATTGGCTTGGTGGAGGGGATGACACTCTAAACATTAAGCTTGCAGGACACATACTTGATAAATGTCATAAGAAACCAAAAGTAAGCTTTGAAGAGGTCAAACAAGCGATCACAGCACATGCTTCAATGTTGAAAGATGTGAAGCTACCGCCCCGTCAGAAAAGGATGCCAAGTGAAGTTGATGAATACATTCGGAGGTTGCTAACTCGAGACACGAGTATAAGTGCAACAAAAGCACTTAGGCAGTTTAGGGATGATGGTAACTCGTTCGAAGAAAAGCGTTTCAGAGCACGCTTTGCAGAAGTGATAGGTAAACTATCTAGATAGAGGCGAGAGGTGTGGTAAAATCGCGCGCCCTCGGATGTGAACCCCCTAGATTAAGGTAATACTCGTTGACCAAATTGACGTATTTTTTCCCAGATAGTCAGGACTTTATCGACCCGACGTTTTGCTTTCAGCGGGAGACTCGTAACGAACATCGTATTCGTCAGCGTGATGACAAGTATCCTCACGAGGTATTTCCAAGACCCTATGATGGAATTCTTGTGTCCAAAGCGGTGGTTGACGGATTGGGTGGGAGCGGGAAATATTCGCAACCTCAACGAAATAGGTTTTACAGGCAAGGGGTGAAGCGATTTTTTCGTTTGGACAGCACTTTTCAAACTATGGGGGACTGTGGAGCATTTACCTATGCAGACCTGGAAGAACCTCCCTATTCGGTTGATGAAGTCATTGAGTTTTATAGCCGTTCTCGCTTTGATTTCGGAGTATCTCTCGACCACATCGTTTTCTCTTACGACAAGCCGAAAGCACCAGTCAGCGGTCAAGAGTTAAAAGAGTGCATCCGTCGACAAGAAATGACATTAGATCTAGCTGACCAGTTCCTATCGAGAACAAAGAAAGAGGAGTTTACTCCTCTTGGAGTCGCGCATGGTTGGAATCCAAAGTCTTACAAAGAGTCTGTCCAGGCCCTAATAAAAATGGGCTATCAAAGAATTACTCTAGGAGGTATGGTGCCCCTCAAGACCTCCCAAATATTAGAAGTTCTTCAGGAAGTTAGCCAAGTAAGGAAAGCGACGACTCAGTTCCACCTACTAGGTATAGCCAGGGTTGACAATGTGGCAGACTACATTCGTTATGGCGTCACAAGTATCGATAACACAACCGCATTACAACAAGCATTCAAAGACCAAAAGAAAAACTACCATACGATCGATGGCAACTACTACACAGCTTTAAGAATCCCTCAACTGAATGCGAACCCGAAGCTAAGTCGCCTAATCAAATCTGGAAAAGTGGATCAAGACCAGGCTCGAAAACTAGAAAAGCAAAGCCTTCAGGCAATGCAAGAATTTCAGGCTGGAATCAAAAGTATAGAAGATACGTTGGCACCAATCTTGGAGTACGAGAAACTGTATGATGGAGAAAAAGCGGGCAAACTAGCAGGTGAATACCAGCGCACTCTTGAAGCTCGTCCATGGGAACAGTGCCAGTGTGAAATATGCAGAAAGCTGCAACACAATGTGGTTATCTTTAGAGGCTCCGAACGCAATCGCAGTCGAGGCTTTCACAATATCCAAGTCTTCTATAAAAGACTTCAAGACGAAATTACCAAATATGCGAAAGCTAATGAGGAGCGCAAATGCGGCTGATTAAGTTACCCGCTTTAAAGATCAAACAAGGTAATCAACGGCAGCTTTTTAGTATCGCTGTAGACGGTAAGCAAATCAGTCAAGTGGCGGCGATTTCAAGGATCGGTCGTGAGGATGAAAACCTATCTGGATATCAACGTCCAGAGGTGCAGAACCACATTCGAGAGATCCAAGCCTATATTGAAAGCGAAAACCCGATGATTCCAAACCCCATCATCATAGCTTTTGATTCTAGAGTCAGTTTTGAACCCTTGGCAGGCAACCAAGAAATGGGGCACTTACTTATTCCTGTAAGTGATGAAGAGGGTTTTGAGAAACCGGGCTTTATTGTTGATGGACAACAGAGAACAGCTGCACTAAGAGAAGCTGAAGTTGACAACTTTGTTATGCCAGTATCAGCATTCATTGCAGATAGCGAAGCTGATCAGCGAGAGCAATTCATGCTTGTCAATTCAACTAAACCTCTTCCGAAAGCATTGTTGTATGAACTGGCACCGCACACCGATGGTCGCCTTCCAACCGATTTACAGTTGCGTAAGTTTCCCTCAAAAATAACCCAACGTCTCAACTATGAACCTGGGCCACTGTACAAGCTGATAAAAACTGCAACTAATCCGGATGGCTGGATTGCAGATAATTCGATAATCAAACTAGTTGATTCAAGCTTGCGAGATGGGGCGCTTTACAATTTTCGAGACCCGGATACAGGGGAAGGGAACGAAGACCTTATTTTAGAAACACTTAATAATTTTTGGACAGCTGTTCAGGCCGTTTTTCCAGAGGCATGGGACACACCCAAGAAATCTCGACTCTTGCACGGAGCGGGTGTAGCAGCCCTAGGCAGCCTGATGGACACTCTTCACGATGAATACCTTTTCAAACATAGGGATGAAGAGAATTTGGAAGAGCTAGTGACTTCCGTAAAGTACTTCCAGCATGAACTCGAAGTTATCCAAGAAGCATGTGCTTGGACTAAAGGAGTATGGCGATTTGGTACTGATGTCGAGGGTGTATCAATCAATAGGAAGTGGAACGAAGTGCAAAACGTTTCCAGAGACATTGTATTACTAACGGACTTTCTGCAATCCGTATATCGTAACGATGGAGACCTGCCATCTTAAAGGTGGTTGATTAGCGAAATTAAGCAAGACAGTCACTATCGGTGATTGTCTTGCTTAGACTAACTAGCCACGATAAATGCAGCCACAAGTACAAGTTTCTTTCACCTCGACTTCGGCTAGTAACGGTAGTTCGGGCTTAACCTGATTCCAAATCCACTCAGCTATGACCTCACTCGTTGGATTTTCCAACCCCTCGATGTCGTTTAGGTAGTGATGATCTAGGCGATTGTAGATAGGCTTGAAAACTCCCTTTATATCGGCGAAGTCAATTATCCAGCCGGTGTGCGGATCAACATCTCCCTCTACCGTTAAGCGTACCTTAAAAGAATGCCCATGTAGCCGACCACACTTGTGCCCCTCTGGTACGTTGGGAAGTTGGTGGGCAGCCTCAAAGGTAAAGTCTTTGTATATTTTCATGTGCTACTCAATACCTATCTCTTTGTGCGTCTGGATGCTCAAGCGCCACTTCGGATGTGTCATACAATAGTCTATGGATTGACGCAAAACATCAGATTGAACGCCAACATCACCTGCGATATACGCTAGGTCCTTAGGCTGAATGTAAAAGTAATCAAAAACCAGATCTTCAAACTTTTCTGGCATTGCATCATATTGCGGGTATACCAATTTGAGCTCATCACCTTTGGTCTGAACTAACGTTGCAGTTCCTTTTGGACTAACACATATCCAATCGACACTTTCCGGTACGGGCAATGTACCGTTAGTTTCCACCGCAACTTCTAAATCCAAGTTATGGAAAGCTGTTATGAGAGCCTCATCAACTTGCATCATAGGTTCGCCACCAGTACATATAACGTAGGGTTTCCCCGAAACGCCTTTAGGCCACAACTGGTTTACAGCTAACGCCAATTCTTCGGGTTCACGGAACTTCCCTCCTCCATGGCCGTCTGTACCAACAAAATCCGTATCGCAAAAAGTGCAAATAGACTTTTCACGGCTTCGTTCTTGCCCATTCCATAGATTGCAACCAGAAAACCGACAGAAGACTGCTGGGCGCCCCGTCTGAGCACCTTCTCCTTGTAGGGAGTAAAACATTTCTTTGACTAAATACACGAGTATCTGCCCATAAAATTATTCGTAAGCCAGAGGATCTTTGGCACCATTCATTTCAAACGCTTCTAGACGCTCAACGCAGGAACCACATTTGCCACAAGCCTTTTCTCGCCCGTTGTAACATGTCCATGTTTTTGAATAATCCCAGCCTCGCTGCAATCCGTATTTGAGGATCTCTGTTTTGTCTTCATGTAGAAATGGACTCAAAATTTCAACCGACTCAAAGTTTGCAATCTTAGTGACCTTATTCATTGCATCAACGAACTCAGGGCGACAATCAGGGTAAATAGTGTGATCTCCTGAATGTGCACCGTAAAAAACCCTATTTGCACCAATAGAGACTGCATACCCGACGGCAAGCGATAGCAAAATCATATTACGATTCGGCACCACTGTAGACTTCATGTTTTCTTCTGCGTAGTGTCCTTCTGCAACCTGAATATCACTGGAAGTCAATGACGACCCCTGCAGAAGATTATTGACTCCACTGATGTCGCTGATGATATGAGAGATGCCTAACTCCTCACACACTTGTTTAGCATACTCAAGTTCCTTAGAGTGGCTTTGGCCATAATTGAAACTCAACGCATACACTTCGGCGCCTTCCTCAATTGCGCGATTGAGTACAGTAAAGGAATCCATCCCACCGGAATAGACTACGACTACTTTTTGCTTATCCATGGTTAAATTCCCCTTTGAATGCAACAGTTTGGTCACTTGAATAACCAGGGGCTAACTCTAAATTAGTCACCCCATATAATGCCCCAATATTTTTGAGAGCTAATTGACAACCTTGTGTGTTGAGCGTCGAACGTTCAGAACAATCTACGTTCCATTGCCTCAGCAAATAACCAACCAAGGCCGCTCGTACCTCTAAGCAAAGAACACCATCGTCCATACCATAATCCAATGCAATCGCTTCAGAGTGAGCCAAAGATGGGTGCGGCACCAATTGAATGTCTACAATTCGGTTCCAATGCTTATCGGACTTGCGGGTTTCATTTGCGCAAATTTTCTCATCTAACAGAGACAAAGACTTGAAACGAGTGCAGATAAAATCTCGGAAATCGCTTTTCTTTCTATCAAAAGCCCTTACATGCCAACGATGGCCATTGTTGACGATACTATGTGGCACAATAACTCGACTTAGTTCTCCCGAAGAAATCGAAACATAGCGACATTTGAGGGGTTTCTCTTGGCTAATAGCGCGCATAAGCCCGGAAATGACTTTGGTATTCGGGTGAACTAAACGCATTGCGTCAAAACATACTTCGCTAGGCTCAATCAGGTGAGATAAACCGTCGCCAAATCCACGCGCCAATCCAGCTAAAACAGACTCTGGGTCATGATCGAATAAGGGCTTGAACCCCTCTTTTCTTATGTATGATTTGACCTTATGGTTTAAAGCTAAATTCTCCGGAGCCAACTCTCGATAGACACTGAAATCACGTGTGGCCGATGCCAAACCAGTGTGAAAGCGTTGAATGAGATCTGCCCTTGCGACTTGACCAAAGTAATTTAGATTAAAATCTATAAATGCTAACCGCTCACGCTGAGCGTGATTTAATTGAGCTAACTCCATGTCAAATTCTCCCAGCCTAAGAAACTAAGCAAGCTCAACCTACCATAGAATCATTTTGATTACATCTTCGGCTTTTTTTAATTCAGACATAAAATCATTTGTACCGCATGATGACAGGTGAACGATTATACGTGAAAGCATGATGCCCTAGCTTTGGGTTCATACTCTTTAGGGCTGACAGCCATTTTGACTACACCCTAACTGTAACACCCGCCCTCCCCCGAAACCTGTAACAGTTAGGGTCGATTGTTTGGAACTGTTACACCGTTACAGTGAGTTCTATAACTCAAACTGTAACAGGGCTTCGTATGAGAATTGGATACATCAGGGTATCAACGGTTGACCAAAATAGCGCTCGCCAACTAGACGGCATATCGATTGATAAAACATTCGAAGATCACTGCAGCGGCTCAACAACTAACAGACCCGGCCTTGATCAATTAATGGACTTCTGCCGAGAAGGTGATCGAGTCATCGTCCATGACATCAGTCGCCTTGCCAGAAACATAGAAGATCTGCTCAAAGTCATCCGATTGTTTCATGCTAAGAATGTTGAGGTCGAGTTTATGAAAGAAAACCTAGTTTTCTGCAATGATAAGGAGAGCCCCATAAACAGACTACTTTTGGCTCTGCTCGGCGCCGTTTACGAATTTGAGCGTTCGATACTGCTCGAGCGCCAGCGCGAAGGCATCATAAAAGCAAAAGCCAAGGGGCATTACAGGGGTAAACCAAAAACAATCGATCGCAATGAAGTCTGGCAAAAACTGGATGACGGATTCAGCATCCGTAAAACAGCATCCTTACTGAACATCTCCCCCACATCGGTTGCTAAAATTAAAATGGAACGAGTCAATTAGTAAGGTGGTTCATTACCATGGCTGAAGATCGAAATAGAAATGCGTCACGGGCAAATCCTGTTCTGCCTGCTGGTGGACTGTTTTTTCTCAGCCTGTGGACGATATTGGTTTGTGCACTCTGCTGGCAGGTTTTCTGGTAGTTGGTGCGCCATTTAATCTGCATATTGCTTAACGCTATCAAGTCAGCCAAAGATAAAACAGTTAAAAGAAAGACGAATATGGACAACGAGTCACAGACGCTAGATCAAATTGTGATATCCAGGCTCCAGCCTGCAACTGAAAAGCGCATAGTGTCAGCGCTTGAGGAAGCCATTCTGATGGAACAACAGCTTACGGGCAGCACGCTTAAATATGTTATCAGCGTTATACCCCACCAGATAGTGGCACGAGCCCTCGACCTGAAGGTTGCAAGCCTGGGCGCACTTTGCCAGCGAAAGTTTCTATCGCGGATCTACAGTGGGCATATCAGTGATTTGACAGCACTATGGTCAGAAATGAATGAAATCTTCATGGAGGACCAGCCGCTATTAACTGAGTGGTTGAATTCAAAGTTGCCAGCATTGAACGGTCATACGCCCCAAGATTTGATAACAACACTCGCTGGCCGAAAAACCTTGCGAGAAGTATTGAATCGGTTTCGGCACGGCGATATGTCATGACCTGTTTTACTCAGCATAACATCAGTGAGTAACAAGATGCGTTACTCGGCCGTTCTCACCAAATGGACAAAGTCTGAGTTCATTTTCTGAAAGCAATTCGAGCCTGGATAACCGAGTACAGCTTCAGCCACCTAATTTGGATTAGATTAGAAACAATTTCAACTGACACTATTCGACAACTGAAGGTGACTAAATTTGACTGGCAGTTTCAAGCGAGTTGCTGCCAGTCAGATACGCTAAAGGGTCTGGGTCGCCAACAATTTCTTAAAATCGCTCGGAGCACCATATTGATCTAAATCAATTTCAGTGTTAATTTGGAACCCTCTCTTTACAGGATGTAACGCGCAATTGCCGCCGTTAGAATGGAATTAATCAGTCGTGTCTGTTGATTGTAGAAAATACTTAAAATCCGCAAGATTTGTTCCTAACCTCACTCACGGTCTTCTTGACCTCCTTGAGTTAACTACTGGACAAGATTTATTGGATCTCGGTTGCGGCGATGGTGAGTTGACCAGTCGACTTATCGATAAGGGCTTCAATGTCACGGCAGTGGATATCAATGAGGGCATGGTGGAGGCTGCGCGTGAGCGTGGAATTCCAGCCCACTGTATAGATGCCCGAGACCTTTCTTTTTGTGATGAATTCGACATTGTGCTTTCCAATGCAGTCCTGCATTGGTTCAGCGAGCATGATCAGGTCTGCCAGAATGTTTATCGAAGTTTAAAGCCGGGCGGACACTTTATTGCCGAGTGCGGCGGATACGGTAATGTCGACACTATCATCAAAGGTATAGAAGCCAGCATTTCTGAAGATGATCAGCTTGGTACTTTTAGTAATCCATGGACATTTAGATCTGCAGAAGAATTTAAAGACATTCTTATCAAGACGGGGTTTGAAGTAATCGACATTCAGTTGATACCTAGGCCCACTGTCACCAGTTGCTCCTTGGCTGATTGGCTTGATACTTTCCTCTCCGATAGCCATTTACAGCTAAATAAATCCTCACGAGAAGAGTTCTTTAATCGAGTTTCTGAAAAGGCATATTCAGCTCTTTATGACAAGCAAGATGGCTGGATACTCGATTACGTACGACTCAGGTTTATCGCCAGAAAAATCTAAATAATATTTTAAAAACTTAAAGGAGTAAGAAATGGCCAAGGACGATGTCATGGCGATCGGTTGCCCGAGTTTTAATTTTCGATCAAATCTGGACTTATGGGACGAAACGTTGAGAGAGGGAGCTGAGCGCGCAACCATCTCTCCTTCGTTTGAAGAAAAAGTTGAAGTTGCTAAGTCACTGTCTGATATCGGCGTTAAAACGATCGTTGTTGGTATGCTACCAGAAGTACCTGCCAACCTGAGTTTGTTGAAGGAGTTGGTCCTGTGTCAACAAAAAGGAGAAATAGATAAATCCGTTCGGTTCATTGTTATCTCCCATGTTGGTCGGACTGCTGAACGTGCAAAATCCGAGCTTGAGGCTATAGGGCTTTCTCTGAAAAATGTTTGGCTGATGCTTATCCACAGTGTCTCCGATCAACAGATCGAGCATCTGTTCCCAACCATCGCTAACAACTACAACTGTGATTCGATAGATGCAGCTCACTGGCAACAGCTCAGCGCGGCTGATCGTCGAGATTTCAATCGAACATGGCTGAACGATTTCCTAGCCGACTTCAGCTTTAAGAATATCGGCGGTTTAGTGCTTGGCATGCTGGACTACTTCCGAGCCGATGTGGCGTTCTGTAGCGCAATTATCGAGATTGGAAAGCGCAATGACATAAGTCAGATGCGTATGGTCGATACCGCTGGCACGTGCATGCCACACCAGTTGACGGGGCACGTGCAACAAGTGATTGAGCAACATACCGATATCCAGTTTTTTGGCCACTTTCACAATGACTTCGGCATGGCGACTGCCAATGCTATGGTCGGACTGACAATGGGCTTGAAGGGTGTCGACGTATCTATCGGCGGCTTCGCGAATCGAGCGGGTCATCCTCCATTGGCGGAGGTCGTAACTTCCCTAAAGGATCTCTACGACTACACCATCCCTGGATTTCAGTACCAAAAACTGTATGGGCTAAGTCGCCAAGTCGAGCGCCTATACTGCTTAATTGAGAACCCTACTCAACCCATTACAGGGGTCATTACACATTCGGTCACCAGTGGCATCCGCACTGAATTGATAAAAAAATGCCCAACCATCTTTGATGTGATCAATCCATCTGATGTCGGTGCAGATTTGAAAAAGATGTTCGGTATTCGTAGCGGTATCGATGGTATCCGGCGCATTACAAAAATGTATGAGCTGGATGAGGAGGGCAGCCTGGACGACGAAGAACTCTACGCCATCTACACGCAAGTGCTAGATAAGTGGCAAGCATTGAGTAATGAAACAAAGTCCAAGCTAGAAAGTTTAATCGAACAGATTAACGAGACAGTAACCCGGACAGCGCTAACGGAACGTGAAGTTGTCGACATTATATCTGAGTTCAAAAGTACCAAAAAAGGAAATTTGAAAAGTGCAATTGTTTGAATTAACCAAGGAAATCCTGTTTTCTACGGACCCATCGCTTTACCTAAGTGATTTAGAAAAGCGGAATGAGGTTGTGAGCCTTGTTATCGACAAAGTAAACAACTACGAAGACAACAGAGTAGAGGTCAACAGAGCAGTCTTTTTAGCGCTATCTGCCATTTACAGAGATCCGTTTACTGCCGAAAGCTGTAACGATGATCATCCGATCTTGAAAGAGCTGATCCATCGTTATCAGTTAAAGATCTGCCAAGACGCGAGCAAAAAGCATGCTGGCTTGCTGTCATCGCTGCCTTCAGCCGAAAACTTTGAAGAGTGGTGTATCGACATTGTTCAGAAGGATGAATCCAATGTAGGACATCCATTGTTTATATTCCTGCAGAAGGACTCCACGCTCGCGCAGCTCAGAGAGTACATCGCCCAGGAAAGCCCCTTTGATATGTACTTTAGCGACATCATCAGTTCGATGCAGGCGGGCCATTATGCCGGCGAGCGCGAAGAGATGTTGGAAAACTTCTGGGACGAAATGGGGCACGGCGCTAAGGAAAACTTCCACCGTAATATGCGCGTGGACATGATGAATGCCTTTGATATTCCGCTTTCTCTTCACCTTGAAGACATTGAGTACTTCGATGTGAGTCAGTTGGTCCTGGCCAACTACTACCTGATGTGTGTCCATTCTCGCCGAACGCAGAACATTCTGATTGGCATGATGCTGGCGACCGAATGCATGGTTCCTGGTCGCCTAGAGATGCAAATCGCTGGTTGGCTGCGAAACGGTGCCAGCAAAGACCAGATCAAGTACTTGATTGAGCATGTGCATGTAGATGAAGAGCATGCCAAGGGGTGGATGAAGCACGTGGTACTGCCGCTGATTCAGAAAGACCAAGCGCTGTGCCAGGATATCGTGCTCGGCATCATGTTGCGCCTGGATGCTGCCACGGAAGTGTGTGACGCGATGTACGCACATCTAAGGAAGTAGCAGTCCATGATGCAGCAGTTGCCTTTTAGAAAGTATCAGGCCCTAGGTAACGATTACATTCTAATCGACAGCCAACATACGTGTTCCTTATCCGAAGAAACGATAAGAGCCATCTGCCACCGCACCTACGGTGTCGGTGCAGATGGTATTTTGCTCTCATTTACCGGCCTTCGGACTGTCTCCATATACAATTCGGATGGCAGTGAAGCCGAGAAGAGCGGCAATGGACTGCGTATCTTTGCCTACCACCTGATTAAGACAGCAGCCGTGGAGGGTGATCACTTTACGATCTGCTGTAAAGCGGGTGTTCACGCTGTTTACTGGGATGGTCAGAAGGTCACTATCAATATGGGCTCAATGAGATCGGTATTTGATATCGATTCCGGTTGGCAACCTGCACCGATTTCAAAGTCTCTAAAACCACAATCATTCAATATCGATGGTAAGCAATTTGAGTTTGTTGCCATTGATATTGGTAACCCCCACTGCGTTGTTTTGAACGCCTCGCTAGACGATCTGCAGCACTACGGTCCTCTGATCGAAAACCATAGTTACTTCAAAGACCGGATAAACGTGCAGTTTCTCCATCAATGGGATCAGAAGGCCATCGGCATTGGCATTTGGGAGAGAGGTTCAGGCCACACTCTCTCTTCTGGTTCGAGCAGCTGTGCTGCCTTTTACGTTGCCCACCATCTGGGGTTCTGCTCAGACCAAGTCGAAGTGAATATGGAAGGCGGACAGTTAGATTTGCGGTTAGTTGAAGATGACATCTGGATGTCAGGTGACGTCAAGCTTATCGCGAGTGGAACTATCTATACCGACGAGTTAGCGCTGGAAGCAATCAATGAATAATTCTCAAACCAAATACGTAGTTATTGTCGATCCCTTCTCTAGCGGCGCGCTACTGGCGCCCTATTTCACTGACAGTGGATATAGCTGCATCGCCGTCCTCTCTCGCGAGATACCGGAGCTATTTAAGGGTTCTTTTCGCCCAGAAGATTTCAGTGCTACCCATCTAATGAAAGAGTACGTGAAACTTCTAGGGACTCTGAAGGCGTATAAACCGGTTGCGATCCTGCCAGGTTCAGAGCTGGGCGTGGAGCTGGCCGACTTGCTAGCCCAAGAGTTTCTGCTCAGCGGTAACGATCCCGAGCTGAGCTCTGCCCGACGCGATAAGTATCTTATGCAGCAAACTATCGCCGATTTCGGTATCCGCTCTATCAAGCAGACGCACGCGGCAACGGCGGAACAGGTAAGCGCTTGGAGAGATCAGCAAGAGATTGGCTATCCCATCGTCATTAAACCCATTGCATCCGCCGGTACCGACTCTGTGCACCTTTGTTATGACGACGAAGATGTAGCAGCTGCGTTAGCGGACATAGTTGGTGTCAGCAACGTATTGTCGGAGACAAATACCGCCGCGCTGATTCAAGAGTTTGTCGAAGGTGATGAGTACATAGTTGATGCGGTCAGCTGCGACGGACGTCATTTCACTACCAATGTATGCCGCTACAAAAAAACCAAACACAATAAGAGCTTCACTTACTTAGAGTCTGAGTTCTTTGACCCAAATAAAGACGAGTTTGCCGAGTTAGTTGCCTACAACAATCTCGTTCTTGACGCGCTAAAGATCAATTTTGGTCCCTCTCACAGCGAGATAATCCTGACTGAAAGTGGTCCAGTGCTGGTCGAAGTGGGTGCGCGCTTAAATGGTGGCAATGCGCCCCAATTGGTGTCCGAGGTCGCAACCGTAAATCCACTCAAGTTGGTGGTTGCCAGCTATACATCGGCGGACACGTTTGCGGAGCTGACCGCAGCGCCGCAACAGTTCAACGCCAATGCGATGATGAAGTTTCTGACTATCGAAGATGCAGGCGAAGTCGAGCGAATCGAGGGGCTTTGCGAGATTGAAACGCTAGCTTCTTGCAAGCGATTGCTCTCTTTCGTGAATGTTGGTGACCACGTCACGCCCACACGCAGTTTCGTCAACTGTCCCGGCTGGGCCATTCTCATAAACAGCGATCCTCAGCAGTTTTATGCAGACGTCAAAGCTGTCGAGCAAATAAATGCGGCCGCAATTTTTAGAACGAGAGAAGTACAACTGTGATTTCAGCAAAAAACGCCAGTAAGTCATCAACCTTAACAATAGAAAAAGGCAGCCAATTGCAGGACTACCGAAATGACTTTGACGATATGCTGCCAGAGTTCGGTTGCTGCAAGGGCATGTGTGGTCTGTGTTTGATTGAGATCACCGCTGGCCATGAACATCTCGGTGAAGTAACCAAAGTGGAAGAGATGACCCTCACATCCATGGATCGCGATTTGAAATCTTACAGGTTGGCATGCCAACTCTCGGTTCAGGGTAACTTCGAATTTAAACCCATTTTTTAAGCACACTATTATGAAAGATGCATACGTATTATTTGAGCCTCTAAATCACATCTACAAAGTGCTCGAAGCGGCACATGCCCGTGGTCTGACGATCATTGTGGTGAGGTCCTTCCCTCTTTGTACTGCCGGTCCTTATGCGATAGATCCCTCCATTGTGGAACAAGAGATCGTCATTGAAAGCTGGTTAGACGATGAGCCTATCCTGAATAAACTCGCGGAATTAAGTGAAACGTATCGTTTCGTGGGCAGCTATGCTGCCGCCGAAATCACGCTACCCTTCGAATCAAAATTCAGAGATATCTACGAGCTCAATGGTATTAGCCATGAACAAGTGATGTTTCTTTTGGATAAAGAAAAGGTCCGCAATCATCTCAGAGAGAAAGGTCTAACTTCGCTCAAGACCATTAGCCAAGAACAAGCTGAGGGCATACAGGATTGGCCAGCAGATGATGAATACTTCTTCAAGCCGGTGAATGGTGTTGGCAGTGCGCAAGTTGCCCGCATTCGCACCCATGCCCAGCTTCAGCAGATGATCCAAGGTTGGCAAGACAAACCGGAGATCACCCTCTCGATACTTCGACAATATCTCGAGTTGAACAACCGCTTCTATCTGGAAGAGGCCGCCAAAGGAGAGCTCATGTCGATCGAGGGCTTTGTGGTCAATGGTGTCTATCAGCCTTTGGGCCTCTCCTCTCGACATCTACACGAACAAAACAGTGCTATCGAGATGGGCCTGGGGTTCCCCTATGAGCATCAGTTCATGGACAAAATAATCGACAAAGTGACACAGATCCACCAAGCCTTGAATATAAATTGCGGTCCGACTCACACCGAAGTCATGGTTGATGACAACGGAGAAGTTGAGTTAATCGAACTGAACATTCGTTTTGTGGGATCCGACACCATCCTGGCGATCAATGAGGTGATGGGTTCAAAGGCCGAAGAGCTAATCCTAGCGACCACTTTGGGTGAAGAAACGGAATTTGACTGCCCATATTCACAAAGCAAGTTTGCCTACGTTCGCGAGATCATGCCCCCACTGGATCTTGAGTGTTTGGAATCCATGGTATTCCCCCCAGAAGCCATATTCAGCAAACAAAAGGTTGCTAATGGCAGCACGTTAAAAGGCAAGCGAACCCAGATGGATCAGATCGGTACGTTTATGACGGTCGGGGCTTCGATGGCCGAAGCAATAGCTGTGTCAGCCGAAGCGATGAGCAAAATATTGGTTAATGGCGCGCCCATCACTCTTGATGCCAACAACTCTCTGAGCTGGTGATATCAAGGGTTTAAAGCATCGCTATGAAATTGAAAGCATGCAAAGCGTAATGCGCAGTTAACATGCTCTATATAAAGACTGAATATGTATGGTTAAGATAATTGCCTTTGTTTTAATTTTTCTTTGTTGTGGCTTCACTGTCTTTCAATATCAAAACCAAGAACCGGGTCTTGTTAGGATCGATAACGCCTATGTCACTGGAAGGATACTAAGAGTCAACTCCACATCGGCAGGCAGGGTGGAGCGACTCTTAGTTGAACGTGGCGAACAGGTAGTTGAAGGTGACCTGCTGTTTACTATCAATCGTCGCAATGCCTTTCTCGAGTACGAACGCTCACTGTTCAGACTGAGCGCACTTGTAGATAGCGAAATAAGCCGCTGCATTGACTTAAGTGAACTTACACTCCAAAGCGAAATTCAACAGAAAGAGCTCAAGTACTCCCAAGGCGTTTTGTCTAAGTATCGCTCGTTAGGCGAATTGGGTCTCATCGATGCAAACTTTGTCGACAAGCAGGCACTTGAAGCCGAAGTCAGTGACTTAGAAGCCGCTATCGAAAAACAACGACTGCTTTCGAACCACTTTAAACAACGTGAACCGATCACCAGTAGACCTGCGATCAAGCAGGCAATATCGGATGTGCGAGAGAGCTTCTACAACCTGAAATCCACGGAGATCAGAGCGCCAGCAAACGGTTACGTGTACGAGTTGATTGCGTATCAAGGAATGTATGCAGATGAAGGAGTCAACCTGCTAGTTATGGTTCCCACAGAAGATATGTTGTTTGAAGCCAACGTGCTGGAATCGAAGCTGTCTCAGATAAAAGTTGGCGACACTGCGGAAGTCACGCCAGACGCCTATGGTGGCGATGTTAAGCTCAATGGCGTCGTTCACTCCATAGTACCGTCGATCACAGCGTCCTTTTCTACCATCCCACGAAATAACCTGGATTCGAACTGGGTTAAAACCATGCAGCGAGTGCCTGTACTCATAGCCATTGAAGAGCCCCCTTCAAAGCGGTTACCACTTGGCTCCAGCGCGAAGGTAAGTATCCACACCAATGTTGAAGCAACAACCTTGGTCAGTGACGGTGCACAAGCTGGAGGACCCGAGGACATCGGCGCCTCGATAGACAGTCATCTGGTTTCAGTGGGTGATGTATGGGATGTTGAGTTCGAAAAGGTGATCACCAGTGAACTGAAAGCCAAACACCAACATCTAAAAGCACTGCCTGAGCTCACCTGTGCTTGGGAATAACATGAAAGTTCTAAGTGTCTTCGCTATTTATCTGGTGTTATTTTCACAGATGTTGGATACATCTGTAGCAAACGTAGCACTGATCAATATAGCGGCCGATCTAGCGCTAGATACCTTTTATGCGTCACTAATAATGACGTCTATCGGCACCGGGCTGGTGATCTCGTTTCCGTTGGGGAACTTGCTGACGCGTAAGCTGGCCAACAACGCCGTGTTTATCTTAGGCGCGCTGATCTTTTTGGTGAGTTCGCTGCTTTGCGGGTTAGCAAACGACGTCTACAGCTTCATTTTGTTCAGGTTCATGCAAGGCCTGAGTGCCGGTATGGCAGTCGTCACCTCGTTCTCATTAATGACTGTCACGCTGGGTAAAGAGCGCCAAGCCTTGGCCATCGCCCTCTGCACCAGCGCGATCTCTTTAGCGCCTGTATTTGGTCCGTTTGTGGGCGCTTACATTACGGACATGCTGGGTTGGCGCTGGCTGTTCTTTATCAATGTCCCACTGATCACTATCAGTCTGCTGATATTGTTACCCAAACTGGAAACCACTCTTTCGAAGGACAAATTTGATTATGGTCCGCTGATAACGTTGTCAATCTTTGGACTGTCGATAGCCGCCTTTCAGTACTGCCTGGATTTTGGTGAAAAATATGGGTGGTTTACCGATCTGAGGATCCAAGGGGGGTGCCTGCTAGGCGTTTTATTCTTGGCTTTCTTCTTATTATCTAACCAGCGGTGGATGCTAGTCGATTTTTCATTGCTACGAAACGCCCAGTTTAGAACCTCAACCTTTATTCTCTGTATCGGCAATGGGGTTATATTCAGCTCCATCGTTATCTTACCCATCTGGTTGAGGATGGATAAGAGCTATACCATTTTGCAGGCGGGTATGATCCTTTCCATATCCAGCGTAATAGCGGCCATACTTAGCCCGCTAATAGGACGTCATGTCAAAACACAATATTATGTCTGGATATCGTGTTTGAGTTTGCTGTTGATGGCCATCTCCTTCTATATGATGTCTCAATTTAAACTGAACACTTCCGAAACGACCATTGTCATCTCTAGGATCATCGCTGGTTTAAGTTTGGCTACCTTTACTGCGCCTCTGCTGTCGCTGTCTCTGGAGAAACTTGAGCAGAGCGAAGTTACCAGTGCTAACTCCTTGTCGCTGATCTTGAGGATCTTCTCAGCGAATCTGTTTACGTCGCTTTCGTTTATTTTTTATAAAAAACTCACACTGCAAAACGAAGGCGAATATATTTCAAAATTAGACAGGCTCACACTTGTGTATATGCAGGATACTAACAATCAGGTTTATCATTCGTTCTCTATTTTTAGAACCAATGCACTGGCGGAAATGTTCCTCTACGTAGCGCTATTCTTTCTGTTAAGCTCAGTGGCGATTACCGTCCTGAGGAGGCAGCAAAGCGAGTTGCCAGCAAGTGCTAAATAGGCCAATGAATAATGATTGGTGAACATACAGTATCGGCAGAGACTCGAGATGTTAGTGCCTACCATATCCATCCAACCATAACTCGTTTCATGTCTGGAAGTATTCAATGATAAGTTTCACTTTTATTTTGTCTCTTACCGTTGCAGGGTTGGTTGCGGGTCTTTTAGCGGGCTTATTCGGCGTAGGCGGTGGTATCGTGCTTGTGCCCATCATGTACTTCTTATTTTTGGCATTTGAAGTACCAGCAGGTGTGGCACTGGATGTGGCTACTGCAACCAGCCTTGCCTGCATTATCCCCACTTCTTTGAGCAGCATTCTCAGCCATCATCGGCGAGACAATATTGACTGGTCACTGGTTGTCCGTTGGTGCTTACCCATGATCACTGGTGTCGCTGCAGGTGCGTCAGTGATCATCTACCTTCCCGGAAATCAGTTGACTATCCTCTTCGCTGCGATCGCTATCTTCGCCGCGTTTTGCATGCTGTATAAGCCAGAAAAATCACTTGCAGATACGTTACCCAACAATAGGACACAGGCACTCATTGCAACAAGCATAGGGGCGATCAGTACCATGGTGGGGATTGGTGGTGGTAGCCTCAGCGTGCCAACCCTGAGTGCATATAACTACGAGACCCGCCGGGCAATTGGAACCGCCGCGTCCTTCGGATTGGTGATCTCACTACCCAGTGTAATAGCCTTGATGGGGGTTGTTTCTCCGCCTCCTGGTGCTCCAGCAGGGAGCTTCGGGTTGGTAAACATCTATGCATGGCTAGCAATTGTTCCGTTCAGCGTTACCATGGCACCACTGGGAGCACACTTGGCTTCTAAACTAGATCCCCTTTTACTCAAAAGACTGTTTGCTGTCATGTTGGCTGTGACATCGATCAGGATGGCACTTCAAGGCTTAGGACTATGATTGCTTTATCGCAAAACTACAACTGTGGATTACCGTGGGACATTGAAACCTAACGACCATCTTCAATCGTCTGCTTTTGAGGTTTTGACTTCTCAATTCCACTTTATGTCTACCTATAAAGCAATGAGCATCCAACTGCTTTATAGGTAGACATATTGAAGTATCTGTTGGCAGGTTTTCTACCAGTTATCTATAGAAACCGCTATTGACGCTAAAGCGATCAGAAACGATGAGGCGAGTGCTCTCAACTTAGCCATAAGCACAATAGCTGGTGAAACTGGTCTTTTTGGTGCGCTTGAGCGCAGGCAAGAGGCTGATATATAAACTCTTTTGATGGACCTGTATTCTTTATCGCCAGCCTAGCGGCCTCAAAATTTTTCTTGGACATCGCATCATCAAATCCAGGCGTTGGCTCTTCAACCAAGATAACAATCGGGGAGCCCAGCCAGGCTAAATACTCCCATTCATTTAGGTTATGTGCCAACGCTTCTCGATACCCTTCCATAATCAGGTGGTTCATCATCGGTTTTTCAGTGCCTGGCTCAAATTGTTCTAACGGATAGATAAATTCTTCGCTCATGACTAGCTGTATTAGGCTATGTTTCTCTGCTCTTTTATTCAGAGAGGATGCCTTGTTAATAGCTGACCATGACGGGTACCTAGAAGCGATTTCACTCGAAGACAACATCGTATATTGCTCTAAGACTTTCTTTCTAAGCTGTTCACGCAGCTTCAATTGTAGTTGCATAGCAACCTCAATGTCACTCATCTGTATTACACCTCAACATACCTAAACCTCATCCGTGTTTGCACTCCTCAATTGTTAGGAACCACCCTCGCCTGACAATACCCCAGTAACCACAAATCAGCTTTTTGATGAACAAAGAACATCCTGAGGGGACACACATGATAGTCATACAGAGTGTTGATAGGCATCTAACAACTTCAAATATGTTACTCGAGCACCACGGGGAACTGAGACTGGCCGATTCGGGGCGTCTAGTAGGCCTAGTGAGTTTAAATGCAGGGGTGACAACAACTATTGAAATGCCGTTACTCGGGCACAATTGGCTCCAAATCTTTAATTGTATGGGGCTGAAATTTAGTCAACAAACTATACCTGAGCTGGCGCCAGTAGAGTTTCAAATTCGTGGGACCGCTACGCGACTTGTTATTGCTATTCCAGCGGGTCACGCTAAGTCGGAGCTTCTCAGGGGGATTGATGATGTTAGCGAGCACTTAGCGTCTTTGAGCGCTCCTGTTGATAGATACGATCCTGAATTGAGCATGCGGATTAATCTGACCCTATTCGCCCTAAGAGACGCGAGATTGGAGTTAGATTGTTAACACGAACTTGCTGTGCAGGCTGACTGCCTTCTGTCTGCCTGCCGCTTTTTTTTCCCCTCCGACCATAGTGACACAAATGCCAGAAAGGGCTGCTGTATTGCCCATCAGAGTGCACCTACATCGCTGTAGCCCAATATATCTCGCGTAGTTAACTGTCCACCCCGAATGTCAAAGATGAACTGCGTAATGCCAGCCCCCAAGGTATGCGCCAAATAGAAATCGCCCCCCTCTGCATCAGTCACTAAAAAAAGGTTGAAAAAAATCAAAGCCGCAACAAGGAGTAGTAACCCTGACAGAGTCAGGACCAATAGACAGAGGAATTAAATATGTCATCAGTCATTATCAACGCAAGCAATATCACGCTTCAGGACGAACAAAAAGTCATCCTGGATACCTACACCGCTCTCAACCTTCAGGCACCAGACGAATTATCATTTTTCTACCCGGAGGTCACCGTTCGCGAGTTATCAACGCGTAAGAATCAACCCAGCACTTATGAACTTGTTTCTGGTATTGCGTACCTGGCATGGTCGCAAGTCAACTCAGAGGGGTACGTCGTGGGGAAAGTCGTGAGTGCCGGCGATAAAACCACTCCCAAAAACGATCCTCCACACCCTATGGAAAACCAAAAACAATTGTTGGAAGAGCTCTTTGTCACCCTCCCCGTAGTCTGGCGCAAAGAAATCGCCGCAGCTCTCGTTTTTGGCCTCAAAAGCGAAATCGGCCAAGCAGATTTGGAGTTCATGCTGGGCCATGACCTCACCCAGAAGTTCTGGAGCAACATTTATAACGTTTCCCCTGAAGCTTTGAAAACGCGCATGGACGCGATAGCCAAGCACCTTAATGGAGAGAAGACCAGAGGATTTGGGCTAGCAATTCATCATTACCAAGCATTACAACCCCATATTGCTGCGCTTTGCGACATCCTTGGATTCCCTAACCAAAAGCCCCTGACAACGAAAGAAGAGCCTGCTGTTTTAAGCCCTTCAGGGAAAGTTAAAAACTCAGGTTCTGACCATGCATGAGTCAGTACTCGTTTCGCGGAGCCTTATACAGCAACCGATACACGCCGATGACATCGAGCGGGTGCTCAAATATGCGCTGCATTGTGAAGAAGCTGGTGGTGGCCTTTTGGCCACCCTCCTCTTCGTGCCGATCCCGCCGAAATGGTTTATCAATAGCAACAAGCAGAAGGCGTGCGCACGTATAGGTAGATGGGAAGGACGACCCTGCATCGAGCTAAAACACAACCTACCAAATCTCAAAATTGACCCACGGCTAGCTGATACCTTTGAAACACCATCCGGCCCATTACGACTTTTTCTTCCTGCTAGCATTGGTCAAAGACTGGCTGCCGATTTAACTACCTTCACTGACACTAAAGCCGCCTATCGCGCGGTTATTCGCATGATCAAAAGATCTGGCGCCTCAAGATGGACAACCAGGGCGCGGTTACAGGAATTCGTGCGAACAGCCCTTTCAAAAGATCTCAAAATGTCACCACTAAACCACAACAGAACATTGCGATCCTACAGTGGCGTTACCTCTGAATTCAGCCCACAACACTATGACGCTATGTGCAAATTATTAAGCTCTTGGAACATAGCTATCGAGGCTGACTTCCCGATAAACCATACGAATATGGGCTTTTTTGGTACACAGGGGGTCATGAAGGATAGGAAGTTACGAGAAATCATCCGCGATCTCACAAAAGAGGCACGTTCATACATAAGCTTGTGGCAAACTCACCCTGCACTCGGTGCAAAATTGAGCCTTCACAACGCTATCGCCAACCTATCGTTTTTACTCTTTCAGCTGTCACTCGCCTCCCGCCATATTCGAATAGAGCAGGTTTACTGGCGCAACATAGACCTAAATTATTGTGTTTGCACCGTATCCAACAAAAACGCTGCTGGCGCACGAATGCTGCCATTGAGCAGTATAGCCATGGCAGCGCTTTCAATTTATGTGAAGGCACTTCAGACAATCACAAGCCAGCTTGTTCCGACAGTTGTCGATGACATGATGGCATCTAGACGCCCAGTTTTCTTCCGCCTCCAAAAACAGGGCGGTGGAGTAACGCCATGTGAACTGACGATGTCCGAGTTGAACGAAACGCTGTTCAATTCGCTGAATGCAAACTTCGACTGGCCCAGAAAAACAATTATTAACCACCTAGAGGGAAGGCTCCCGGACATATCAATCTCCGCGTATATTGATCACCACGGCGCAGAGGCCAGTATTGCTGAATTGCGTTCAGTCGCAGACACAATTGAGGCGTATCTGGTCCAGCAGGGTGCCGACATTATTAGGGAGCTACCTTTTGACTCCTAGCGACATAAAGAAGCTCAGCACTCTCATTACCGAACGGCTCGAGCAACAACTCTGTTCAAGTGAGATTGTCCCTATCCTGACACTAAGCTGCATTATCCATGGAGGGCTTTTTGGAAGAATTGAATTTGTTGAGGGTGCCGTTAGGTCATTAATTGCCGCGAAAAAATCAATTCGCTGGTGCGGCCCATTTGCTTGGATCGAATATGAAGTGCCAGCTGAAGCTACGGGCAAACTTTGCAACCACCTAAGCCCTGATGGCACACCAGTTTGCCAAGCAAGATTCTACATTGATGCTTTGTCATTGCTGCTACTAGCCCAGCTCAGAAAAAACGGTACCAATACACCCACACAATTAGATTCGATATGGCTAGAGGCTCAACGATGGATCCATCAATCACTTGGGATCAGCCCAGCATATGGCGTTTTTACAGAGGCAGTAAGACAATTTTGGCGCCTAGAGGCCCCGGAGGCAATGACGCCTACATTAGAAAAGGCATGCTCAGGAGGCTGGCCTTCTGTCGGCTTGAATCATGAACGCAATTGGTCATATCTGACGGGCATGAGCAAGACATTAGACAACCATTGGATCATGGACCCAGAAGAGCATTCAGATGATCACTGGAGCCCTCCAGAACTCAACCAGCCAACCCCGATTAAGCGAGACATCCACAACATTCGATATGCAATCAAACATCTGCCCAGAAACCAACGTTACTTGGCAGCGAATGCATTAACCAACGCACTGCAACGACTAGAAACCGATGCAGGAAAAACATTAGCCCAATGGTTGGCGATCAAGCTTCAGCATAATAGGAGTCATTTACAGATCAATGTTAAAACTGCATGTTGTTATGCGACACAACTTCTCCCTGTCTTCGACGAACTGCACAAGGAATTGCTGACCGGTCAAAACGAGGGAACTCCACTTCCCGATGCACTGAAGGATGAAGTATCGATATGGCTGGCTAAGCAGAAATACGAAAACTCGACAACACCAACGCGATTGTCGTTATTAATTGAAGACATGTTTCAGAATCGTCCAAATTCACCTCCGCGAATAAGCATGGTAAATGCGGCGCTTGTATCACCTCTCGCACTCTCTAATCTTTACAGAGAGGGAAGTCCGTTATTCTCCATTATCGAATGGAACACTCTTATTGATGTTCAATATGAAACAGGTCTACGTATTTCAGAGATCTCGCATTTAACGAGATCCGACAGCGTACCTCGTTCAGATAGAACCCTAGACATACACATTCACGGTACTGACAAAAAGTCGGCTAACGCTTTGAGGGTTGTCAATACTTCATCGGACAACGCATTGTTGGTGCGTCAAATACTCGCCCTGACTGAATTCGGTAATTCTCCAGGGCTTTGCTCGACCAATAACGGCCAAAGATTCGCCGCCTCTCGACTATCAAAGCACGTTTCATCTGTGGTTCAAACAGCGCTGAACGACGCTGGCGCTGGCTCACATACAATTCGACACACCTATGCTGACGATAGTTTCATCAGTAATTATGCTCCCGCACTAGCCGAATTCATGGGCCGATACCGAAGCATCCAAACCCCACTCAGCAATGCCAATAAAGACCAGCGATTTCAGCAAGTCTCAGTTTCACTGGGACACACAAACGAATCCGTGACGTTCGCCAGTTACATCCACTCAGTTGACCTTGTGCGTTGGTACGTGGGAAGAAAGTTGCTCCCTCCTGTCAGTGCAAAATTGATTCGCGAATGTACAGGAGTTGAGCGGGTGCGGCTTTCACGCCACCTATTAAAAGATCCGTGTACAGGCCAAGTGTTACAGCCAACCAACCCTAACGCCTGGCGAGAACACTGCCTGACGACGTTAGGCGCAGAACAGGTAGGGCTGGTTCTGAAGCCTGCTGTTGCATTACCAATACAAGCAACAACCTCAGAGTCACCCTCCTCTCGGATGGCCGGAGTACTGGGTGCATTTTTAAACTTACACTCAGAGAATCTACCCAGACTCTTGTGCTTGGAGCGCGAAAGCGTAAAACTTCGAATTCGAGAGCTAAACAAAACAAGCTCGGATCTGTTCCGAGGTAACCAAAGATCTCGACTTCCCCTGCCTATTTCCATGCCCGAAAAGCTGACGTTACGCCACGTTCTGCTAAACCTTGCGAACCTGAATCAGAGCGAACTAGCTCGAATACGCCGCGCAACGCCACTAATTCAAAGCAGCTTCTCATCTAGAGATAAGCCATCAGGATTCAAGTTCGCGACGGTCCGTGATGCGGAGCGCGCAATAAGGGCTCTAACCCTGCTTACATCCTCGGATAAATTTCAAGCGGCATTAACCGAATCGAATGGCAAGCAGGGCACATCGAGGAAGAACTGGATTCAGTCGACTCTAATGTCGAGCCTTTTAGCTCCCGTCGCGGGCTCGCCAAAGCAACGATGCCTACTCAAAATTCTCTTTAAGCACGGCAACAGGGCGAGCGTGCTCAACCGGACGCTGCTCGTATTTTTGTCGCTACTTGTCGATTCGACCGGCAAGTAATCCAGTTCCAGACTTCCCCTGAACCTATTCGCTCGATGCCGCCGAGTTTGACTATGTTGATAGCTAAAACTTAGAAAAATTTCAGAACCTCCACACATGAACCGTGTTCAAAAACACGCTAAGGCCTTGTATAGCAGGGCTTAGAGAAACACTAGCGAATGAGATGAGAAAAATCGTTCCCCCCTTTGTTTAGCCTTAGTCCGCTAACTTTAAGGCTGGAACATACAATGGGCTCGAATCAAGCCAACCAAAAAAATAAAATTTTGGACAGAGAAGAATACTAATCAAAGCGTAATTAGAGCATTCACTTTTCGAATGTAGACCTGCCCGAACGAAGCAAACTCATTTTAAACCCCGGCACCAATCATTCCGTAACCTACTGTTTTATTGCACATTGCTTAAATTCAACATTGCCTAAGCCACTTTATTCAAGAAAAATCCGAGCAGCTAGGTACATGTGAAATAGAGCGGCATATAGAAAGTCACAAATTAGATGCTACTTTAATACAGTCGCAGGAGTGAACGTTGTTGCGATAGACCTAAAAAGCGAACAACGATAAAAGGAAATATTATATGAGTATTTATGACCACTTAATTCATGCTAATCAGTTGGACAACATCATTGTAGTCTTTAGTGATAGGTCGGGACAAGCCAAGAACCTTGACACCATTACAAATTGTCTAGGCTTGAAATTAGCTTCCACATCTGATTATGCGGATGAGAGCACGAGCTGCTCTGCAGCTATGAGTGACGCTGACGGTGTCTACATAGAAGAATTTGACATAGCAGTGCTAAAAAGCAACAACGAACAAAGTAGTCAAATTACTTCACTCACTAATAACCCCGACATTGAATCTGTTGAGCCGGATGTAATCATGACTGCGCTGTCTCAACTCGATTACCTAAGCGGCCTAAAAGATGGTTTGTATAGTGGAGCCAATGCAGCAATCACTCAAATGCGTAAACGCCTTACCGACGCAAATTCAACTTCTGAAGAAATACCTCATATTCCAGTAAACACAAAGTATGAAAACACTAAGATGGCAACTTGGGGAATGCAGGCCATTAATGCCAACACTAGTTACAGTGGAAGGGGAATAAAAGTCGCGGTTCTTGATACGGGGCTGGATTTGAATCACCCAGATTTTTCTAATCGCTGTTTAGTTAGCAAGTCATTTGTAAGCAATGAAGATGTACAGGATAGAAATGGTCACGGCACCCATTGTATTGGCTCCGCCTGTGGACCTTTACATACAGCGACCCGGCCACGCTATGGAGTTGCCTATGATGCGGATATTTATATTGGCAAGGTCTTAAGCAATTCAGGCTCCGGCTCAACTAGCTGGGTATTGGATGGTATGCGATGGGCCATCAACCAGGGCTGCGAAATTATTTCAATGTCACTTGGCTCAAGGACAAGGGTTGGACAAGGCTATTCTCCAGCATACGAAAGAGTCGGAAGAAGAGCTTTAGAGCACGGTTCCATTATAATAGCCGCCGCAGGCAATGACAGCGGAAGACCTCGATATCGAGAGCCCGTTAGCTCTCCTGCAAATTGCCCGTCTATTATGTCAGTCGCTGCTCTAGATGAAGACTTGGGTATAGCAACATTCTCAAATGCCGGTAAGGACCCACAATCAGGAAGAGAAGTGGATATTGCAGCACCGGGGGTTAACATATTCTCCTCCTGGCCACTAACAGGTATGTATAACAGTATAAGTGGCACTAGTATGGCGACACCACACGTAGCCGGAGTGGCGGCATTGATATGTGAAAAATACCCAGATTTAAGAGGAACAGACTTGTGGCAACACTTAACACGTCATGCCGAACCACTTCCGCATAGCATTATGGACGTTGGTGCAGGTATTGTTCAATGCCCCTTGTAAGCCTGCCACTTTAATAATCAACACAAGCAAATTATACTCACTAGGCTAATACCTAGTGAGTATCTGAAATGAAATTAGGCCAGAAAAAACGTTATGTTATTACTCTAAAAGAACATAACGATGGTGATATAGCGCAGGTTATATCCAGTTTAGCTGCTTGCGGTTTTACGGTTGAGAGGGTCATGGATGATCTAGGAATCGTGACTGGGATAACGCAATCCAACAATATACATGTCGTAAAGCAGATCCAAGACGTTGAAAGTGTAGAAGAAGATACCCAAATGGGCGCGCAGTGATACCTCTTTAATTGATATGACAGTTTCCTGAGTTGTGAGTACCGCCTTGACGTGATTTTTCAGCCAAGGGGTTTTGCGTTGAGTTCCTTTATTTCTGTGATTTGAGTAGCATAAATTTTTTCAAGTCTCCCCTGACAAAAGCCAGTTCCAATTAGAATAATTACCTGTTCGCAAACAACCTTGATCACGCCAAATAGGTAACATGAGATCTGGTCATTCGATACGACCTAGAAACTTACACTATCCTGCCCTGCATGATGTTTCGAATCCATCTCTAAACGCACTTACTTGCATTGCCAACACAATAACGTTGAATACACAATAAACCTTGCATTTCAAGTGATAACTAATCCCAACTTAATGCACCCAGAACTGCAGCCCAAAAAATATGCTGTTATCAACCTTGACAAAGATTGGTTCTGCTACAACCTTAGGTAGTTATAATATTTCGTTTCAAATTTCGGATTTCGCAGCGAGCATAACCTGTCTACTCCAAAGGCATGGAAGCCGTATCGCCTCGTAAGCTGCAAGTGTTGAATTCCTGTGTTCGCATATGCATCTGCTGGGGAAAGGGAATGCTCCTTGAAAAAACATCTGCTCATGCTGCCTTAAAACCAACCCGCTCATTGCCAGTGTTTGCTTGGTTGTTGGTTATCACATCACTGACTCTATTCGGATGTACCTACAGTTCAAGTCGACTTATCCGATCAGAGGTCGTAATCAACAACATGGTCGGCACTACAATGGACGCCGACGCCTTTCATGACTCATTATTCAGAAATAGTATTAATGTTGACTTCGGTTCCGTGACGGTAATTCAAGGCTCTAAGGGTGGTTCAAGCGACTTCTGGCCAAGCTCAATGATTAGGGATTACAGGGATACGCAGAACGAATTTTCCAAGTGCTTTAGCAACTCAGGAATTAGCATAGAACAACAAGATACTGGACGCTTTCATATAAAAGCACGATTTACAATCCCTCGCACAATAAGCGATTCGGGAGATCCCAAACTTCAAGCTATTAGGTGGCTCGATCTATGCGACTGCCCTGAAGATGTAGGCGCAACTTGTTTCGAAGACTATTCAATCCGTGCAATTGAGGAATACCTAACAAAACAACTCACGGCAAGTCTTGGCCTAGATCGATCACAGGGTGCATTTATTCCGCTCGCGGACCGTGAGCAAATGAAACGCCGGCTAGGTACACTTGTTCAAACTCCGCGAAGGGTATTCACTGAAGATCTAGGTGTTTATCAACGACTGCTTGATGACTCCATACCCCACAACATTGAACGGATCGATCCTGGAAAAAAAATCTGTTTTCAAAGCTATAGCTTTAATAGAGGTGTAGTGGTAGGAGGCCTTTTGCGGTCAAATTTTGAGGAGAGTAATGCTGCTGGCGGTGTATCGATTGAAGTCGGTGATACAACGATCACAGTCGAAACAGCAAGGCACCTTTTGCCGAACGCTATGGAGGACAAAGCAGACCCTCTTGTTGTTGCTGGTGATGTGTCAATCGTCGCCAGAGATTCAACTTTAACAATCGGTGCCGCTAGGGTGAAAGTCGCAAATGCTGAAAAAGCATCCGAAGGCAAATGGGAGGCTGCCAGAGATTCATTGATTGAAATCGAGCACTTTAGGAATGTGGGCGGAGATACAAGGATTAGTGCTCTAGTGCCAGGCGCTCTATCATGTAGGCTTTGGCTTGGTATCGTTGGTGCTAAAGCCGATGCGCTTAACCCTGCCAATTTTTTTGTTGGTTTCGACCCAATCACGCCTTTCGGAAACGGTTGGATAGACAAAGGCGACAGCGCAGTTTATTACCCCCCACTTAATCATTCTAACTATCCAGGAAGGGTTGATTATTGGGCACCTCTAGACCGCGTGACAAACAACAGGACTTCAAGTTTTCCTTTCGCCCTCATGTTCACATCAAACTACAAGCAGACAATTCTGGTTCAAGATGATCAAGACCTGAGCTACTTCTATCATGATCTCCCCACTACTAGACGCTCCAATATACTGCTGTTATTCGAAAATTCTTCATTACGAAACTTTGTGCAGCAGCACTATGCTTATGAGCCAAGCTACAACCCTAATGACGACATTGATGATTGGAATGACAGAAGTGATATCGAGTGTGTTAGTGAAGGTTCATTTCATGAAATATTTCATGAGTGCGTTAATAAATTGGTCAAGAGGTGGTTAAGCATTCAGGACGAGAGTTGGGATGCCTCGAAAGCCTATTTCCATGACCTTACCTTACCCTCCAACATTAGACCTTTCACCCAGATCCCGATCTATTTAGATAACGAACTTCGGTGGGTCAGAACTGGCGTAACTATTCTCAATATCCTTGACGAGAAATTCAGGCTTTCTGAAGAAGTCATGAAAGCACGTGCCGCCGAAACAGGAACGGAATCGAAACAACCAAATAACGAGGCAGACCTGGTTCAGCGCGCGATTTCGACACTCTCTCTTAAACGTCGCCGTGCAGGTAGCCTAGTAGAAATCCAATTGGACAGGGTCCAGTCTCTTGACGAGCTTGCCCTTCCCCTTGCTCCAGGAGATGAATTGACATGGTTGCCTTAAAACGTTTTGCATCTTCGCGCGGTTTTGTTCTAGAGACCGATAGCTCTGCGGATCCTAACCTCCTCACTTTGTTTGTCCCAGCAGTAAGCCCAGCAGGAGATCGGATTCCAAATCTAAAGATAGCATTGCGAAATTCAGCCACAGCTGGAGACAAAAGCTTTTTCCTACAACTCCTCAAGATTGACAAAAACACAGTAAATCTGGAACGAGATATCGATGCAGCCATTCGTCACATTGAAGGGGAAAGCAAAAAATATGCGTTTCTTATATGGAATAATGGCCCCAGATTCTGGCTTTTGAGAAACTCAGACTGGAAGCAAGCCCCGCGCAGCGAGTTTATAAGCCATCTGGCAAAATCCCAAATCAAGACGTATCAAGGAAGCCCGATCACCGTCGAGGATTCGCCTGAGCCAAACCTCATCTTTAAGAAGGTTAGAGTTTCGCTTGCTGCAAAGCACATTGTCTATCGTTATGGCGAAAGGCGCCTCCGTCATATTGACTTTTCTCTTGACCTGCGACGTGGTGTATTTTCCTTTGAAGGAATTTCAAAAGTAGAACTTTTTGCTGACAAGACTCTTTCCCAAGCTCTTTTTCGTGGTGATTTTGTCGAAGGTAGTTCGAGCTCTGACATTTTTGGTTTGCGTTCGCGCCGAGACATAATCCAAATTTTTGACAGGGATAAGATTGTCGCCCTCCAAAATCAGAGCCCAAGTCTAGGCTTTCTTGTTCAAGGGGAGTTGGACTTATTTCCTTACGATGTTTCCTTGGGTTTTCGATCTGCAAGCCTTGAGATTCAGAAAAGATCAAAAGTTGATATTCTCAAGCCAGTAGCAACAGAAAAACCATATGTCGACTTACCAGTTAATCAGCATGATACGCTTGGAAACAACATCCAGGTGCAAGTGGGCAGGCCAGATCAATCCTTACGATTTATCAGAGCGCCTCAGCAACTCTTTCAGGATCGCGGGGATCTAGATGTAGTCGTTCCCTCATCAAATACAGCTGGTGAAGGCAGCGTAATAATTCCCGCAGGTGTGTTCCCTATCGCCCCTCTGAATGAAAGCCCTCTGGAATCCAGTTCGGCTCAGTCGCGACGCCTTAAACTTGGAGTCTCGAACACCGAGGTTGTCAATATAGCAGAAAAAGGAGTACCAGCAGCTGCACTCTATTTCCTCGGAGAGGCCACAGAGGACAAAGTATCTATAACTTCGGCGAACGAGCAACCGGCCTTTCTACGGCGTACTATTCTTGACTTTAGTGATGACCTTGAACTTGAGCCAAAAGAGATTGAGGATTTCAGGACTGGTGAACTACTCTCGGCATCTACTCCAACTATTTGGGCGCATATCGCGCCTGTGGACCCAGACGGAAAAGTTATTTGTCAGGGCAAGGCAGCTATCGAGCAAGGGTGGCAAGTGTCCTCCCAAGCCGACGAGTTGGTCCAATTCGAGCCTGCCCATACGACCTCAATCACCAACGCCACTGAGACACTTAATTATCAACTAGATGACGAGCCTGAAGTCGTACTTTCCGCTCGCAAAGTATTGTTTGTCAAGGGGGCGGTGACCGTTGCAAGGCCTCGTACTTCAACGCATTCTAGCTTAATGTCTCCGCGGCTCGAAGATCCTATAGTGCTGCAAAATGAGACGCTCGCCCGTTATCGCCTTCAACAGCGCACTAAACAGACACCGCAGATCGCTCGACTGCGTGGAACTCAGGGCATCTCAGTAACACCACAGGGCTTTGAGCTAATTAGAACACCAAACGAAGAAGTGATGTCACTGGCCAAAAGTATCAATATCAAGAAGGAAATTAGTAAATTCTCGATAAAGTTCAAAGACGAAAGTTTTCGAAACCTGATGCGTCAAAACCAGTTTTTCTTAGTGCTACCTGCCAAATATTCTGATGCATCAGAGGGAGCAATTAATTCTAAAGAACTTTTTGATCTAGATAATTCGATACAGATTTCCGATTGGGGTTTTTCGCTAGATCTTGCAAACGCTCCGGGAGCATCTTCGTTTCGCACACGAGATGTGTCTTCGGAGCCCATTCTGGTCTTGAAATACAAAAAAGGAACCCTTTACAGTCTCCTACACAACAAGGAAACATGGGACAACTATAGTCAGGAGAACTACTTTGCATCAGACAAAGTAGAGTCTACTGACGCGACAATAAAAAAATGGGTTGAAGAGATTAATCCAGCACCGGAAGGCAACGTTTCCCAAGACAATGTTGATTATCATCGGTTTATTCGCCACATCCTTTACGACCCAGATTGGGTTGGCACGCTCCTGATTTACCCACAAATTGACTTAGATAATATGCCGGAAGGACTTGCAGGCCTAGCTTCTGGCATGGAATTAGATCGCTTCAGGTCACACCATATAGGTTTCAACCAAAATAAAATCGAACTGTCCAACGGCGATATATTGATGAAGCCAAGCAGCTTTTTTGGGCTCGTAGGCTATCACGACGGCAGTGCACCGGAAAAAGATTTTTCTTTTAAAGTTCATGAGTTGAAAGTTCTTTTCGGTAACTCTGAGGTGAAAGGGTTCGACTGCCTTCTTAAAGTTAAACTTGCTAAGTGGTTTGGAGAAGACACGACTCTTAAAAATGATGGAGCAGTACCACAAGGCGAGCACCTTACTAGTAAAAATACCCTGTGGATCAAAGGCCGATATGAGTCCTTACTTACAGAAGCATCAGAGAAAATAAACAAATACAGCTTTATTCATGACCGACCAATCGAGCTTATCGGACGTTTGGAACAAGACTACGAAGATAATGGAAAGTTTTTCCAAAAGCTCACCATCAGCTATTTGGAGTTCAAAACACTTAAGAGTGAACCCCAAGGCGAAGGAAAGCGCTCGGTTTCAAGCAAAATCATTATTGACGCTGATGCTAAATTCAAAAAACTTAATCTTCCCGGAATTAAGGACATCATCAATTTCGAGTCAATTGAAATGGATGGCATATCTCTGGACTTCACTGGTCAATTCGAAAGGATTGGCGGTACATGGAAGCCAGTTGATTCCGCAAAATTTTGGCCAGAGGATCTGAATTTCGACGCAATCGCGATCGATGCGAGTCTTCCAAAACTCAGGCCCAGTGGGTTGTTGGCTAATTTCCCGCTCAAGTTCGAAAAATTTCATCTCTTAAATGAACTAAGCCTTCCCGATATCGGTTTCTCGAACTTTGGAGGCGACAAAGAGGATAAAATCAAGTTTGGCCTGCAATTTAGACTAGATCTGGGAAGCCTAGGACGTCTGATCGGTTTTGATTCCTCTCTCGTGGCAGATTTGCTCGTGGGCTGGAATTCTGGCGACACCCCCTCCTTTGCTGTGGGGTTGCGCTTCCCAGACAACGGAGGACGCAGTCTTAACATTTCTCTGGGCCCGGTCACCTTCACAGCTGGCTATTTCGATATGTTCGAGAGTGTTGACAGCAATGATCGCTTTATTGCTCTCACTGATTTCAGAATGGACATTAACGGCTTTAAGCTGCCGCCCAAAAACTTTAAGTCCGGTATATTGTTAACTCCGGCACCAGATCAAGGCTCTAGCGGAAAGGAAAAACGCTCTTACTATGAATCCATGGGCTGGCTAGCCGGATTTTCCGCCGAAAAAGTCGCCTTTCTCGACAAACTGATCCTATTTGTTTCTCAACGATACAGATACACGGGGCCAGCGGATAGAGCACAACAGGTAGTTTCTGAGATTGAAGACATCATCACGCTCAACCTTGGCGATAATAAAGACGAGTGGGAAAAAAAGTCAAAAGAGTATCGCGAGAAAATAGACAGCCATTTTTCTTATGACTCAGACTATGAGTGGTTTATAGGTGCTGGTGCAACCTTTGCAGATAGCATTGTAGAGGGCTATGCGGTCTACAACCCGCCTGGTCTGTATGGGGGCGAGGGCAGCATCAAAGACTTTCTTAGTCTTTCGATCATGTACCAACAAACAACGCCACGCCTCGGCGTCTACACAGCTACATTGAAGTTCGCTGATAAAATAAGTCGCTTCTCAGTCGGTGCCGTAACAATACAACTACCGTGGGTGATGATGAAGATGGACACTGACGGTGGTTATCTAGTCAATGTTGGTCTCAATCTAGAGAACCTCACTGATTATTCGAACGCCGGCGCTGCGGAATTTGGTATTTTTACAGGCAGCGCGGGCGTCGTCTATGGCAAGATCAGTGGATCCGCTCTCAGGGATGTCCCTTTGTTGCGCAAGGAAGTGAGTAGAGCCAGCAGAGCACTGCCAGTTTATACGCCGGTAACACGATTAACGCTTTCAGGTAAGTTTGGTATTGGCCGCAGTCTTGACGAATGGCCGATGTTCCGTGGCGGCGCGCACGTCAGTATCTATGGCATCCTTTCAGGAACCTGGGGAAAATTCAGCTCAATCGAACTCAAAGACGAAGTAGAGCCAGCGAAGATTGATGAAATACGCAGCAATCTGCCAAGTCATTATCACAAGTACTGGGCCGAGATTGGCATTTTGGCTGAAATCTGGGGGGTTATTGATTTTGCTGTTACCCGTTTTGGTGTCAATGTACAGGCGCTGATCGGCTATGGAGTCTCGTTCGAAACACTGAAAGGTACAACAGCTTATGCTCGAGCCTTGATCTCGATTTCGATACGCTGGGTATTATTCAGGATTAAGGTTTTCGGCAAAAAGATCGAGGTTGCGATTCAGCTGAGCTTCAAACAGGAATTTCGCAAAACCTATGTTCTGGCCCGCCCTAACACTGATGTGCCCTATGACCAGTATTTCACTACATCCGCTGGCGTTCAGCTGCTTCGTGAAAATGCTCCAACAGAGTATGAAGATTATACCCCGCCGCCACCTGTGACCTTCAACCTTGACCAGAGCCCTTCCGTAAGCACACAAAAATTAATTAAAGTTTTGCCACTGTTTGATTATGTGCGAAACGATAATCAAGAAATCGTCGCCGTACCGATCCTAAATCTACCTTATGGCGACGGGGATAGATTGGGAAGCCCAGACACTGGCCACTTCAAGGATCTACTCGGCTTCGTGATTGACTGGTCATTCAGCGCGCTGAAAATCAACGAACACTTGTCTGACGGAAAACTAAATAAAGCCTTGCTCAGAGGCTGTGCTCAAGCAGTTGCTTCCCTTAGGCTGCGTAGCGAGCGCGGCGAGTGGTCTGCAGTGCGAGCTAAAGCTCACCTTAATACCGCATTTCAACTTCACTACCTTGACCCTAGTGAAATGTCCGCCGAATTCGAACAAGAACCGCGGGGCGCGACAGTATTCTTTACACCACACAACATGACAGCTTGCCAAATTGCGTCAGATGGTTCAAAGACAACAATCACCGGCTTCGCTAATCGAGAGGTACCGAGTACTTTTTTAAACCGTTTAGACACTATGTTTGAAGATCGACATATTAGAATACGAGACTCCCAAAAAACTGTAGGTGTTCAGCAGTCTCTGGATATTGAAACATCAAAACTTCTGGAAGACTTCCTATTTGAAGAATATCTGGAATCTATTTTAAGAGCAGTGTGGGCTCTTTTAAGTGAGAGGTTGCCTAATTTTGATATGAAAGGAGGCTTAACTCCAGCAGAGTTGAAACGGCAGATGCTCGAAGAGAGCCCTCAAGTTTCAATGCGAGTAAACCGACAGTTCTTCTCTGGCAACAGGATTCCCATAGCAGCGATAGATCCGAATTCTAATGATGTTGAGACGCTTCCTTTGCCTGCAGCACGATCCATAGAGATTGAGATCGATCCAAATGCATTGCCCGCAGGTATTGAACTATCTTTCGACAGTTCGAAAGTAGTTTTCGAGACGGATAATAATGCAACAGATGCAATCCGAGATTTACTCACTGTACCGATAAACTTCGGTCAAGTGACTGCTGAGCGCAAACTGCCCTTCATCGAAGGAGCTCATGAAGGCCTTGCTCTTATCGAGCAAATTCCAGTGTCCCTCCTCCAGAGTGATAGTTTTAACCTCTACACACTACCTGGATCTCTAAAAAACAACATTTCCTACAGGCTGGATAAGTATCACGATGGTGAACACAAAATGGCTGCCGGTGCTAAGGCCAATGCCTTCAAGCAGGTTGCCTTAATTAGGGTTCCAGTGTTACCGGTCGAAGGCGCATCAGACCTTTATCAAATCGAGCGAATGCCTGAGGAAAGTCGGCGTTCGTTGGGTCTGATGCAACTCGCAAACATTGACTTTAGCAATCCAGATTTGAGCTTAACCATCTTGCAAAGTGTAGGTGACAATAAGGAAGCCTTTTCTGAGTCCTCTGTTGATTTAAGCCAGTCCTTTATACTGAGAACCAACCTTTCCAAAGACCCAAATCCGACGAGTCTCTCCATAAGCAGTCTCGCACGTCCCAGCGCACCAATTCGCGCACACTTTCAACCTAGTGAGCGTCATACAGCTCTTTCTATTCTCTGGGATGCAGCTGAAACTAATAGCGGTGGCTACATGATGCGCCTAAAAGGCTTTGAGGAGCCCGACAAGCAAGAGCTCACTCTTATGATCGTATTGCCTGAAGTCAGGCAAGAAAGTCTGATACCGCCTTATATTCACGCACTTCTGCTTGCAGAACCTACAGCAAATGTTTCTACTGAGGCACCCTTGATGCTGCGGCAAGTAGGAAAGAAAGCTGTCACCCTTGGTACTCCCGGTGTTCTGGAATTAGAGGTCAAGAGACCGAATCCCGAAAACCAGTACCAATCACTCAAAGTACCGGGGCTTCGAATATCACGAGAACAAGCGGTCCGCGAGCATCTTGCATATAATGGAGCAACCGGTCTCATTAATAGTCCTGCCTCATTTGACCGCTTTCTATATAGCAGCGCAGCTGATCGCCTTCTTGAAAACGCTGGCGTTGAAGAAGTAAATCTTTCCTCACGTTACAATCTTCTGGCCGTATCCATTGAGCAAAACGATTATTACGCAGGGCGCTCCGCAGATCTGGATCTGCCTGTGACTCCAATGGATGACGAAGTCACCGAAAAAGACCTTGTCAATAACTATAAACCAGGCTGGGTATATTATTGGTCTGTTTCAGCCGCGCGACTTGTTAACCAAAGTTATGCAAAAAGTCGCGAACTCTTTCCGGACCAAGACAACCATTTCATTTATGGTGCGGTGGGCTCAGACATGAAGGTGAAAACACAGTTCCGAGACATTATGGGCTATACCGCGCCAGGCGGCGAGAAAACTGCGACGCTGCTGGCCCGCTACTATGACCCACTAATTGCTCCTGGCGCTTTGGCAGGCATGAAGTCTTCGCATGACGTTGTCGACAAGAAGTTCGTTTATACGCTTTCTTTTGATGCCGCGAGTTTGAACACACCACAAGATCAGCAAGCTTTGAATCTGTTGAACGATGAACTCCGAGAAAACACGTTGGAAAGAGCGGCTACGATCATGCGTTGCATGCAGCAATTGCGAGATAGAGGCACTAAATATGAATTTTTCTCAACACTCGGCTTCAGAGGTGGCAGAACTCAGAACATCTCCGAATCCAACCGACGGAAAATCTACCGCTTCCTCAAAGAATGTTATCAAGCAGTGGTGCATAACAGGGCAGACTTTTCTAATAGTCTAAGGCTTGAATTCTCTTTAAGCGGCAATGCACCTAGTGAGGGTTTCGCTCTCTACTGTGCCGAGCTCATAATCTCACGTGAAGAGCAGGACGTGCATGAGAAGCTACTTGGCGGTCGTATTTTGGAAGAAAGTCAGACGGATGATGATGCATCTAACCTTAGAAGCGAAGTTATTGAAAAACGCATTGAGTTACCGATTGCCGATGAACCAGCTTTGAGCAAGAGTTCCAAAGAGGAGCGACTAGCGAATGCGATAAAAGATTTCCTCACCGGGAGTGGTCGACAGAAGATCATCGCAGCCATCAGCGAGAATGCAAAGGGAAAGACTCTCATTTATATCCTCGACGCTAAGATGCTTGAGCTAACTCCGATGCGACCAAATAGCGAACAAGCGGCTGCTTTTGCCGCATTCGAGCCACTCGCGACATCGGCCAAATCCGAGGTCGGGGCGGCTTTCTGGGATTGGACAACCAACAAACGCGAGCCGCAAGCCAGTGACCAGTTAGAAAAAGTGACCATCAGTAACTTTGATATGGATACGGCTTTTAGTGGTCTGCTGCATGAGGTTGATCATTACAACACTCCAGACCAGCTGGCACCTTTCATTGGAAATGCGGAAACATCTGGATTAATTGTACGATTGGCTAGAGCCCGAGAAGAGTTAGCCGAAAGGTTATCAGTACGCCATGTGCCTATATATGACAATGCCGAGGATGCATTGGAGATAAAGGAGGCTAGCTATGTCCTCAACGAAAATCTTTCAAATAGCCTTAAACGGCGGATAAGCCGTTTCTATGGGCTCGACACCATTTTGATTGTCCCGCTAGCCTATAGCAGCCTTCCCATCGCAGACGATAAAGTTCTTCTCTACGGCAATGTCGAGCAAGGCTCGAAAACAAATATCGATAGTGTGCAAGCGACACAGGAAGGTAACTTCCTACCTGCAGCCTTGCGCCGAAATGGCAGCAGTGGTCGCTTGTGCATCCAGTTTGATGTTGCAAACGCTGGAATATCTAGAATGGTTGAAAGTCCCCTCTTCTTCAACATTGAGTATGTGAGGGTGAATTTCGGATCCGGTGATGTTGGGACAATTGACCCCGATAACACACGATGGCTCAAGCTATTTGAACCAAGAAAAGTCACTCTAGCCCCAACTAGTGCCCCAGCCAATATACCGGTTTTATTCAAGAGCCTGCCAAAATCGCCAGTAGTATCAGTGACGGACTCTCAGGAACAAGATGCGAGGTTAAAAGTTGACCTAGATGGCATTAAGGAATGGTCGTTAGTTGTTGATGTTGAGCGTAAAGATCAAGTGGCTCAAGACGAAACTTATCTGGATATAGAATTCAATACCAAGCCGGAGACAAAGATTTCAACTTTAAACGCGAACCCACGTAGCATCTTGTCAATACTCTATGAATACAGCGGGCTTGCGGGTATTAGAGGTAATGCAGCTGGCCGCACCATAGTTGATGACACTCTGTGGATAAAAGCGCTTGTCTATTGGACCGAAACCCTAGTCTCGCTATTCGCTGCACCGAGAACTTCATTTGCGCTTGATTCTGTCAATTTTGAGAGTGCAACACAACACTATGTACTGAGTACCAAAAATGCCATTTCCTCTAACTCCAAGCCCCTGTCAACCACTTTACTAGAGAAAATTGGAAGCTGGGACTCGGACGGACTGAGTTATGAACTAAAGCGTATCACCTCGGACAAGAGAGTCTATGGAAAATCCGATAACCAGAGCGGAGCTCTTGCAAGAGTGAAAAGTGAATATGATCCTAAACTCCATTACCAGGGCAACAGGATCACCGTTGGCGGCCTAAATCTAATGTTGCTTGAAAATGCGTGGCCTAGTGTATGGGTAAAGCGTAATAAGGGACTAAGTGGTGTGGCGGACCTACCAACCAACGATAAATTTGTCTACACCAGCAGCAAAGTTCGTACTGGCGATCATTACACTCCGAGCATTCGTATTGAAGTTGGGCAGATATTTGGAGCGACCCTAAAAGAAGCTCTGCACGACTTTATGCGAAACCAAGTTTTTAACGACTTGATTAATTTAGACCTTGGAGAAGATTCAGAACTCTGGCCGACAATCGATTTAATGTGGTCCTATGAGTCTGGCATATTAGACGAGCTAAAAAACAAACACTCTGAATTAAGCAACTTCCAGCCCGAACCGATTGCACGATCGACTGCTATCCAGACCGGACCAGACCTTTTGCGGATAGCGGCTGCCGTGGATGCAAGTGTTGGCGCCTGGTTACAGAGGAACCCTCAAGCGGCAAATCACGGGCGTATAGAGATCAGGATGACTGTTTTCTCTCGTTTGCTTGAAACACAGAAGCAGCTTCTCCGGATGGAGAAGATCCAATTCCCTCTCTAAGGAACAGAGTGAAATCATGGGTAAACATATCATGACTTCAACAAGGCGTTGCTGGGCTGAATTAAGGGAACGTAGAACAGTTCGTTTTTTGGCTATGCTAGTAGCATTTGTAGGAGTGTTCGCTGCAGAGCAGGCACATGCATCGCCGGCCTTTACGCCTACACCACTAGTTCCCAGCAATACCGTGAATGAGCCTACTCATAAGGTTACTTGGACATTGAGTGGAAAATACACAGTAAAGAGTCTCAGGTTCACGGTCGTCATCAAACCAAACAACAGCAATCCGTCCTTAATTTGCCATCTCAATGAGGTGCTTGTAGCAGACTGCAGTTATTCATTTGGTGATACGGAGCTGGGTTGGCGCACAACCTCAACCATATATACGCAAATAAACATGGATTATGCAGGTGACTATTCATTGTATTGGGAGGCATTGGTTTATGCACCTAATGGCGATGAAACGCCCATAAACGGCGTTTACACAATTCGATATGAACTCAAGCCTCTGGAGGAGATGGTAGAAATTGATTTGCCCGAGGAAAAACTAGTAATACGCTTATCAGAGTTCGGTGACAATACCTATAGAATTCCTTTGAATATAAGAGCTAAGACTAACAGTCCCGCCCTTGGGGGTCGGTTGATCATCAATACTCAGGGCATTCCTTGTAGAGTGTTAGATATGACGGATGGCTCTGAGCACGAGTGTACAGGCATGACCTTACCCGTTATTACAGGCGACTCACCTACGCACCTTGACATTCTTTTAAAAAACATCAATCAGAGCCATGTCTCGTCAAATACTCCGCTTGAGCCGATCGTCACTGTAAAAGTTGATGTTCCTGGTGGACGCCAAGTCGAAGCGGCAGCGAAACTATTTCTAAAAGAGTCTCTTTGGTTGGCAGTTCTTTTTGTCGCGGCTGGTGTTTTCGTAACATATGGGTTGCGAGTGCTTGTAGTTACAGTTAAGCCAAACTTAGTGTTCACCAGAATGGTTTTAGACGCTGCGGTCTGGCTAGAGGATTCGGTCCGCCGCATGACTTCCAGTGGCAAATTGGACGCGGAACAGCTGAAGTTGTTGAGTTTTGTACGCAGCCATTTTGATGCTTTAGCACGCGCTCGGGTACATAAACCTGATTCAATAAATGACCAAGCCACTTTGGTCTCTGGCTTGGCAGAGAATACCGTAAATTGGTTACGAAAATACTTCGAAGGCAGTGAGAATAGTGATCTTATTAATGCTTTGATTAAAGCGCGTGATGATTTTATGAGCCAGATGGTCGACATACAATCTGTTGAGCAATTTAAGAAAGACACGAATAATGCAGTGACTGCAGTGCACATGGCAGCTAGCACTGGCAGAGCATTTTCTCCTGAGAGTTTCAAGACCAGCCGTATTCGAGTTATTATTGGCCTCGCTGTAGTTAGCCTGGTGCATTATCTAGTCTTTTTCTTGGTAGCGGGGTTGTCTGGCTACTCGCTTCTGTGGGCAGGAGCGGACACTTGGGGAGGTACTGAAAGTTATATAAAAGGTTTTCTCTGGGGTATGGGCATAAGCCTGAGCGGATCTGGAGTGATATCGTTTGGGGATATTGAGAAGCAATTGCGTCTTAAATCTAATTGAGGTAAAACCCATTTGAACACACTAATCTAAAGAGCCAGAAAATAGACTCAATCCTAGGCCTTTAATATCTCGTTCAGTTGTCTAATGGAAGGGCTCTAGAGATCTTCTTCAAGTAAAGTCCAACACACCAACATCCGTCTTTCCGGAGGCCCGACATATATGCATTATCTGATATATATCGGCCCAAGATGATGGAGCGCAAGTCAGGCATCCTTCCGATTCTCGACCGGGATGTATGTATCTGTCACCCGTATTCCCAATACGAAACCAGACGGTTCCAAATGCACCATATCTGGCCCCCAAATAATGAGGGTAATCAGGAAGTTCGATCGCATGCTTGCCTTTTGGAATTGGGTTTGCAGAGTCGGTTTTGACCAAAAAAGGACCCGCCTTCTTACTTGTGCCATTGGTCTTATACGAAAGGTGCAACTCCCTATCATAAGATATGCCGTCGACAGTAACTGCGCCAGCCTGGTTTTTTACAACTTTGGCTTGCAAGGAATTTCCACGGCTATAACTCACATCGAGATAACCTGCGATAACATCGAATTTCTTTCCTGATAGAGTTCCTTCTAGGATTACACCATAATCGCGTCCACCACTAGTCGCGCCAAGAGTAACTTGCAAACCACTTGGCAAGGAAGTCCGCACCCCATTGATTAACACTGTCACCCAGCCTTCACTGGTGGACTTTATATATCGAGTGGCTGTCGCGTCATAAGAAGATATTTCATCAATGGACTCTCTTTTATAATCACTCGCCTGATAAAATTTGTAAAAAGTAAGTTTTTCAATTTCCTCCTCAATCCGTGCCAGTCTGTCACTTATATCGCATTGACGAGCAATTTTGTTATGCTTTTCCATAGAGGACCTCCATATCAATTTTCAAGAGGGCCGCGAGGCTCTCACGTTTGGTCTAAGAAATTTCAGTTGATTTGGTCAGAGCAACTGATTGTGCGAATAAATAATAGCACCTAGACTAGCAATGGGTCTGAGAGACACAACATTGAACACTGAAGTACTAGTCAAGCTTAGCTCCAAAATAAAATGAACATGCACAAACTTTTTATTATTGTTCCTTAAAACTATTTTCCAACGTCAGTCTTTAGCAACACAAGAAGCAACACGCGAACGATTTCTAAGGAATTAATCCATGGTATTTCAAATATCTACGAGTCCGGTTCAAATCCCCCCGGCTCCACCAATAACAAACCCTGTGCCATTAGGCATGGGGTTTTTTATTGGTTGCAGTTTGGAGGTTGAAACCCCGTAGGGGGTTCAACCGAACCACGAAGTGGTGAGATAACGTCGGAGCCTGCGACGACGGCCCGCAGGGGAGCGGCAACGCCGCGAATCAATCCCCCCGGCTCCACCAAACAAAAAAGGGCCACCCGCAAGGGTGGCCTTTTTGTTTGTGTGGTATTCGGCGGGTGCAGAGCCCTCGAAGGGGTTCACAAAACGTCAGGAACGTTTTGTACCGCAAAGCGCCCGCAGGGTCAGGGCCATGAATGGCCCTGAGTACAATCCCTCCAAAACACCTTTTTGAGCTGGGTCTATAAGGGGATTCAACCTAGCCACGAAGTGGTGAGATAACGTTGGAGCACGCGACGACTATTTTTATACCTCTACCCGCAGATCACTGCTGTAGGGAGTAAAGTCCTCAGCCTCGTTCAAAAGAGAACTGCCCCCCCACTAGTCACTCAGCTTAATTTGATATCGGGTACTACGGCCGCCGCCGGCCATCTTCTCAATCGCGCCTTTATCCAGCAACTCGGTCAGATGCCGCGTTGCTGTCGCTTTACTGACCTTCGCCACTTTTTGATACTGGCTGGCATTAATACCATTTTCAAAGCCTTTTTCGCCGCCATCCAATAACCGGTTTAACACCTTTGCTTGCGCAGGATGGAACCCAGACTCTCTGAACTTTTGCCAGAAGCGAGTCTTTGCAATGGTTCGTTCAATCGCCAGCAACGAGGAATCTAAGGCATCGTTCAGCGTATCCAAAAACCACTCAAGCCAGGCTGTTATATCCAGAGTTCCTTTTTGAGTCTGCTCCAAAATACGGTAGTAGCCAGAACGATCATTTAAAATCGCCACAGACATTGCATACAGACGAATGCTTTGACTATCCGCTTGCGCCAATGCCATATCGGTTAATGCCCGCGTAATACGCCCGTTGCCATCATCGAACGGATGCAAGGTCACAAACCAGAGGTGACAAAGTGCCGAGCGTAACAAAGGATCAAGCAACTCATCATCACGGCTTTGGTTGAACCACTCGACAAAATTCTGAAGTTGTCCCTCTAACCCTTGCCGAGGCGGCGCCTCAAAGTGTACGACGGGACTATCTAACCGACCAGACACCACCTGCATTGGCTCGGGGCCACGCAATTGCCCTACTCTGATAGGCTGCATTGATAATTCATTGGCTGGAAACAACCAACTGTGCCACTGAAACAAACGTGCCGTCGACAGTGGCTGTTTAAGATTGTCCAAAGCATCCAACATCATCGCCGCAACACCCTCAGATCTATAAGATGTCGGGTAAGGTGCCTCTTCTAATATCCCCATCCGACGGGCTAACGAAGAACGAACAGATTGAACATTTAGTTGCTCGTTCTCGATCGCCGAAGAAGCAAGTATGTTTGACAGCAATATGTTTAGCGTATGTTCAGACGAATTTGCTTCAACAGAAGTTTTGCCCAGCAAGATCCCCTGTTTACGGTAGACAGCCCTGACCTTTGGCAAGATAGATTCCGCTTGCCAGGAGAACTTAGGCCAAGCATCCGCTTGCCATATCCACATCTGCGCCATTCGAGCCTCAGGGTAAAAAGCTTGTTAAGACTTGAGCCGATTAGACCACCCATTCGACTCACCAAGTGAGCCGATAATAACTCCTAATCGGCTCATTTCGCAAATCGCACAGACATCGAAGAGTAAATGAGATTGGCACTGAAGAGAAAAGCCCTTACGATCAAGAAAGAATTTGAGATGCTCTAAATCTCAACAAAACACACCATCATCAAGGAAGATAAATGGGACTCGTCATTTTACCGCTACTCATGCTCTGGCTAACTGCGACAGGGTATTCAATTTACCTCTGGTACACAGCCGTTTACTCAGGGCATTCTGTCCTCTATGCGTTACTAGCATTTGTCGTTGGTGTGGGATTGGCTATGGGCTATGGGCTATGGGCTATGCATGGCTGGGGCTACAAAGCTTTAAGTCAAAAGAGTCGATTTGGGTATTTGAGATCGTATTTTTCTTTATGTGGAACAAGTACAGCGCTGTAGCTCTCGCACTTGCTGCCAGTTATCCGTTGTGGAAACACACGAAGTTCTCAATCCCACATGCAGGGGCGCTTTGCTTCCTCATTGTATTTTCATTAGCCATGGGCACTTTGATAGGAAGCTTTAAATCAGAGAGCTTTGTTGAAAAACATAAGATCCAGGTAACACATTAAGAGGCAGGAGCAAATCATTATGCAACTGCCGAGTGCTCTGCTGATTCTATCTACCCTGCTTCTTACCTCATGTAGTGAGGTCGAGCCAGCTGAATACACATATGTTCTACCATATTCAGCTTTTGGTCCTCCAAGTATGAGCGGCTCTTTGCTTGGAGTTGAGTGGTACCAATGGCAACCTCATGGAGACTCAAGACCAAAACAATATCCAGTCAAAGTTGTTGTTTATCGGGAGCTTGCGAAGTCTGAGGTTGAGAAAGCATTTCCCGTAAATCCCGCCGAAGAACTCGACTATCGCTATGTGAGTTATTCAGCGGCTATTAGCTACCTTGATAAGAACATCAAAGATGTGGAAGCTATGGAGCAAGAAGGATTTCCAATGGGACGACTCGCAGAAGAACTAAATACTACGAAAGCGCTAATTCAAAGTAACTTAAGCCGGTAGGTGTCACGTAATAGGAAAGGCCACCTGCAAGGGTGGCCTTTTTGTTTGCACGCTATTCTGTAAGTGCTGTTTATTTCTCTACCTTTAAATGCGCCCGCTTATGCGCTTTGTCGATAGCTACATCTTCCGCAACAGATTTTTCCGGCGTGAGTTTTTCGCCTTTAGTTGGCCCTGCAATATAACCATCTTCTTCAAAGCCTTCTGGCTTTTCAGCATTGAAGAGTTGGTCCGCAAACGGTTTAACCTTCTCTAGTAGCCATTCCCTAAATTCGGGCGTTCCCGGCTCGGGTCTAGTTTCTTCATTCATTGTGTTTGTCCAACTTCAACTACAGGTTTAACCATAAATGAGTAGGCACGTTGCTGGCTTTACCACGATACAAAGTGAAACCAAAGCCTTGATAAAACCTAACCAAATCCTCATTCAATGGGCGCATGATTCGAAGTTGATTTGCCCCAATCGATTCAGCATATGTAAGAAAAGCAGTGATTGAGATACTCGTCACCTCTCCCTTCAACAAATTGTGCAAAGGCGAGCGCTCAATGACATCTAACCGCATTTTATCACCTGAGAAGGTGGGTTTACCTATGCTAAGGCCGCAAAGCTGTCCGGTACTCCAAATCGCTAGGTCAAACTGCTTTGGATGCCTGAACTTATAACCACTAACACCTTCTTCCCACGACCATTCAGCATCTGGGCTTCTGTTTGAATGCATCTCCCAAGTTCCAGCAATGGCCCTTTCTTGAGCATCAATGCCTTTCAGACTGACATGCTCTTGAAGTTGAGGGGACAGTGCTTGCATGGCAACCGCACGAGCATCTTCCCTGAACTGATCATAAGAGTTTGTAACCGCGCGATGAGATTCTCGCATGACTAACATCCTTGTTATTGAGTGAGTGAAAAGGCTTTATAGCATTTTGTAGAACGAAGTAAACAGATAGAGTTAGCTATCTATACCTATATTTTTTCTAATAAATTCAATGCTAAATGAAAATGTTTCACAGTTTTTGGCTCAGTATGCAACGTCGAAACAAAGCCTGAACCTTGTATAACCAAGTACAAAAAAGCCACCCAAATGGGTGGCTTTCTCACTCTCGTGATGCTCATTTGCCGGAGCATCTGCATCTGCACCCTCGCCTGCCTTAGCTATTACAGCAGCGACTCCAGCGTAATCTCCATCATATCGCGGAAGCTGGTTTGACGTTCGTCAGACGAGGTGGCCTCACCAGTACGGATATGGTCTGAGATAGTCAGTACCGCCAGCGCATTTGCGCCGAATTCGGCAGCGACGCCGTAAAGACCTGCGGCTTCCATCTCAACGGCCAGTACGCCCATTTTTTCCATCACGTCGAACATCTCAACGTCTGGGGTGTAGAACAGGTCGGCAGAGAAGCAGTTACCGATCTTCACGGGGTACTTCAGTTTTTCAGCTGAGTCGACGACTTGGCGCAGCAGCTTGTAGCTGGAAATCGCGGCAAAGTCGTAGCCTTTGAAGCGAGTGCGGTTTACGCCTGAGTCGGTACAGGCGCCCATAGCGACTACCACATCACGTACTTTTACGTCGGTACTGATAGCGCCTGCGCTACCCACGCGGATCAGGTTTTTTACGCCGTATTCGGTGATCAGCTCTTTGGCATAGATAGAGCAAGAGGGAATGCCCATACCTGAGCCCATCACAGAAACCGGCTTGCCTTTATAAGTGCCGGTGTAACCAAACATATTACGTACGTCGGTCACCAAACGTGCGTCTTCCAAGAACGTTTCGGCGATAAATTTAGCGCGCAGTGGGTCACCAGGGAACAGGACCGTTTCTGCGAAATCTCCAGGTTTGGCGTTGATGTGTGGCGTTGCCATCTCTTCTTCCTCTTTAATACTTTTGTCAGCCGTTTGGGGCTGTTTTTTAATCTTGTTCGTTGTTGGTTCCAGCTAGCTTTAAGTCGTATTTGTTCCAGGCCAAATTAACGAGCTACTCTAGTTGCTAACTGGCGATAGAAAACTGGTGCCGTATTCCATCGGTGGCAGGCCGAAAAAGCTGGCCAGAGACTGGCCCATATCGGCGAATGTTTCCCGTTGGCCAAGTGCGCCTGCTTTGATGTTTTTGCCATACACCAGCACGGGTACATGTTCACGGGTATGGTCTGTCCCCTGCCATGTGGGATCGCAACCATGGTCGGCAGTAATCAGCAGCACGTCGTCTTCGCCCAACTTGTCCAGCAGTTGCGGTAACAGTTGGTCGAACTGTTCAAGCGCATCGGCATACCCACGTACGTTGCGGCGGTGGCCGAAACTGGAGTCAAAATCAACAAAGTTGCTGAACACCAGTGAGCGATCTTTTGCGCCTTGCAGTGCCTGCAGCGTGGCATTAAACAAGCCATCAATGCCTGAGGCTTTGATCTTCTGAGTCACGCCCTGATGGGCAAAGATATCGGAGATCTTACCCACGGAGATCACTTCACCGCCGTCCTGGCTAAGTTTGTCCAGCAAGGTCGGTGAAGGTGGTAGCACTGAATAATCTCGGCGATTGGCGGTGCGCTCAAATGTTTCGGGGTTGTCGCCCACAAACGGACGGGCGATCACGCGGCCGATATTGTATTCATCGAGCAGCTCACGGGCGATTTCACACAGTTCGTAAAGGCGTTCCAGGCCAAAGGTATCTTCGTGACAGGCGATCTGAAATACGCTGTCGGCGGAGGTATAAACAATCGGCTTGCCGGTACGCATATGCTCTTCGCCTAGCTGATCGAGGATCACTGTGCCTGAGCTATGGCAGTCGCCCAAAATACCGGGAATGCCTGCGAGCTCGATAAAGGCATCGATTAATGCCTTCGGGAAGCTGTTTTGCTTGTTTTTGAAATAGCCCCACTCAAACAATACGGGCACGCCCGCCATCTCCCAATGGCCACTGGGGGTGTCTTTGCCGGAAGAAAGCTCTTTGGCATAACCGTAAGCAGCGATAGGCTCTATGGCTTGCTCTTCCCCAGCCGGGAGAACACCCGCCGCGAAAGCGCCGGTGCTATCACGGTGGGCATGGTACAACCCCATTTTGGCCAGGTTCGGTAATGCGATCGGGCCACGGCCCAATTCGCCACTCGCACACTGCTCAGCGATATGACCGAAGGTGTCTGAGCCTTCGTCACCAAAGTCTGCTGCGTCTGGCGTAGCGCCGATGCCAAAAGAATCCAGTACCAGGATAACCGCACGTTTCATCTGGCGACTCCTTAGTAACTAGCTGGGTTTGAGTTAGCCTTTGAGTTTGCGGCTCCATCAGCCGCCAGGCCCAGCGTATCGAGCAGGTTACCCAACAAGCTAGAGGCACCAAAGCGGAAGTTCTGTTTGTTGACCCAGTCAGCGCCCATGATCTCAGATGCCACGGCGATAAACGCTCGGGCGTCTTCCGCAGTACGTACGCCACCTGCTGGTTTGAACTTCACAGGTTTGCCTGAGGCTTTAATCGCTTCGAGCATGATGCGGCAAGATTCCAGCGTGGCGTTTACCGGCACTTTGCCGGTAGAGGTTTTGATAAAGTCTGCGCCGGCTTCAATGGCGATATGGCTGGCCTTGCTGATCAGCGCTTCGGTTTTAAGCTCACCGGTTTCGATAATGACTTTTAAATGCGCCTTGTCTGCGCACGCCGCTTTGCACCGACTGACCAGCTCCGCTCCAACGGCTTCATTACCGGCGATAAGTGCGCGATATGGAAACACCACGTCTACTTCGTCAGCACCCAGTGCCACGGCGTGTTCTGTTTCAGCAACTGCGGCGTCTACGTCGTCATTGCCGTGGGGGAAGTTGGTTACTGTGGCAATCTTAATATCAGGTGTGCCCTGCTCTGCTAATGCCTGTTTGGCAGCAGGAATAAACTGCTTATAGATACACACGGCGGCGGTGTTACCCGCAGGACTTTTTGCCTGATGACACAGAGCCACAACTTTGGCGTCGGTATCGTCGTCGTTCAGTGTGGTCAGGTCCATCATCGAGATGGCATGTCGTGCAGTTTGCTGCAGATCAGTCATGAGTTATCTCTCAACAAAAACAAGGCGTGTCGCCCTGAGTTAAAAATATAGATGAAACACGTGTAACAACCGATCTATCCGACAATCTATCCCGTCATCGGAAAAATCTGGTTAACGTGGCGGACTTGGTTCCGTGAAGAGACAAGAGATAGCGCCGCCCCACTGTCGCTGAAAAACGACGAAGGCAGGCTATAGTGGGTGATAAGAATAGCCACGAAATATGCAGCTATTTCCGGTAGCACCCCAACAAACATCCATGTAACCGCGTCTGCATGCGTGCAGAGCGGGCAATTTTAATCTCACTATTGCCCGCCTGCAATGTCATGCTAACAAGAGTTTACTTAAGTGTTTACAGTGCCAAAAACAGGCCGGCAAATGCCGCGCTCATCAGGTTAGACAGTGATCCAGCTAATACCGCCAACAGCCCCATACGCGCAATGTCATGACGGCGTGTGGGCGCCATGGCACCGAGGCCACCAATCAAAATGGCAATGGATGACAGGTTGGCAAAACCACATAGCGCAAAGGTAATGATCGCCTGACTTTGTGCCGACAACTGTTCGCGCACATTGATGAAGTCGATGTAGGCGACAAACTCGTTAGCGATCAGCTTTTGGCCAATAAAGGAACCGGCCATAAAGGACTCTTCCCATGGGATGCCGATCAAAAATGCCAGCGGGGCAAAAACGTAGCCCAATATAGACTGCATAGTCAGGTCAGGCGCGCCGAAATAACCACCAACAAAGCCGAACAGAGTGTTAATAAGCGCGATCAAGGCGATGAAGGCCATCAGCATGGCACCCACATTGAGTGCCAGCTGCATGCCTGAAGACGCCCCCGCTGCGGCGGCGTCAATCACGTTAACGTGTTCTTTGCTTTCTGATTCTGTCACGTCCATTGAATCTGCTGGCGTTGAGGTTTCCGGCATAATGATTTTGGCCATCAGCAGTCCACCCGGTGCAGCCATAAAGCTGGCGGCGATCAGGTATTTCAGCTCGACACCTAAACTGGCGTAACCACCCAACACCGTGCCCGCCACTGAGGCCAGGCCGCCCACCATAATGGCGAACAGTTCAGATTGAGTCATAGTCGGAATAAAGGGTTTTACCACAAGCGGCGCTTCCGCCTGGCCAACAAAGATATTGGCGGTAGCTGACATGGATTCGGGACGACTGGTTTTCAGCACTTTCTGCAGGCCGCCGCCGATAATGCGGATCACCCACTGCATAATGCCGAGGTAATAGAGTACGGCGATCAGTGACGAGAAGAATACGATGATGGGCAGTACGCGAATGGCGAAGATAAAGCCCGCGCCACCAAATACCTCGTACATTTTGTCACTGACCAGGCCACCAAACATAAACGTGATACCGGCCTGTGCGCTGTCGATAACCGCCTGTACGCCGCTGCTAATGGCTTCGAGAACCGTTTGACCGAACGGTACATAAAGCACAAACGCACCCAAACTTGCCTGAATAGCAAACGCTCCGCCTACCGTTCGCCAGTTGATTGCCCGGCGGTTGGTAGAGAACAGGTAGGCGATGCCCAGCAGACAGAGGATCCCAACTAAACTGATGAAGACGCTCATAACGCTATGATTTCCTGCGTGTTCCCCCATTAGGCAGAACACAAAAATATGTATCTATTAAAACGACTAAACTCCAGGACCACGTTAGCAGCCCTGGAGTTCGTGCGTGAACAAGGTTAGCGCTTAGAAGAAGCTAACTTTGATCTCACCGCCGAAGAAACGCTCTTCGTTAACGATGGCGGCGTTGTTAGTGAAGTCAACCGCGCCAATCGCTTGCTGTTCGTCAGTCAGGTTACGAACGAACAAAGCAACTTCATAGGCGTTAGTGTCGGTTTCCCACATATAACCAGTTCTTACACCACCTTCGAGCAGAGACTCACCAGTAAACTCGGTTGACTCATACAGGAAGAAATTGATTTCGTCACGGTATGACCAATCAGTGAATACGTAGAACTCACCATCACCCAGGTCCTGAGACCAACGAGCAGTAAAGGTGTGGATCCACTCCGGCGCGTGAGGCAGGCTGTTACCGTCGATCATGGCACGGCCATCAACCACCGGGTCAGTTACTTCGCAGTTAGCACACAATGGTACAGACAAGCTGCCATCTTTAATTTCAGTGTGGTTGTAGCTTGAGCTGAAGGTAACAAACAGGTTGTCAGTGACGATGAACTCAGCGTCTAGTTCGAAGCCATAGCCTTCAGTTTCGTCAGCGTTCAACAGGCGTGCAGTGTTGCTGTCACCACCGACAGAGGTCAGCTGCTGGTCATCCATGGTGAAGTAGAAAACAGCAGCGTTTACACGACCACGGCCATCCAATACATCGCTCTTCACACCCAGCTCTGCAGACAGAATGGTTTCTGAATCGGCAACGGAGATACCATCGTCGAATGCGAACAGGTTACGGCCCTGTACACTTGGCGCACGGAAACCATCAGCGATACGACCGTAGAAGTTCATATCGTCGTTGTACTGGTAAGTCGCGCTCAGGTCCCAGCTCACGTGGGTATCGCTTGGGTTAACTTCACCAGTCACAGAATCAGGCGCACCGAACTGAGACAGTGGGCTCATGAAACGCTCATTACGGTACTCTTTGTCGTCATCAGAGTAGCGCATACCGGCAGTCACCTGCAGACGGTCGGTCACGTCAAAATCAACTGAGCCGAAAACCGCCCAAGCCGTGGTTTCCTGCCACTGCTTAACGTGACCAGTCACATCACCGTTAGAGAAAATTGGATCGTAAGCGAAGCTTTCGATAGTCAGGTCTTCGTCGAAATAGAAAACACCCACTTGATAGTTGATGTTGCCATCGAAGTTACTGGCCAGACGAATTTCCTGAGTGAACTGCTCGTGGTCTGGGATACCGTCTGAGGTTTCTGAATCGAATGCGATTGAACCTGGGCCAGTGGGTACGCCACAGCAATCAGCGGCCCAGTTAGCACCGTAACCGCCGTCAACATCGGCACGTGAGAACAGTTCAGCTTTTTCTACGCCACTGATAGAAGTCAGCGTGTAGTCGCCCAGTTCCCACTCCAGCTTCAGGCTGTAACCTTCAGTCTCAACCTGCTGGTCTGCACGGCTGGCAGAATCGTGGAATACAGTGTCACGACCATCCCAGCCTTCACCGCCAAGATCGTTACTGCCTTTCTTGATGCCGTTACCGTAGAAAGTGACCGGCTTACCGTCGAGGTCGCGCATGTGGTAGTTGAGCAAGGCATTGAAGTCATCGCCTTCCCACAACAGCTGCAGACGCATCGCTTTGTCGGTGTAACCGCCAAGTACTTCATCTTGCTCGAAGCCAGGCGCGCGGTTGTCGATGTAGTCATCACGGTTCTGATGCAGAACAGAGATACGAGCAGACAGCTCATCTGTCAGGCCGCCACCAAGTGCAGCGCGGATGTCGCTGGTGTTGTGGCTACCGTATGAGGCTGATGCAAAGGCGTCGAAATCCTGAGATGGCTTCACTGATTCGAACTTCACCAGACCCGCAGGCGTATTACGGCCGAACAGAGTGCCCTGAGGACCACGCAGCGTTTCGATACGTTGTACGTCGAATACAGGGAAGCCTTTGAGGATTGGGTTTTCCTGAACGATATCGTCAACCACCAGAGATACTGGCTGAGAAGCGTTCAAATCGAAGTCAGAGTTACCCAGGCCACGCATATAGAAACGTGGGAAAGTACGACCGAATGAAGATTCGATAGTCAAACTTGGTGTACGGGCATTCATGAAACGAATATCCATTGCACCCGAGTTCAAAGCATCAAGGGTTTCACCCTGCAGCGCACTGATCGCTACTGGTACTTCCTGAGCATTTTCAACACGCTTACGTGCAGTCACTTGAATGACTTCAAGCTTGCTCTCTTCAACCTGCTCTTGATCCTGCTCTTCAGCACTTACCTGAAACGCAAGCGATGACATGGATGTAGCAACCGCCAGCTGCACAGCAAAGGCAACCGCACTCTTCTTAATTTGTAACACGAGATAATCTCTCCGAAGGACGTAGTTTAATCAGGGCGCCGATCTTTCGCCGGATAACCCAAAAGTTAGCTAAGGCAGCGTGACTGCACTGCTCCCACTTCGATTGGTCTATACAGGGGGTGAACCAATCGACTAACTCCAATAACAAACAATAAAAAGCTGACCCATTTTTGGATCAGCCTTATGTTGCATAAGTGTGAACACCTTTAGAGCGAATATACTATTTTGTTAACTTTAGTAACAGCACTTACTAATTTTTGAGCGGTTTTTTACTGTTAACTTTATGTGACAGTCATCACTATTGATTGGCCTGTTTTGGTGCAGAAGCTCCTATTTCGTCACAAAACTATTGGCCTCGTTTCGGATAGCTCTTGGCCTTTACAGGAGTTCAATCGCTAATGTTGGCATCTCGTCAGGGCTTTCTGCTGCCGCAGGTTTGGCACAACACAGCAGCACCTCATTGTTTTCATGAGCTGCGCCGGGCTGCGTCTCGTAGATCACCTCTCCTCCAACTAATTGGGCGCGACAGGCACCACATTGACCGTTACGACAACTGAACGCTGGTGTTAAACCATGAGCCTCGGCAAACTCCAGAAGTGTTCCCTGCTCGGGTGTCCAAGCTTGTTCAACACCCGTACCAGTAAATTCAACGATCGCTTCTCTCGCTAGTTCGGCTTGCTCGGGCTGAGAGAGGTGGTTTCCCGTGTCACCGGCTGATGAAGTTGCCGCTACCTGCCGTTTGATAGAAGACGGACCAAACGCTTCCGCTTTGATACTGTCATCTGCCACACCCAACTCGAGCAGCAACTCGTAAGTGGTTTGCATGTAACCAGTGGGCCCGCACAGATAAAACCGGTAGTCATCCAGCGGCAATACAGCCTCGAGAAAGGCTTTGTCGATATGCCCCTGGTACTGAAAATCACTTTTTGCATCAAAACCAAGCTGCGCCTCTGCCTCTGGCTGGCTTAAAACCCAGAACACCCGGATCATGCCGCCAGAGTGCTCTGCCAGTGTCATCAGCTCTTGGTAGAACGCTCGTTGCCGCAGATTTCGGACACTACAGATCACCGTTAAAGGCCGCATTTGGCGATTTCTGAAGCCTTGGTTAAACCAGTGTCGAGCCATCGACAAAATAGGTGTGATGCCGATGCCGGCGCTTAGCAATACCGCAGGGCGAGAGTCCTGGTAATCAAGGTAGAATTGCCCTCGTGGCAGTTTGACTGACAGCACCGCCCCTGACTGCAACTGGTGTAGTGCAGCGGACATCTGCCCTGGCAGGCCATCGTCTCGGATCTCTCGTTTCACACTGATACGTATGAGTGGATCTTCAGGGGCACTTGAGACCGTGTAAGTGCGAATGACCGGCAGCTCGTCAATCACCTGCTTGACAGTAATATGCTGCCCCGGCAAAAACGTTGGCTGTATCCCCTCGGGTGGCATCAGGTAAAGCGAACGTATCTGCGGTGACTCTTCAATAACTTTTGCAATGGTGAATGAATGCCATTTGTTTGCCTGCTGGCTCGCATTCAGACTCGCTGTTGCCTGTGACCAACTGCCGGTGAGCTGACTATTAGGCGATGCAATAGGCTTTCCCCAGCGAAATGGCAACACAGATCTTAACCAGATCCCCCGCTTGGTTTTAAATTGCCAGAAGCGATCGGCATGGCTGAAGTGTTTTGCCTGCAAAGGCAGCTTAGGGTCATCTGTGTTCCATATGATTTCGGTATCACCCGTCAGCATCAGCAGATCACCTCGCTCAAAATCAACAAACAGCAGCCCGGCGCTGGGGTTCTCAATCAGATTGCCAAAGGTATTAAAGTGGTTGTTACCCGAGAAGTCAGGGATAGTCAGAGTGCCATCATCTGCAACATGAACAAACCCTGGCTGACCGCCCCGATGAGACACATCGGCACCTTGTGCAGCTTGGTGTTGGGGCTGCAGTTCAGCACTATTTGGCCTGTCATTGATGCCAGCTGTCGCGCTGGCAACAAAAAAGGTATCAGCCCTGCTAATCAGCTCTCGGGCAGCAACGTCAAGCTCACTAATAGATGAAACCTCTGGCGCATTGCGACTATTTTCAGGCAGCCAGAGCAGCTCTCGCGACTGGATATATTGCGGACAGTTACCAAAGGTCTGGTCTACTTCCAATTGCCAGCCATTAGTATCTTGTTGATGCAGATGCGCGGATAAACGGTTACGACGCCGGGTTGGCAATTCGATGCCCAGCAAACCAACGGCCAGCGGCTTATTCGCTGACTGCATCAAGCTATGTCGAAGTGGATCCCCTTCTACGGGAAGCGAGCTTAACGCCAGCGACTTTGATGAAGACGCCTCGATAAAACCTGGCTCACCAAACACCATGGATGCCCAAACATCACCCTGTAGATCCTGATGTCCGGCCAGGACAAAGGGAAGCTGTTGATAAAACGCTCGGTGCTGATCGGGCATATGGTCCCTGATCACTCGTTTGCCAAAGCGTTCCATCTGTTCACGCACACCTAGTTTAGATTGGATCCACTGCTCACCGCGATGAAAGGGGGAATCGAGCTGAGTCTGATAATCATCAATAGAAGACACTTTCGAAACAGTCATGGGATTCACTCCAGCAGCCACTATTTTCGGTTGCTAAAAGCACCGGGCATCGACAGTCCGGTGCTTTATGGTCAGTAGAAGATCAGGCAGCAGCTAAACCAACCGCTGTCGCTTGCATGGGAACAAAACCTGACAGTTGCTCAATTCGCTTCAACCAGGCTCGCACGTGAGGGTACGCAGAGAGTGAAACATCACCTTCCGGTGCATGAGCAATGTAGGTGTAGTTAGCCACATCCGCTATCGTTGCATGGCTACCTACCAGCCAATTGCGCCCACTCAGATGAGTCTCTAGTACCGCAAGCAATTGATGGGATATCGTTTTGGCGCGCTCATGATCCAACGCAGCACCAAACACATTTACTAGCCGAGCGGCAGCCGGTCCAGAAGCAGCCTGACCTGATGCGACAGAAAGAAAGCGTTGAATTTCTGCGGCCTCTGAAGGCGACTCAGGATACCAGCGCCCTGAGTCATCATAGGTTTTTGCCAGATACACCAAAATCGCATTGGAATCGGCGATCACACTACCGCCATCAATTAGCACCGGCACCTGGCCAAAGCTATTTTTTGCCAAAAAGGCTTCCGACTTATGCTCGCCATTAGCCAGGTCAACATCTACCAATGCCGTGTTAAGCCCCAGCAAAGAAAGAAACAGTTCAGCACGATGGGCATGGCCAGAAAGTGGGTGTCTATAAAGTGTCAGTGCAGTCATCTTGGTGTCCTCGTTTGTTGTGAAAGGGGGGAACGAGGCCAAGTATGGTTACCAACATGGCATTGATAAATACGTCTACAATTGAATTTAAGTCAACATTTTGTTGACAGTGAAAAGGTAGCTCAAAACTAAGATTAAGTTTATGTGAACCCCATCATCCATCCAGCTCAGAAGGCTATCTAATTGCTTTATCCGAGTGAATAAATCACTCACAATACGAGCACGAACTGAACAGCCTAGCGTTTTCACACCACAAACAATCACTTAATGCCATCAATCAGCCGCACTTACTCACCCCCAGCCAATCGAAGCCATGCTTCAGAAACTGGCTGTTACTCCAAGCGGGTGAAGGGGAGCTGTATGGCAATGGTGATGCTTTTGCTGGGATTACCAAAATTCAGCATGGCAGCCCAGGCAGATCGCTTTAGTGTTCAGGCCGCCCTGCTGCAAAAGATTTCGCATCTAATGGCCTGGCCAGAAAAGGCTCTGAAGAATACAGACCGACTGAATATTTGTGTCTTGGGTAACAGGGCTACTTATGAGCAATTCACCCAGGTTTACCGAAACATCTCTTTCTTTGGCAAATCGGTGGATTCAACACTGCTTGACCGCTCCACGCCGATAGACAGTTGCCACATCCTCTATTTCGACACAGGCTTCAAAAAGGAAGCATCACAATTTGCCCGTAACAACCAAGGCAAACCTATCTTAATGGTGGGAACGGAAGCAGGCCTTGCCAGCGCAGGGGTGCACCTGAACTTCATCGTAAAAAAAGGCCGGGTGATGTTTGAGTTAAACCGCAGTGCGATGACAAGTTCAGGGTTTAAAGTCAGTCCCCAGTTACTCAAATATGCCAGCGTGGTGGAGCGGTGATGAAAGGTATAAAGATCACCAGCATCCGCAGCAAAGTGCTGCTTATCGTCGCACTGGGGATCTCCTTGGCACTCACCCCGCTGCTGGCCACTATCTACCTGTATTCATATACGCAGTACAAAGATGCTTACATCAAGCGGGTAGATACAGAAGCCAGTCGATTGGCTGAATACATGCAGGGGCCAATGGCCTTCAGCGTTAATGAAGACGCTCAGACACTAATGTCGCAAGTCAGCATGCCTGATAGTTTCGCCATCGTAGCCTGCCTCGCAGATGGCAGTGAATGGCTGAATCACACCTATACTCGGTTCGGAGCGCCAGCAGCACACCTCACGCCAAGCTGTGACCAGAAGTCATCAGGCTGGACCAGTAATATCTATCATGTTCGCCAACCCGTTCGCGACTTCAGTGGCGAAGTTCTGGGCAACTTATCTATCGCGGTAAATACAGATACTCTGGGTCAGTCGCTGTATCGATTCACACTGGTAACACTGGCGAGTGTGTTGGTGTCATTAACCTTAAGTTTCTTCGCCGTTCGTATACTTTTCCGTAGCGTATTCAAGCCGATGAAAGCGCTGCAGGACCGAAGCCATAAGGTGATTGAAAATCGTGACTACTTCACCGAGCTTCCGGTGTTAGCCAACGACGAGTTTGGGCAGCTGAGCAAAACCTTTAATGCCATGCTGGCGGCTGTCAGAGGACATATCGCAGAACGTAATAATGCCGTTCACGAAATGAATCTGCTGGCGAATTACGACTCCCTTACCGGTCTGCCAAACCGCACGCTCTGTATGGACCGACTGCAGCAAGCGCTGAAAGAGGCGGATGACTCCAAGCTTCATGCCGGGATCATGTTCCTGGATCTTGACCACTTTAAAGATGTGAATGATTCGCTGGGGCACAGGCTGGGCGATCTTCTGCTGGTGACGGTGTCGCAAAAATTGCTTTCCTGTCTACCAAAGCGCGCGACATTGGCCCGCTTAGGGGGAGATGAGTTTTTTGTCATTATCCCGGATGTTGAATCTGCTCAACTCGTCGAAGAATATGCCACCAAGTGCTGCCAAAGCCTGTCAGAAGCGATTGAGCTGGAAGGTAACCAGATTTTCACTCGTGCCAGCATAGGCATTGCACTTTACCCCGATCATGGTAACAACGCTGAAGAGATAATGCGTGCTGCCGATGCCGCCATGTACAGTGCCAAAGAGAGCGGTCGTAATACTTATCGTGTCTTTGAAAACAATCTCAGTCAGGCAATTAAACGCCGACACAAACTGGCAAATGAACTGCACAATGCCATTCCTGATCGCCAGATGTATCTGGTTTATCAGCCAGTCATTTCATTGGTGGAGCCTGATGCGCTTGGGTTCGAAGCCTTATTGCGCTGGCAACACCCGGAATTGGGCAGCATCTCGCCAATGGAGTTTATTCCTATTGCCGAGAGCTCGGGCTTAATCCTTGAGCTAAGTGATTTTGTGTTGTCCCGAGCGCTCGAGGATATTGGCAACATCAAAGCACTTTTGAAAAACACGCCCCATTTCTCAACAGAGAAACTCAGGGTCGCCATCAACCTCTCTGCCGCGCAATTTAAAACCGAAGACCTTGTATCCCAGGTTGTCGACCAAGCCAGCCACTACAGTATTGACCTCAGGCATTTGGGGCTGGAAGTAACCGAGTCGCTGTTTATCAGTGAAAAAGCGATGGCTTGCCAGGTATTGGAATCATTGAGAGTACTCGGCTGCACCGTTTCCATTGATGACTTTGGTACAGGTTATTCGTCTTTGGCCTACTTAAGCACATTACCAGTAGACACGCTGAAGATTGATCGCAGCTTTGTGGATGAGATAGAAACCAGCTTTAACGACCGTACTATCACCCTTGCTATCCTGCGTTTGGCCAATAGCCTGGGCATGGATGTAGTAGCAGAGGGGGTGGAAAACCAGGCTCAGCTGGCTTTCTTGGAAAAGCAGGCTTGCGACAAGGCTCAGGGATACTTTTTTGCGAAACCAATGCAGTTAAAAGAGTTACCAGAGTGGCTGGCATCCCCCGCTCACATGCAGAAAAAAGCCTAGCCTGAAAACAGGCCAGGCTCGAACAGCGAACGCAGGTATCAGAAGTTCAGGCGATAACTAATTGCAACGGCAGCAGCGTCAGCGCGGTAGTTACTGACATTAATCAGATACATACGTTTGTTGTATTTATCATCAAATAATCCCAGTAAGTTGTAACCATTCACACTGATCTTACTGTCTGGCGTCAGTTGATAATGGGCACCTAAGTCGACAAATATCGCCTCTTCAAAACTGTCGGTGTAACCCCGGTCAGAAAGCGCTGTTGAGGAGGAATTACCATCTTCTGAAGCATCGCGTTTGTCATTGGTTTCAAGGGTGGTTTGTTCTGCGCCTGGGTAGTCCCAGAACACTCGGACAGCACCGCTGAACCGCCACTTCTCATCCCATTGGTACGCGGCTGCCAGTTTGGTGATATGGTTGCTCCAGTTACTCAGGTCATTGCCATAACCCAGATGCGCAACCGAGAGCTTCTGACTTTTGCCCGGTTCAACGGAGAAATCCAATAACTTGGTATAGGAGTGAGAAAAACGAATATCCCAATCTGAAGCCTCGTAAACCGTTTCGATTTCCAATCCCCAGAAATCATAATCAGCAACTTTACTGGAACGCAGTGAGTTGGTGTCGATACCAATCACTTCAACATCGTTATAGAACAGGTTACCGCCAAGCTTCAGCTCCCCTACTCGCCTGTCGTAGATAAGCTCAACACCGCTCAGCTCTTCCGGATCTGACTCCACGCCACCGGTATGCTGCATGCGGAGCTCTTCAGCATTGTTCTTCCGTACAGATCGGCTGAAGATGGCTTTAACAGTGTCCTGCTCACTCGGCTCCCAAACGACCGCCGCGCGCGGAGACCACATGTCGTCCGTGTACTCATCTTTATCCAGGCGCACGCCAAAAAACGCACTCCATTTCTCTGCTATTTGCCACTGATATTCGCCAATCAACGCCCAGCGGTCGGTACGCCAACGCTCCATCTCTCCCAGTACAGGCGAAATAGCAGGTGCATCGGGATACCCCCAGGTATCCAGGCCCCACTGACTGCGAACGAACTCGCCACCGATAGCCAGTGAATGTGCTTCGGCCGGCTGCCAATTAAGCATTGCACGAGAATAATAGTTTTCTTCCCGGTGGTTTTCAGGAGGGTTATCCGGCAGTTGGTTGTCGAACAGGATACGAATGTACTCAGTGGTGTCATATCCCCCTTTCAGATCCAGCCATAAGTGATCCTGCAGCGCCCAGCGATAGGAGAGATCCAGCATCCATTGCTCGTAGCCAACCTGATGTGTGCTGAGGTCCTCCTCCTGGGTATCCTCATCGGCAAAACCATTAGGCGGCAGGGTGACAATTTTGGGTGACCAAGCCATCTGCTCGCCACCCTGGGTATATCTGAGCCATGCCCTGAAGTCCTGTAACTGATAGTCCAGGTGCAGTTTCAGTTTGGGTTTGTCACGAAATGATGCTCGGTTTCTCGGGTTGCTCAGGGTGCTGTCGTCACCAGCATTAATTGGCTCACCCCAGGCAGTGGTATCACTATTGCCGTACACTACAGGCGAATCATCACGATCGGCACCATTGTAATTACTCACACCGGCATACATCAGAATGCCGTGATCTTCGCCACTGAACGCTATCGACTTTTTCAGTTCCAGTGATTGAAACTCTTCCTCAAACCCCACTTTTGCGGTGACGCTGTCGCCACTATTGTTAGCAAACGATTCGGTTTGGATGTTAATGACCATCGACAGCGCGCCAGGTCCATACACCACGGAGCCAGGCCCCCGCACAACTTCAATTCGGCGAATGTCGTCCAGCATCGGCAGGTCGCGCTCACTCAAGGCTCCAAAGTGAGTTTGTTCGTTCATTACTCGCCCGTTAACGACAATCAGATACTTGTCGTCTCGGTCGCTGATAATGGAGCGCATCCCCATATGGGATGATTCCCAGTGGTGTGGCAGATAATGAAAGTTGGGTACGTAAGTTTCCAGCAGGTCGAAAAGGTTTCTCGCCCCACTATCTTGAATCATCTGAGGTGTGATTCGGGTAGTTGCTGCGGGCATACGCCGTTCAGAGGTGGGCGTATAGGTTGCACTGCTTTCCACCTGCAGCTGCATAAGTTGGTCCAGATCCAGTTCGAACAGATCCTGGGAACTCAACTCATCCGCAGCCAGCACAGGTGATAGTGCGGTCAATGCGGCCCCCATCATCAAAATACCAGGTTTCACTGCCATTCAAACTGTCCCAACTCAGTGCGATGCATAAGCTTGCTATTTAGCAATCAAAACAAAAACTAAACATTTTCATAACACTCAGTATCAGTGAAACCTTGGACAGCTTCCACGCAGTAATGAAAAGTGTGTGACTCGCCACATGCTGTTTTCGATGAAATGCTAAGTTTTTGCCTGTCTTATCAACTCTTCTCGCCTCTGCATTGAAGACTCAACCTAAATTACCAAGCTTATTGTTGTCAGAAATAACACCAAACGTTGTATTGTTAACGAGGCATTGACGATTAAATGAGTTAGGCAATGGACACATTGGACGGTATGCGCACTGTCATCGCGGTAGTCGAAGCAGGGTCATTTACTGCCGCCGCTGACCGGCTAGGGATCTCTAAAGCCTTAGTCAGCAAATATATCGGTGAGATGGAGTCACGATTGAGCGTGCGCCTGTTTAACCGAAGTACGCGAAAAATATCCCTCACCGATGCAGGCCGTCGCTATTACGAAAAAGCCACGCCGCTACTTGAGGAGTTTGCAGAGTTACAGGACGACCTGCTGGGTGAGCAAACCGAACCACAGGGCACGATACGCATAAGCACACCTGTTGCATTCGGGGAGTCCTTTCTCTCGCCTCAACTGCCAGAGTTTTTAGCCAGATTTCCAAAGATTAAACTTGATCTTTTGGTGACAAATAACCGGGTCAATATGCTGGAGGAAGGGATAGATCTGGTGATCCGAATTGGCCGTGTTGATGACTCCAACCTGATCGCACGACAAATCGCTGATATGCCGCTGCTGCTCTGTGCATCACCAGCTTATCTGGCCCAGCAAGGCACACCGAAAAAACCGGAAGATCTGGCAGCGCACACCTGCATTATCGACAGCAACTACAAGATAGGAAACCATTGGCCTCTGCTCGATCCGCAGGGCAACAGCGAGAAAGTAGAAGTGGTATCCCGTGTTCGGGTAAACAGCCCCAGAGCCGTTTCTGAGATCGCTAAAGCTGACGGAGGGATCGGGCTTAGTCCCAGGTATATTGTCGAACAAAGCCTGAAAGACGGAAGCTTGGTGCAGTTACTGCCAGACTACCAGAGTCTCTGCTTTGGCCTCTACGCAATCTACCCTCACCGACGCTATTTGAGCAGGAAAGTCCGCTGTTTTATCGAGTATCTTGAAGAGAAATTTGGTGAGCGCTGACTTTCTTAGTCAGCGCTTTTCAAATTATACCGGCATGCTGTAATAAACCACTTCCAGGTCGCCAAGCGGGTCTTTGCAAAGATCGCGCTTATCAAACGTCATACCCAGCTTGGTCATGATGTTAATCGAACCCGCGTTTTCTTCTTCTGCCAGTGCGCTGAAGCGGGTTGCACTGCCCTGCTTTTTCAAGCCGTCAACAACAGCTTTTGCCGCTTCGGTACCGTATCCTTTACCCCAGCTATCGCGTTTGAAGCGCCAGCCCAACTCCAAGTTTTCCCATTGGGTTGGTTTTTCGTCATCAAAGAAGTCCATCGGCCTGACTAACACCCAGCCGATATACTGGCCGGTCTCCAGAACCGTCACCATCCAAAGACCCCAGCCCTTGTCAGTATTGGTGTAGGCTTTCAGGCGAGGTAAAAACACATTCTTTACATCCTCCCTGCTGGTTGTTTTGCCACCGTTAATGTACTTCATCACCTCCGGATCCTGGTCCAGCTCAAACAAGTAATCGCCGTCGTTCTGATCCATCATCCGCAACGCTAAGCGTTCGGTATTTTCAATTTTCATCTGGAGATTCCATCTCATTTTTCTTGTAATGGATGCAGCTTATCAGGCAAATAAAGGCAAACAGAGCCCCCCTATCAAATATGTGGGATCAACCACTGAGCTATTTGTAATCTTGTGTAAACAACAATCAGAGGCATTGCCCCGACACAAGGCGAAATCCGATAAATATTAGAGTATGCGGCTTGTACAGCCTGCAAAGTAAAAGGACTTGAGATGTATCGCATTGCAGCGCTAGCTGGCGTTTTATTCATTTCAGGGTGCGCGGGGTTGGCCGTTGGCACTTATGGAAAAAAGGAATCGGTAAAGACACACTTTGCATTGGCCGAAACGCGCAATGAATTCTCACATAACTTTCCTGATTCAGCTTACTTAAAGGCCGATATCATCAAGCTATGGGGGGAGCCTGACGAACTTTGGTCGACAGAAAAATGTGAGGTCTTAGTTTTTGACAATGGTACATCCTGGGCGGGTGCAGGCGCATTTATCGGATTTATTCCAGTACCGCTGGCAGTACCTACAGGCACCTACAAAAATCGATTTTATGTTCGTGAAGGCAAGATATTGGGTTTGATTCAAGAGTATGGCGAGGTCGATCGGGCCGCTGGCTATATGTGTGGCAGCAACGAATGTGAAGCGCTCCGCGGAGAAAAGGTCAATAAGCCGGAAATAGACGCAGATATAGCGATCAAAAGCTGGTGCAGCTAAAACAAGGAGAGGCAACATACGATGCCTCTCCTTGCTTTATTAAGACTTAGCCTGTTTGCCGTATATCACCACGGTCGAAGAGATCTTATCCTGAATAGCCTGGCGATTGGGATCCCAGTAGATCTGGAAAAAGCCTAACAAGCCCGTTGCCAACCCTGCGCCATAACCACCATACCTACCAAATGCATCCCACAGAGAAAGAGATGTATTATCCAATTGCAACACCCGGATCCTGAGCAGCTTTTTGCCCGGCGTCTGCCCATGCCACCAGGCGGTAAACAGAGTGAAGTAACATGCCGCCCAGCCAAATCCGAGGCCAAGTTCTTCGATGACGCCTTTCAGCCAGCTCAATGGACTGTTCGCTTCAGGACTCCAGCTGCCCGGTTCATCTTCAAACAGATCGATATGGACAGCGTCATCTGTCATATCATCAGTAACATCCTCTGTCGCTTCAGCTTCCGACAGCAGTGCTTCTTCTGCAGCAGCTAAACGCTCCTCTTCCGCTGCGCGAGCAGCTAGCGCCCACGCTTCGGCGATACGTTTCGCCAAACCAGATTTATGCTCTTTGCCGATCTCAGCGTCCGATAAAAACTCCCGGATCACCTTCTCTGCCTCTGCTGGATCAGATGTCTGCATAGCGACTAACTCACCCACATCAGAGATCTTGTCTTCCCAGCAATCCAATTCGTCACACATAGCAGCTTTGCCCGCAGACAAGGTAAGCTCCATCACACTCTTTGCTTTGGCTACTTCTTGCGTGACTTCCGCATCTTCATCCAGGTAGTAATCAAACACGCCTACCGTTAACGACAGCACCATGGTGCACCCGGCCAGGACTCGTAACGCGATTCTGGAACGACGGGAAAACCTCTGATCTGACACCATTCGCCAAAGGATCCAACCGGCGACCAGCAGCATCAGATAGGCATTAAGCGTACTGAGAAACGCCACCACAGTAAGGTCAATCAACATGGCCAGCCCACGCCGCCATGGACGCGCAAGTTTGAGTCCTAACAACTCAGAAGAGATAGTGAACGCATAGGGGGTAATAATGCGCTTGTCGTCTTTTTCAGGCTTATCCGCTACTTCCATAGCCGTCGACATCAGACTTCCTTAAAGAGCCACTCCGTTATCCTGACAAGATATCAGAATTGGAAAAACGGAGGCTAACTTTAAAAGGAGTAGATACACGGCCTGAGATCTTACCAAACACAAAGTTTATCTAAACGGGCAACCCCAACTCCTTGTTTGACATAACCAACTGTTTTGATTGACAGTCACTGATAGAGTGAAGCTCAAAAAGCTGTGCTCGCTAATGTTGGCTAGGAAAGGCATACATTTAAGAGGTGGAAGGTATTCATATGCAACTAGTACGACTCGTTGTATTAACTCTTACTGTTCTGAGTAATACGGCAATCGCACAGGAGCCATCGGAGAAACTCATCGCATCTCTGGACCAAAGTTCAACTCTCCAAGCGGTCGATGTATGGCAAGAAATAGGCGCTCCCTGCACATATCAAATAGATGGGCAACGCTACAGTTATTTTTCAACCTCGGTAGACATTGGCTTTGGGGTTACGCCATTCAACAAAGGGATATCTGTCGAGAGGAGAAAGCTGAAAACTCTATTGAAAGCCATGTTGGATAAAGGTTGTGATATCAATTACCGCCATCCCTACACCGGCCACCTTCCCATTCATAGCGGCGTTCTTTTCTATCGAAAAAACGAGGAACTGACTAAATTCCTTATTCTTTCGGGGGCAGATTTAAATGCAAAGACACCAACATCTGATGAGCTTTTTCCGAATATGAGCTCTTTGCAGATATTGAAGGGACTAATAGAAAAATACCCACCACAGGCGGAAAGGGAAAAACTGCTGGAGTTTATTAAAAAGACTGTTGAAGAAAGGTAGATAGAACACTAGAGCCAGACACATCCAACAACACAAGCTCTGTCAATGATGAGTTAAGTCAGAAAAACTGCGTGTTTTCACCACCCTATCCAAGATTGCGAAGTAAAGGGCTTTTTCTAACAAAATAGTTAGGTAAAGTACTGCCTTATATCAAGATAAAAATGCTCCACTTGTAACCACAGGGACGAATGATTATGGACTCGCAACTCACCACACTGGCTGTGTACGCGCTGCTTTGCCTTGCACCGGCAGATGCCATCAGAAATGACACAGAACTCAAAGATGAACTGAGAAGAAGAACCATCAAAGGGGTTGGCTGGGGAGTATTTTTATCCACTATCCCCTGCCTTTTGCTTTTTCTTGTACAGAATGATCTTGCCCGCAAAGGAGAGGCGGTATATTCCACATTACAGTGGGCTGTGGCGCTGCCGCTAAGTGGCATCATATTCACTACTATCTTCACTGCTTTATTTGTGCTGCGGCCTCACCCAAGCCGGAACAGCATCGAGATATTAAAATTCTTCACCATTCTGTTCTGGGCAGCCTCTGTGGCACTGATCTTCTTCTGCAGTATTTATCTGGTTAACCAAGTCGCCCTGCTACTTGCATAGCGAACGATACAGCGCCATCACTTGTTCAGCTAACTGTCGGTCACTCGCATAAAGCACTCCTCGGCGATGCATAAACAGTGAATCCGGCGCATTTAGCTGCAAAGGGTCTCCATGAATATCTGAAACCCAAGCACCGGCGGCTTTGGCTAGCGCCGCAGTAGCCGCAAAATCCCATAAACTGCCACCGCCCTCGGTGGCTTTGGGAAACTTAAAGTAACAGGCTGGTGTATGCGCCAGCATCTGCACCGCATTCATCACCGAGCCAGCTTGGTGATAAATCTGAACGCCTGAATAACCCATTTTCTCGGCTCTGACACTCATCGCTTCCACAACTCGAGAAAACATAGGGAGAGTGGTGAAGCTGCGATCAAAGTAGAGCGAGAGTGGTGCTCCTGCCGCTTGCAACGGAATTAATGGCGCCCATGGCTGGCCTTGTTTGAGTAACAAAGCGTTTTCGCCTGCTCCCTGTCGTTTGGCTATCCCCTGATAAAGCGTGCCAGTGACAGGGTCGAAGACCACACCGATCAGCGGTTCTCCAGCGTTGGATACCAAAGCGATGGATACCGCATAGCCAGGAACATTTTCAGTAAATGGTAAGGTGCCATCCAGCGGATCAACACACCAAAAATAAGGCTGATTCAATCTGGGATGCTGGTCTATTGGGCAAGATGCGGCACTCTCTTCCCCCAGAAAGGCAATATCAAACGGGTCAAAGGAAGGCTGCAGGGCCTCTTTAATCAATGCCTCACATGCCAGATCGACCTGCGTGACCACTTGAGAAGCCGCACTATCACCTGCCGTCTTGTGACTGACCTCAATGGCACTTCGGTCAAACGACGCAATGTAATTGCCCGCTTGCTTCGCAGCGTCGCTGGCCAACGTCAGTAATGCTTCAAGCTGCGTTTGGCTAAGCACCATACTCTCCTTTTTAACCTCTGTGCTGTCTTAACCCCGAAGTTGTAACAACGCCTGTTCAGTTTGCTGCAGACAATACTCGCCGATCTTCCAGTGCCCCGGACTCCATCCGGCCAAAAAGCGGTGAAAGTCAGCCCATGAAATGGCATATAACGATCGCCACGCTGCAATCACCGAGTGGCGATCGATGTTAGGCTGCCATTGTTGCAACGAGGTGGATAACTGCTCGAAATAATACTCAACCAAGGCGGATGCTTCTTCCATCAGACGAGAATCTGGCATCACACTGCTGAGCAGCAACATCAAATCTTTACTGCCCGGGCCCCGTCCCACATATTGAAAATCGACCGCGGCGACTCGCGCTCCGGAAGCATCAAAACAGAAGTTAGCCAGCTTGGCATCGCCGTGAATCAGGGTTTGATATGGACAAGACGCCAGTTCCACATCTAGTACATTGGCAGCGGCTTTAAGTTCCCCCTCAGGCATTACCTGCCACTCGTCTGGCCGAGTATCGAGATGCCAGTAACCGCCAACTGGCCAAAGGCCGTCGACACTATGCCCCAGAAATTGTGCATGAAACTGCGCTAACCAACGAATACAGCTTTTGATCTGGACCTCAGTCGGGCGGTCATCCTTTCCTGCGGTAAATCGAACAGGATAGTCCACAGCCAGATCTTCCAGTACCAGCAGCATTCCGTACTCCGATGTTTCCGAGTAAATCAGCGCAGGACAACGCGCTGATTTTGATTCGCGCCCTGCCCCTGTTGTGTGTCCTGCATACTGCCGATACCAGTTTAATTCCACTTCATAAGAGTGGCGCTTGCGCTGGACAGAGCGCTGAGTGTTCCAACCTCGGGGGTGATCGCCTTTTTCCGTAAAAGCGATCTGTTTTACGACAAGCGACTTAGTGCCGGAAGTTCCAGCGCAAGTGAGTCTTAGCCGCGCCAATTCGCCTTGGCCGGCCCATAAAGACTGCATGGGCACTATCTCATCGACCGTTTGGCCGTCGGCTGCAAAACAGATCGCGTTTTGCTGTTCTGTCGATAATTTCATTGATTAATCAATCGCTCACCCACGCTTAATATTGCGCAGACTTCATTAATTTTGTTTTGGCTAATTATCCGGTTAAGTGGGCCACTGTCCAGATTGGTTTTACCAGTCAAGGGGAGGGAGTTATCAATGGTTTAGGCTACACTGAAATAATACTAACTGCCCTCTCCTGCAAAGGCCTTGCTGTTGTGACTGAAGCTTCGCGTATGAGTAGAGATACGCTGTTAAAGCGTATGTTTGAGCCTTTACTCGTTCTTCTGTTTATTACCATTGTTGTGGTGATCGCATACAGTGGTATCAGGAAGATTGAGCAGGATACGCGGAAGTCGAATGTTGCCGCTTTGCAAACCGTCCTGTTAACCGTTAATGAAGCGCTACACCTTTGGGTAAAAGACCATAAACATGATGCCGTGCTTTACGCAGGCCAGCCTCAGGTTATTGAATTAACAGAGCAGTTGCTTACCAAGCCCAGAGACAGAAACCAGCTAATGGTCTCGACTGAGCTATCTCAGCTGCGTACACTGCTAAGCGTACCCATAGCCAGCAGCGTTTATATGGGTTTCTTTATTATCGCGCCAGACGGGACCAATCTGGCCTCAATGCGTAACGAAAACATCGGCACAACCAACCTTATCTTCGAGCAACGCCCTGAGCTTTTTAAGCAAGTGCTGGCATCGCGCACCGTGATCGTGCCAGCGATCAATTCTGACGTTTCCCTGGACGACAGCATTGAGTCAATCGACCCCACCATGTTTGTCGCGACTCCCATCCAGGATGACAGTGGCGAAGTCATTGCCATTTTCACCTTAAGAATCGACCCCGTTGACGATTTCAGCAAAATCACAGCACTGGGACGACTAGGGCAAACCGGCGAAACCTACGCGTTTAATGAAGATGGCTACATGATGTCTGAAAGCCGGTTTAATAATCATTTGGAACTGATAGGACTGTTAGATTTTGGCCAATCTTCCATTCTCTCTATCCGCGTTGCTGACCCTGGAGGCGACCTGCTGGCGGACTACCACCCCCATGGTTCAAAGGATTCCTGGCCACTGACCTTTATGGCAAAGCGCGCTATCAAAGGAGACTTTGGATTGCACAGTGAAAGCTATCGGGATTATCGAGGGGTGCGGGTACAGGGTGCCTGGCTATGGAACAGAGAGCTATCACTGGGCCTCGCGTCAGAGATAGAAGAGCAGGAAGCGATGAAGCAGTTTGATTCAGCCAGAAATGTGGTGGTAACCATTGTTATCGTCACCATTATCTCTGCGCTGTTTTTGCTGACTTATTTAGTCAATATTCGCGCCCGTGCCGTCCGTGAACTTGAAACAGCCCAACGCGTATTGGAATCCCGAGTACAGGAGCGAACTGAAGACCTGTTTAAAATTAATGAACGCCTGCAGGAGCAAGTGACCGAGCGAGTTCGTAGTGAAGAGAAGTTACTGTTTACTCAGAAGCAGTTGGAAGAGAGTAACCTGCAACTGGAAGATATGGTGGGTAAAGATGGCCTGACAGGCGTCGCTAACCGACGGGCATTTGATAATCATATTGAAGCCGAGTGGCGTCGCTGCCGCCGCAATCAGGAGCACCTTAGCCTGATACTGATCGATGTGGATTTTTTCAAAGCTTATAACGACAACTACGGGCATATTGCCGGCGACGAGTGCCTGAAACAGGTGGCCCAGCTCTTAGAACGCAGTCCATTTGTCAGGCGCCCCGGCGACCTGGTCGCTCGTTATGGGGGCGAAGAGTTTGGTGTCATTCTCAGCGGTACGCGAGAGCCACCAGCGCGGGCTATTGCTGAAGAACTAAGGCAAAGTATTGAAAAAGCCCAGATCCCCCATGCGCACACTCAGTTGGCCGGGCTAAGAGTGCTGACCGTCAGTGCGGGTGTAGCCACAGAGATCCCTCCCGCCAATATTGATTCGCCCCTGGCGCTGATACAAAAAGCCGATGAAGCACTATACGCCGCTAAAAATGCAGGTAGAAACAGAGTGGTGCAAGCAGAAGGCACACCTCCCTTAAGCCAACAGCAAACTACCTGATCAGCTGACGTTGGTGTGCACAGGCATGCCACTAGCGCTGATACGCCTTTCGATAAGGGCCTTGGTAGTCAAAAATCCTGTGTTCGATTTTCCAGTATTTTTTCATCTGCCGGGCAATCACAAAATCTGGTGCCACTAGTTGATGGATCTGTTCGACCAGTTTGGCCGCGTCACTGGTCTTCCAAGGCTCGCCAGATACGGTGCGAAAGAATATCTGGAAGAACTTCTTCCGTTGCCCAGCACTTGAGAAATCAAACTTTTCAGTCAACTCAGCGCCATCTTCGTCATGGTATACCAACCTGACCACGTCGCCTTCTGTTGACGCTGACAGCCCACTGCAACGCAACACTTTGCGGTCTTTCAGCTTCAGTGCGTCTTTCAGTTGATTGTCCGGGTCTATCAGGGCATTGCCGCAAGCATGGCACTCGCGCGCTGCAATGTCGTTCTGAGCATTGCAGCGACCACACTCCTTGAACTGATACCGATAATCACACTGAACCTGCTGCCCAGGCTGTTCAGGATCGTCCACCAGCCCCTGACATCGGCGACCATGATGTTCAATGATATCGCCGTCGCTGTCAGTTAACCCCCAGAACAGATTGCCAAAGCCACATTGTGGGCACATCACCTGTACTAGCTCACTGTTGGGGTTCGGTCGGGTTTCGCCGATCTCCGGCTGATATAGGTCGTAATTGTTACCTGCGTAGTCCACCACCAGACAGTCTGTTTTGTCTGGATACAGGCGAAGGCCACGCCCCACAATCTGTTGATAGAGACTCACCGACTCGGTGCGTCGTAAAATCGCGATAAAGTCGACATGGGGAGCATCAAAGCCAGTCGTCAAAACTGACACATTCACCAAGAACTTCAGTTGCTGCTGTTTAAACTGCTCAATGAGCGCGTCACGAGTTTTACCCGGCGTATCTCCAGTAACAATCGCGGTTTGATCTTCTGGTAGATAACCCGCTATCTCATGGGCATGTTTCACGCTTGCAGCAAACAACATCACCCCTCGCCGCGATTCAGCCAGCGTTTTCACCTGTTCACAGATCGCCTGTGTCACGCGCGGGTAGCGACCCAAAAACTGATCTAGCTCAGCTTCGCTGTAGGCTGGAGGCAATTCATCAAACTGATAGCGCGCGGCCGGCGCATCCACCACTTGGGGCTCGGTGAGATATCCGCACCTAATCAGGTAACGCAGAGGCAGCTCATAAATGCACTTTTTAAACGGCACAGGTTGATCAGTACGAACAAAGCCGTGGTGGTGTTGCTGGTAGATCCAACCACTGTCCAAACGATAAGGGGTCGCGGTGAGCCCCAGCACTTTCAGTTGCGGATTCTGCTGTTTCAGATGTGTAATAACAGATTGATATTGCGACTCATCGCTTTGAGATATGCGATGACATTCGTCAACAATAAGCAGTGAATAATAGCCATCAAACTTATCCAAGTTTCGGCACAAGGATTGTACGCTGGCAAAGGTCACCGGGTAACTGTGCTGCTTCTTGCCCAGCCCCGCCGCAAAAATACCCGCCTCGAAACCATAGGCTTCATATTTACCATGATTCTGTTCTACCAGCTCTTTGACATGAGCGAGAACCAATATCGGAAAACGCGCCAGTCGCGCCAACTCCGCAATCACGAGACTTTTACCCGCGCCGGTGGGTAGCACCAACACCGCAGGATCATCAGTTTGTCGAAAATGGCTTAACACCGCCTCAACAGAGGCTTGCTGATAGTCGCGTAGTTTGACTGACAACCGCTTACATCACCTATAAATAAAAGATGATCGCTATTCTAACCCGACTTCCCGCTGATTAGACCAGCGCCAATATGGTTCACCTTCGCTACCCCCAAAGAAGTAATAAGTCAGATTGCGCAGTAATTAACCACTTAGCTTCATTCGAAAAAACTGGGCATGAAATCTGCTTAGCCATCATATGTAACCATTTTGTTTCAGTTTTGTAGCGATTTTGATTATCCAACCATCAAATTGCACCAAACTGATTTGGCTACTCCCTTTTTTGCGCCCAAAAAGAGTGCGTCCTAAGACCACCAGTGCAAAAAACTCCAGAGAAACCTAATAACGGAATAACAAAACATGCCGATCGCCAAGTTCAAACGAAGTGCCGTTTCCATTGCGATTACCGGGGTTCTGGCAACGCCAGTATATGCTGAAGAAGAGGTTAAAGAGGAGGATTATGCTGGCCTCGAAAGGATCTCAGTCACTGCATCCCGCCGCATTAATACGGTTCAGGAAGTCCCCCTAAATATTACCGCTTTGGGCGGTGACCAACTTGCAGACAACCGCATCACAGATCTGGTTGATGTTGCTAAGTGGGTTCCCGGTCTCGCCGTGGTAGATCAGGGCGGGCGGGGGCCTTCTCAGATCATCGTGCGTGGTTTAAATACCAGTGCACTTGGCCCAACCACTTCGAACAGTGGCGGCGGTACCGTAGGCACTTACGTTGGTGATATCCCAGTTTATGTCGATCTTTACCTCAACGACATCGAGCGTGTTGAAGTACTGATCGGCCCCCAGGGCACGCTCTACGGTGCAGGTACTTTAGGCGGTGCGATCCGTTACATTCCGGTCAAACCTCAGTTTGATTCCGTTGAAGCTAATATCACCGGTGGTCTATCCCAAACCAGCCACGCCGATGATATGAACTACGAAAGCCACTTCGTATTTAATGTGCCGTTGGGCGATACCTTCGCCTTCCGCGGCTCTATGGGTTACGTCGAACAATCAGGTTTTATCGATTACAACTATATCGTTCGCGAGCCGGGTGTTTCTAACCCACAACCCGATTTCGCTGACACGGCAGATGTTGACGCAAACCTGCGCCGTAAGTCAGACAATAACGGCAACGAGACGGTTTATGGCCGTGCGTCACTGCGCTGGGCACCGATTGATGAGCTCGACGCCACCCTGAATTACTACTACCAGCGAGAGAAGCCAGAAGGCCGCTCCATGGTGCACACCCGGGCATTCAACACCGGCAAGTACGAAAACGCTTACCGCTTTGAAGAGCCAAACGATGTGAAAAACCAGTTGGCCAGCCTAGAGCTAACCTATGATCTTGGGTTTGCTGAGCTGGTATCGGCCACAGGTTACTCCAAGTACGACGAAGAGGGGCAACGCGACCAGACCGACCTGTTGCTTGACTTCGAATATGGCTACGAAGATTTCCCGTCGTTTGCTGCCTTTACCCGTGAATTGGGCGAAGAGAAAACTTTAACGCAGGAGTTACGCTTAGTTTCATTGGATGAAGGACCATTCAGCTGGATCGTTGGTGCTTACTACAACAAGTTCGAAAACGATGCGACCTCGGAAGAGTTTGTGCCAGGCCTGCCAGAGTATTGGGATGTAAACCGCCCTGATAACCTGGAGTACTATTCAGTGCTGGATCAGGAGCTAACCGAGAAAGCGATCTTCGGGGAGGTAGCCTTCGACCTGACTGACGAGTTAACCCTTACACTGGGTGGTCGCTACTACGACTACGAAGATGATGTCACTCAGGGCTTCGATCTGCCCTTCCTTAATACGGCATTTTATGGCGCAGGGCCTGATGAAATAAACCCGGATCTGGTATCAGCCAATGCGACCGACGACGGTACGCTGCTGAAAGGGAACCTAGCCTACCAGTACGATGAAGATATTCTGGTTTATGCCACGTACAGTGAAGGCTACCGTATTGGTGGCGTAAATGCGGTGGCCGAGTGTCAGCCGGACCAGAACCAGGGACAAAACCTGTGTGCGCTGCCAAGCGAAGTGCTGATTCTTCCGGATGAAACCACCAACTATGAGATCGGTATGCACAGCGCGTTACTTGATAACACGCTGGAATTGAATGCAGCACTCTACTACATCCAGTGGGAAGATCTGCAGGTGGATGGTCGCACCGAAAACGGTGGTCTGCCGATCACAGAAAATGGTTCCGAAGCGATGAGCCGTGGTGTCGAAACCTCAGCCCGCTACTTGTTAACAGATGACCTGATTATCTACGGCACATACGCCTATACCAATGCTGAACTGACCGACAATGCACCAGGGATTGGTGAGGATGGCGATCGCCTGCCGGGCTCACCTGAACATCAGTTCTCTGCTGGCGCCACCTATAAAACGGAAGTTTGGAACGGCAAAGATCTGGAAATCGGATACACCATGACAGCCCAAAGCGATGTGCTGACTAAAACCGGTTTGAATGATAACGGAGAAGAGCTCGCAGGTTATGCAATACATAACCTGTCTGCCAAGCTCAGCTTCGATAAATGGATAGTTACTCTTTACGCCGACAACCTGTTCGACAAATACACCTATACCTCGGTGCGTGAAGACTTCAGCAAGATCCGTCAGGTAGGTGAGTTCGACCTACGTCGTTACGGTCACTTCATCAATGAACCACGTACCGTGGGCTTAAATGTGACCTATTTCTTTGGCGACTAATCTCAGACCTGAAGAGGACTGAGCGTTATCACAAACGGCAGCGTTTACCCGCTGCCGTTTGTTTGTTAAAAATCTAATTAACTCATCGAAGGCAACGGGCTTCTTTTGCAAAACCTATCCATTGAACAGCACCACCACGCCGCACAACAGGCTCTTAATCAGCGAGACTTTCGCCGCGCCCACCAACACTGTTTGGCGATTATTCAACAGCAACCTCAACATGCAGATGCACACTTCCTGTTAGGTATGATCGCCTCATCGATGCAGCAGGTAGGCAAAGCGCTGGGCTTGCTTGAACATGCCACCAAGTTAGCGCCTGAAAATGCTGAGTACCTGGCTCAGTTGGCCCGCAGCCAGGCGATGCTCAACAACACATCAGATGCTGCTGCCACTATCGAACGCGCGGCCGCACTTAATCCGACAGACGCCCTGACATTAGACACCATAGGCGTGGTGTACAGCCGCATCGGAATGCACAAGCAAGCAGTAGGTTATTTTCATAAGGCGCTGGCATTGAAACCATACAATGCAGGCTTTTGGTACAACCTCGCCGCCTCACTGCGTTTCATTGGTGACTTTGAGCAGGCCCGAGAAGCCTATGAAAAGGTCATCACACTCAATCCCAATATCTTTGCCGCACACTCCTCGCTGGCAGATCTTGGTGGTATCACTGAGCAGGACAACCATGTTGCGCGACTGGAGCAGCTGGTAAGTAACACTCACAGTGTCGATGGCCAGGTACATTTGGGACATGCCCTGCTCAAAGAGTATGAAGCGTTAAAAGCCTACCCCAAAGCCTTTGCCGCACTAGCCAAGGGTAATGCCGCGAAAAAAGTAGGTTTGGGTTATCAGTGGCAGCAGGACAAAGCCCTGTTTGAAAACATGAAAGCCGCGTTTGCCAACCATACTTTCGATGCCAGCAGGGGCCACGAGGATGACCAGCCCATTATTGTGACAGGCATGCCAAGATCGGGCACGACGCTGGTTGACCGCATTGTCTCCAGTCATAGTCAGGTATTTACCGCTGGCGAGTTGCAAAACTTTGGTGTGGCTTTAAAACGCATGGCAAAAACGCCTTCGCGTCAGGTGTTGGATCCAGAGACCATTGCCAAAGGCATGACACTGGATATGCCTGCGTTGGGCAAAGCCTATATAGAAAGCACCTGCCCTCAAACTACCGGACACCGGCATTTCACCGATAAAATGCCACTCAACTTTTTCTACCTCGGCTTTCTTCATCAGGCACTGCCCAAAGCCAAGTTAATCTACCTTCGGCGCAATCCGATGGATACCTGCCTGAGTAACTTCCGCCAGCTATTCGCGCTGAATTTCAGTTACTACAACTATTCGTACGATCTGGAAGATACCGGGCGGTATTACCTGATGTTTGATGACCTGATGAAGTTCTGGGAACAGAAGTTAGGTGACAAGCTATTGTGTGTTGATTACGAGACCCTCGTGGCTGAACCAGAGCAGCAAATAAAGCGGATACTGGCATTCTGTGGCCTGCCCTTTGAACAAGGCTGCATCGATTTCCACCTCAATGACGCACCCGTTGCTACAGCCAGTGCCGTGCAGGTCCGCCAACCGATGAACAACAAATCGATCGGCCGCTGGAAGCGTTATGAACAGGAGTGTGCGCCACTCAAAGCACTACTTGAAGAAGCAGGACTAACCATTTAAGTAGATTTGCCAGTAAGCAGAAAAAAGTTAGGTTAACAATGAAAAACTGATTATTTTTTAACCTTGACAGTGTCGAACTATCTTACAACTATTCAACCAGGACAAAACTAACCAATTGATAATATTGGATGGAATAGATTTTGCTTTGCTAAATTAACATTTAGTGCTGAAGTTGCCTTAACAGGCGAACTACATGCAGTCTTAACATCTATAAGGAAGTTGTGATGCGTCGTTTAATGACTCGCGTAATCTCTGCTATCGCTCTGTTGATGGCATGTCAAAATGCTCAGGCAGCCCTGCTTGATTTCACATTCAGCTTTGAAAATGCACTTAATGGCGGTGGTTCTATTACCGGTATTGTACGCGGCCTGTCAGAAGGTACTGGTGCAGCCAGCAGCATCGAAGTATTCAGCAACAGCGCCGGATATGGTGTCGGTGAATACGTAGGCGCTCCGTTCAGAAACAGCTGGACCGTACTTAACGGCACTATTACCGACTTTGACTTCCTGTCATTCGGTGTTGTGAATGCAGCGCCTGCAGTCACTTCCGCTTCGCTGTTTTTTGGTTCTGAAGCAAGTCTTGGTGCGTCTTTTCGCGCCGGTGTGAGCGATCGTGCCGATGCTATTACTACGGGCAGTGGCATTGTTACAACAGAGCAGATCGCTCTGAGCTTCCAACCTGCAGCAGCAGTTCCTGCGCCGGCAGCGCTATTGCTTATGGGTCTGGCAGTATTTGGACTGGCGGCTCGTCGCGTAATGCGTTAAATCGTCCTATTATGTTAAAAAAAGCCGCTAATGCGGCTTTTTTTATTTTTACAAATCGGTGGAATGGCCAGCTTCGACAGATTAACGACCTACATCCCAGCCACACTCACAAACTTGGCGGACGCATTCGCGTAAGTAACATCGGCGCCATAGACCTTGGCCTCCAGCCAGTGAATACCGCGCCGCTGTTTAGTTCGCCTTGCCTCCACTGTTAACTCAACGGGAAGCACAACCGGACTCAGATACCTCACCTGCAACTCAGCAGTCAGCGCTTTCACTCCTGCATAGAATAAACAGTGAGTCATCGCCGCATCCAGCAGGGTGGCAACTAAGCCGCCATGCATCAGCCCCTGGTACCCCTGGTGAGATTCAGAGGCATAAAATGTTGCCCTTACAACGCCTTCATCAAAAGACCTGAACACTAGCTCCAACCCTTTCTGCTCCCCAGCAGGCTGGCCGCAAGCGATACACTGTCGATGTGTCGTCTTGAGCTGTTCGTAGGATGGCAATGACGGAAGACCCATATCTAAGCGCTATCTGGGGTCATGGTTGTTGCCATGGCAACAACCATGACCGTGGCCTTTGCCCCGTCCAGCATTCGACTTGTTATGACCGCTGCCAGAACACTTAGCGTGGCCATCCTTGCCGCCACAACCACACTTAACGTGCTCATGTGTGTGCCGATGTTTATGCTGGTCACAACCACAGCCTTTGTGATTGGGCGATGGGTTGCCCTGCTCTGCCGCGCTCAGTTCATTATGACTTGCCAGCTTGGCCACCTCTTCGGCCAGCTCACCCGGACGATTGGCCAGGCTAAACACCTGCATCGACTCTGTCAGTAAGCGCCCCAGCATCTGTTGCCCAATTTGGCGCACCAGCAAATGTGTTGCCCCCTGCTCTTTCAACATACGTACAAGCTTACCTTTGCCCTGACAGCCAACATTGCCCGCAGGATTGAGTTTGCTGCCAATCAACTTGCCTTCAGGGTTGAAGAAGCCAAACTGACTGGCTTTGGTGAAATGATTGGCGATTTTGTCGTTTTCCATAGGAATTGCGATGATCATTTTTTTGCTCCTTTAGTCGCTTTTTTCCATCATCAATGCCTGCCCATGAATCAGCGCACCAGCTACTTTATGACGCGCACTTTTAACAATGTTGGCCAAAGTTTGACGGGAAACCCCCATCACTTCAGCGGCCTGCATCTGCTGCATTCCCTCAAGATCCACTAATCGCATCGCTTCAAGTTCGTCAGGCTCAAGCGCAACCTGAACCAGCTCAGACATAGGTATGCCGTTGGGCTTAAAACAACTGTTTGCGGGGCGACAGCAGACTTTACGGGGAAGCTTTGGGCGAGGCATTTTTACTCTCATTTACTCTTTAATAAATAGCATATGCCATTAATAGCAAAGTAATTAGCATATGCCAATTATTAATTTCTCGAAAGCAATGGGAAAGTCACAAGATCAAGATGTTTAACGTAAGGTCTTGAGCAGGCCGCTGTATATAGCGGTCAATTGATTGAGGTCTTGCAAAGAGAGGCGTTCGTTGACCTGATGAATAGTGCGATAACAGGCGCCCATCTCTATCACCTGCGCGCCTAGCGCAGACAAGAAACGACCATCTGAGGTCCCGCCCGACGTAGACAGTTTGGGGAACTTACCTGTGATCTGACTTATCACCTGCTCGGTTAGGTTCAAGAAGCAGTGTTCGCCATTATCCTTCGGTTGCGTCATGTAGGGATCGCAGGGACGGTCCCAGCTTAGCTCGAACCTGTCACACACCTTGGAGACTGCCGCTGTCACCAAATCATTCAGATGGTTGCGGTCATACAGGTGGCTGTAGCGAATATTGAAGTGAATTGCACACCGAGCCGGGATCATATTGTCAGTGAAATCCCCTGAATCGATATGGGTGATCTGCAAGCTGGTTCCGGGAAAATCATCACTGCCCTGATCCCAGCAGATCCGATTCAACTCACTCACCACCAACCCCATTTTATGGATCGCATTATCGGCAAATCTGGGATAAGCCACATGGCCCTGACGTCCCATCACGTCGAGCTTTGCGGATACCGCTCCACGACGACCCACCTTGATGGTATCGCCACTTAAGTTGTCTGCTGTTGGTTCACCGACCAGAACAAACTCAGGTAGCCAGTTCTGCTGACGCAGAAAGTGAGTGATGGACTGCATCCCGTATTCTGCTTCCCCTTCTTCATCGGAGGTGATCAGAAACAACATAGGGCCGGGCAACTCACCGTGGACTTGGTGGTGCAGTTCCAGTGCCGACAACATGGCCGCCACGCCTCCTTTCATATCAGCGACACCCCGGCCAATCAGGTACTCACCATCAAATCGCAAGCAAAAAGGATTGGAATCCCATTGCTTCAAATCACCGGGCGGCACCACATCCGTGTGACCGGCGAAAGCCCAGAGCGGGCGTTCCAAGGGGGAGTCATAATAAGCCACAAGATTAGAGACACCGTTGTCCACGTATCGATGGCAACTGAAACCAATCGCACTTAAGCGCTCGGCCAGCCAGGGTTGGCAACCAGCATCATTGGGGGTGATAGATTTTCGATTGACCAGTGAACGCAGATGCTGCGCCACTAAAGGGAGGGCCTGCCAATGGATTTGGCGTTGTTTACGTACCGCAGGTGTTGATGAAACAAGTCTCATAGCTGTCACATGTTCGGACAATGCCACTGCATTACACGAAGATGAGATGACAAACAGATGACGAAAATTTGTGCTTTTTTTTGCAGAGGGAGATTGGAGAGTCCCGCTCACAACCCAAGTCCGTGAGCGGGAACAAGATTGAAAAAGCCGGTTAGCGCATCTGGCTCATGATCGCCATCGCCATCACCTTACTTTTTAAATCATCCGCGTATGCCAGTACCTCATACTCATCTTTGTCTTCGACGTACTCAATGTCATAGCGCACATCGAGATCGATGGTTTCACCGTCGTAATCGAACTGATATTTGGCCTTACACTCTTTCGCTTTAAGCGCCTCATCAATTCGAATGGTCTTAACTGTATGAATGTCGATGCCCGAAATGTGGGTACTCATATCCTGATACCACTGCGCCTTCTCCAGTTCATACTGAACGATATCAATCACATCGTTTCTGGCATCCGTATCACTGCAGTTAAGTTCGCTGCTGCCAGTGAACATGAACAATAGGAGCAGCAAAAACACCGCGCCACCAATGATAAACTTGTTCTTCGCGATTGTGGCGATATCACCAGTATCGACATCTTGTTTAACAGATGTCACTGCTTGATCAACCAATTCCGATGACCGCTTCTTTATCTCATCCAGCTTATCTTTGTTGTCCACGACAACCTCCAACTTGAAAAATTCTACTCGTGCCAATGCACAACGATCGTCACCCGGATGGCTCTTCGCCCTTTCCATGGGGCTGTTCTATCAGCGTTTAAAAATCGAATAGAACGAAAGCAATGAGTAACCCCCTGATAGTTTCCTGCAGGGATTGGTTGGCATTGTGACGAAACATGACCGCTCAACATGGGAGAGACGTCTAAAATCGGGCATCAGGTGATTGATTTAAAACAAGATTAAGGTGAGACCGCTTAATTTTGAGGCAAACAAAAAACCATTTGCTGGTGCGAATAATCGCTACAAATGGGTTTTCGTAATCAATGCAGTCACGGAGTGGGGCTCTGCAAGGCTTAACCCTTCTTGAGATGCTTTTTCAACTTCTTGGGTTTGGCTTTCTGCTGATAGCTGACTTACTCATACAAGAGTGCCAATTTCTTTGTCGACAGATTTGCGCTTGGAGGGAAAACACCGAAAGCATTATCTCACTTCACATTGTGAGCTAGGCTAGGTTTTTAGAAACCATTTCTCTACTGCAATAAAAAAGAGATATGCGCCATAGAGCATAGGGCGCGGCTCAAACAACCGTTCACATGCAAACAACGCCGATAGGCACAGAATGAATACACAAACTGAACCATCCTCCATTGCTGCCATAGACCTTGGCTCAAACAGCTTTCACCTGCTGATTGGCCGCTTTATCAGTGGTCACTTCCAAATTCTGGGTAAAGAGAAGATCCGGGTACAGCTTGCACAAGGCCTCGGTGAGGACTTCAGCCTGGATGAAGCGAGCATTGAACGTGGGCTCGAAGCGCTTAAACAGATCAACGAACGGCTAAAAGACATTTCAGCGGATGATGTGCGTATCGTTGCCACCTATACACTGCGCAAAGCTAAAAATGCTCGCGAGTTTTTAAGACAGGCACGGCGTTTTCTGCCCTGTCCCATCGAGGTGATCTCAGGCTCAGAAGAAGCCCGCCTCATCTATCAGGGGGTCGCACATACCCAGCCAGGCAAAGAGCAGCGTCTGGTGATCGACATTGGTGGTGGTAGTACCGAATGCATCATAGGTCAGGGTTTTTCACCCCTGCGCCTAAACAGCCTGGAGATGGGCTGCGTCACGCTGGCAGAAAAGTACTTTGCAGAACAGGAGCTGACGACAAAACGCTTCAAGAAAGCTGAGATGGCCGCGGCACAGCAGATAGATCCTATCGCCACACAATATCAGCGTGTCGGATGGAAACAGGTGTTTGGCTGCTCAGGCACGATAAAAGCTGTCGCTTACTGTCTGGAGCAGCTTGGGTTCACTGGGGGTGAGATCACCGCAGATGGGCTGGCAGCCCTCAAGAAAACCCTATGTGAGGATAGCCAAGTCAGTAATGATCGCTTTGAACAGATCGCTCCTGAGCGGGCCCGCGTGTTGCCCAGTGGACTGGCCATCCTGATCGCTCTGTTTGACACCCTGAAAATCGACTCGATGATGTTATCCGAAGCGGCGCTGAGGGAGGGGTTGGTATATGAAATGGAAGAACGGATGCGTCACCACGACATCCGCGAGCGCACCGCAGTCAGTCTGGTTGAGCGTTATCACGTTGATCAGGCCCAGGCCGCCAGAGTACAGAGTACCGCTGTCGCCTTGTATCAGGCGGTCAAAGCGCCTTGGTTACTTGCAGGCAAGAAACTGAAACCTCTACTGAATTGGGCGGCGCTCCTGCACGAAGTAGGTATCTCTATTCACTTCAAAGGGTTCCAACGTCATGGTGCCTATATTCTGGCAAATACAGCACTGCCTGGTTTTAACGCCGAGGAGCAGCAGCTTGTTGCCGCTATGGTACTGCACCACAGAAAACGCCTGGTAACAGAGCTTCCCGCACTCACTCTATTTGAAGATCAGGATCAGGTGCGACTGATTATGCTACTGCGTATTGCAACCCTATTGCACCTCCATCGCAGTGAAGATCAACCAGTGTTTGAGCCCACGGCGGAAGATGACAAGCTAACCCTTTGTTTTGATCATCAGTGGCTTTGCGCTCACCCACTGTTGGAGGAGCGTTTGATAAAAGAAGTTAAAGAATGGGCACGGGTTGATATGCAATTGGCTATCTCGACCAATGACGATAACAGTCGCTAACTGCTGACCACTAGCTGTTTGCTATCAACAAAAGGAATTAGCACCCGGTAGTGATTAGTGCATATGACGGCAAGGCGCCTTCACTTTGCGCCTGGGTGTACTGGAAATAGCAGTTGTCATTACGAACATCGTTATCTGCGTCCAAATCAAAGCCGATATAGGAGTTCTGCGCACCGGGCAAGTTTACACCAGCACCATTTTTACAACGCCCTTCGCACATCAGCAGCAACTGCTCAGAAAAATCGACTCGCTCGGCCAGATCTTCATTGTCCAGATATCGCCATATCAGCCTCAAATCAAAACTGCCATCGCCATTAATGTCGACATCAGTGATTCGACCATCTGAAGAGGCATCCGTAGAAGAAAAGCTGGGCATCCTGGATTTGAAGTTCACAAAATCATTGGCAACTTCCGTCGACACACTCACCTGACGAAGTGTTTCGATACGCGCATCTGTAGCGAAGTTGATAAACTTGGGCGCAGCAACGACAGTGATTACACCAAGAATGATGATTACCACGACTAACTCAATCAGGGTAAAGCCTGATGAAAAACTGCGGTATGAAACTGCGTAATACTTCATAACGCCATGCTAATCAGATTGTTGTGGCTTGAAAATGATCGATGTTGGAAATTTAGCATTGGATTGATAAAGCTAAAACCAGCGCCATCACCTTATGAGGACAGCGCTGGTTTGATCTTATCGTACCTGGATGTAACTACTGTAATCACTCTTACCGCAGTCATTACGAGCACTGACTGCTAGATATTGCGGTGTGCTTTGAGTAATCGACAAACGGGTTTCGGATGTGGTGACATAGGTTTCCCACGCTGAACCATTCCAGCCAACCACTTTGTAGTAACTTGCGCCTTCTGTCGCAGACCAGCTCAATACGCCACCTGATACTCGCAACCCGGTCGGTGTAGACGGTGCTGAACTACAGCTACCGTCACCGCTTTGCAGTTCAACTGTCACCCAGTTAGAGGGCGTGCCCTGTTCACCACATGCATTGATCGGTATAACTCGCGCATAAGCCTTATCGCGGGCTTCTCCATTGATGTCGTAACGGGTAGCGGTGGTTGTTCCAACATTCTGCCATGCTCCGTTGCTAGCGCTCCAGCGTTGCACGGTGTAAGACGTGGCATTACCAACACTATTCCACAGCAAAGTATAAGAGGATGACGTCACGTTACTCGCCCAGGGCTGATCAGGTTGCTCTGGAGTGTCGCAACCACCACCGCCGCCATCGCCGCTAGCCAGCTCAACCTTCAACCAGTTTGAGCCTGCGCTTTTCGCACCACACGCTGCTTCAGCAATCACCCTGATGTACTGCGTGCTACCACCAACAAAACCTTGATAACTGACAGCGGGTTGCATGACTGGAGATTGCGACACCCATGCACCATCAATCCATAGCTGAGGCGTATATTTGGCAGCACCTGAAACTGCGGACCAAGTCGCTCTGAAAGAGGTTGCAGTGATATCACTGCTGTTGATGTCATCCACCTGTCCCGGTGCACTGCATATTGGGTTATCACCATCACCAAAGCCGGTATCCGTGATACTGCCGTCAGACTCAACAATTTGAATCAAAGAGTCGTTGGTGATTTTCAGCGCTTGCAGACGACCGCCGTAATAGTTGGACATACCCACATCGATTCGCCATACCCTGCCGTTACAGGCTTGGTTGATGTAGTTTTGACGGGTATGTGCGATAACCATTCGTTTGGCGCCCAAAGCGTCCAGGCTTTGTTGAAGCTCGCTGCAATCGCTACTGCTCAGATCGCCGCCAAAATCTCGATTCCATAGTGGACCGGAGCCCCCCACAGACCAGGGGCGAGACGCATTGCCCTTCATCCAATGGCTGATCTCGGCATTAATGTTCTCCAAACCGTAGTTCGCATGCGTTGTCGTGATACCGCCATGTACATAAACGGTTTCGCCAATCATCACGGCCGCATTGTGCTCCGCAAGTTTACGGGCATAAGGACCACCAGGCTTAAATGCTACGGCTCTACCACGCTGAGAGCTCGGCAAAGCAAGGACATCGGAATCAGAGACACCCGCGTGATAGTAGCTACTGAACTGCCTGAATCCCGCGCTGGTAACGTAACGAAAATCCAGCTCGACATTCATCGTCTCGTGGTTGCCATTGAGCACCAATACATTACCGCCAGCATCACGCGCCTGAACAATTAAGGACTCAAATAGATCAAGGATCTCTTTTTCAGTGTCACCGCGGTCCAGTTGATCGCCCACTTGCACCAGGGTTCTACTGCCACCAATCCAGTTGTTGTTTCCATCGATTAGTTTGGCTGCTCGCAGTATTTTCACCATGGTCGAATAATCGCCATGCAAATCGCCAATAGCGTAAACCTCGGGTTGTGCGGCGAGGTAGGTATCAGGCCTTGCCTGACTGCAAAACGACGTTATAACCAGCAGCGCAAAGGCCAAACACTTTAATGTGATTCGACTAATAAGCATAACTCTTGCATTCCTTATCCCAAAAAGACAGGCGGCAAAGCCGTATGCTTTGCCGCTCCTCGTTCACTTCCATCAACGCTCTGTCAATGTCACATCATCTAAATAGAAGGTCTGTCCCGGCTGAGGCCCCATAATGAACAACCGCACATATTGGAGGTTGCCGGACACATTTAACTGGATACTGCCTTTTAGCTGGCTCCAATCTGCACTGACGTTTTGCTGGATAGGATCAAGCCAATGCGCGCCAGCGCCATCCTGATACCAAACCTGAATACGCACCCTATCTGTGCCTGCTGCCATGCGAACCCACGCACTGATGTCATAAGTTTTGGATGGCTGAATGACGCCTGTCATCTCCTGCATCACGCCGTCATACCAGTTGGTTCGGTTGCTGGCTGCCAGAGCATAGCTTCCCGTGTGGCTGCTATCGATTAGGTTGATACGGCCACTAAACCCTTCGCTCCAACCCGCGATAGAACCATTTTCAAAACTGCCATTACTTATCAGGTTTTCACCGTTGTCAGGCGGCAGATCACTCTGCATCGTCACAGCGATCCAAGATGACGCCTGGCCTTTCGTTCCACAGCGGTTCACTCCTACCACAGCGACATAAGCAACATCTTCGGCGATGCCAGTCACCGTGACTTGAGTTTCAGCAGTTGTGGTGTATTCCTCCCACACTCGCTGCGCACCGTTCCATAGTAGAACCTGATAAGTTGCCGCCCCGCTGACCTGACCCCAAGAGATGTCAAAAGAGGTCCTGGTGATGTTTTCGGCATTAGGTTGATTTGGTTTAGCGGGTGTAGAACAGTCCTCTCCGGGACCGCCGGTGTCGGATTGAAGCTCGACTTTCACCCAGTCCGATGGCTCTCCCTGTTCACCACAACTGTTGATGCCGATTACGCGCGAATATGCGACATCGCCGGTTTCCCCGGTAATGTCAACCTGTGTTGATGTAGTCACACTGTAGTTTTGCCAGGCACCAGCCCAGCGCTGCACCTGATAGGTCGCCGCATTGTCAGCTGTACTCCAGGCAGCGGTATATGAACTGCTGCCAATATCACTGGCGACAGGTTTGCCCGGTTTAGCTGGCAGTTGGCAATCCTCGCCGCCATCGCCAGGATTTCCGCCGTCAACTTCGGTTGGATACCAGTTGGCAATTTGGGAAGCGACTGCATTGATCGCGCTAACCGCATCCGCACCATTTGAATACTCTTTGCTCACCCCACACGCATAGCCATTACATGCTGATGTGGTGGGATCTGAAAAACGGCTGAGGCTGTTGTAGGTACCAAATGCTGAGGGATAGGCCATCACGGTAACGAACTGGTTGTCGACTCCGTATCCCAGGCCGTAATCGAATACACCGCCGGTGTCGCCCTGTTTACGAGAATGAGCAAGGCCAATATTGTGGCCAATTTCATGAGCAAACGTGGTGGCGCCACATCCGACCATGTTGTAGGCATAGTCTCTGGCGTATGAGGAAAAGCGGCCATTGCTTCCACCTCCTACATAGCCAATCCCACAGATACTGTTAGTGGATGCAGCCAACATGGTGACAACATCCGCACCATATTGCGTTCGCAGATTCCTGACGGTCGTATTGCTTCTTAACAGGCTGAGCTCATTGCTGCCCATCTGGTCAACGCCTGCAATATTCATTTCCCGGCTGTGAACCAATCTCAGACGAATCCCCATGTTGCTCGTGGCGTACATGGTGTTAGTAGCGGCAACCAGATGGTTGATATGTGTATCTATTGCGCCGTTCTGTCTCGCCTTCTCGGCAGAGGTATAGAGGACCATGACGTCAACAACTTCGTTGGCGCAAGCAAATAGCGGTGTTAAAAGCGCAGCTGAGCAAAGCCCAACCCCTGCTGCAAAACCTTTAACTTTTCGGTGGACAGCTAACATGGTGTGATTTCCCTTACTTACGTTGCTGGTTGTTTGGTTAAATGATGAAACTTACCCTTGAGGTGGCGTCACATGCTTGATAGCCGGTATTGTGACGGCATCTGTGTGCTCCCAGGTCTTCAATGAAGACTGATCTCTTCCTGACAGAACCCATCCCTGGTTGTTATGTCCTTCCATGAAATAGGTGTCGGTAGGCGTGCCTATGTGGGCAAAGAGGGCGTTCGCTCCCTGAGTGAAAGTGATCGCATATTGCTGACCGTCTTCGGCGGTGTACTCGCCAACGATGGTTCTATCGCCGTTCGCATGCATTTTTATCGAAGAAACTTTGGTTTCCAGTACCGCAGCTGTCTGTGGAATGGTCACGTCAAAAACATCACCGATAGCGGCATGGACAAACGTATCGGTTTGAAACTCGATAAATCGTCGATCAACGGTCTGATTTTCTAAATCTGCATACTGAGCGGGAATCCCCCCAGTTTGTGACCAAATGATTGTGGCCTTATCCGGTGAGCCATCGTTTGGTGGTGGCCCAGCGAGTTCCAAATTGCCTTTTACTTTCTCAGAGCGTTGAGCAATATCCGTGTTTGCTGAACCTGGCAAGCCATTAACTCTTTCAATAAATGGGTCATCTTCCATCGCTTGTTTTTTTGGCAAACCAGAATGGGTTGAATCATCAACTGCTGCACTTAGTCCGATGACACTAACGCCAATAACAAAACCCAACCCTCCAATTGCCATCAAGTACGTTTTATTCATAGATGGTCCCTCCTAAACCCTTATCCGTTTCTGTTGTTTTAATCTCTTATAGAACAGTCAAAACTAAATCACGCGTAACTCATAAAGATCTTTATAAACAACATGTTATGCGTTTTTTTGAGTGTACACTTTAAGGGGGGCAAGTAAAAGAAAACAGCGCTTTTCACAACCTCAACCAATCGATCTTCAAAGGTGGTGTTGACGTCAGAGAAACCACACTTGTTAGCCTTATCACTTGCTTTTTGGTGCTGTGTCTGACGAATTGAGAGGAGTGAAGAACGGAGGAATGAAAAATAGGTTTGAATTGGAATTGGAATGGAAATGGGAAGGACAAGTCCGGTTTACCCATTAACGTAAACAAGGTTGTCTAGCGCCTCACGTTAATCACCACCGACCTACTCCTAAAGTAACTTTTTAGATACCACTTTAGAGATAATCGCCGTACCAGTTTGATCTGACCCCGCCTCACCATTTTCACAGCTCGATAACATCCCGCGCGTTTTATCATTTTTTGGTTTGGTAGGAAGTCGTATGAGTAAAACCCGCCTGGTGATTGTCGGTAACGGCATGGTCGGTCACCGCTTTATCGAAGAGTTGGTTGAGCGTGATGACGCCAAGCAATTTGATATCACCGTTTTCTGTGAAGAGCCCCGGGTTGCCTACGACCGTGTTCACCTCTCCTCTTACTTCGGTCATCACACCGCCGAAGAACTGTCTCTGGTCAAACCTAATTTCTACGACAAGCATGGCGTCAATGTATTGCTTGGCGAGCGTGCGACCCATATCGATCGCGAGCAAAAGATTGTTTACTCAGCGGCCGGTCATGAGATCGCGTACGACAAACTGATTATGGCCACCGGCGCCTACCCTTGGGTGCCGCCTATTCAGGGCGCAGAGCAAAAAGGCTGCTATGTCTACCGAACCATCGAAGACTTAGACGCGATCGCCGCCGCAGCTAAACATGGCAAGTCGGGCGCTGTTGTTGGCGGAGGCTTGCTGGGTCTTGAAGCCGCAGGAGCACTGCAAGCCCTCGGTATGCAATCCCATGTGGTTGAGTTTGCCCCCGTGCTGATGGCTGAACAGTTGGACCAGCAAGGCGGCCAACAACTGAGAAAGAAAATCGAGCAGCTGGGCGTGCAAGTGCACACAGGCAAGAACACCCAGGAGATCATCAATAACGACACCGGCAAACGAATGAACTTTGCCGATGGCAGTTCGCTCGACGTCGACTTTATTGTGTTTTCTACCGGTATCCGCCCTCAGGACAAACTGGCACGTCAGTCTGAGCTAACCATCGCCGAGCGCGGCGGCATTGCGATTAACAACTATTGCCAAACCTCAGACCAAGATATCTATGCCATCGGCGAATGTGCCTCATGGCAGGGGCGTTTCTACGGCCTGGTCGCGCCAGGCTACAAGATGGCTCAGGTCGTTGTTGACCACCTGACTGCTGGAAACAGCGAGGGCGACAGCAGCGAGTTCGAAGGGGCCGATATGAGTGCCAAGCTGAAACTGCTGGGCGTAGATGTCGGTGGTATTGGCGATACTAACGGCCGCACTCCCGGTAGCCGCAGCTTTGTTTATCTGGATGAGCAGGAAGAGGTCTACAAACGCCTGATCGTATCTGAGGATGGCAACAAACTACTGGGTGCCGTATTGGTTGGCGATACCTCAGACTACGGCAACCTGTTGCAGATGATGCTCAATGAGATCGATCTGCCAGAGCATCCCGACACCCTGATCCTGCCGGCCCATGCGGGAGCGGAAAAACCCGCCATGGGAGCCGATGCATTACCCGATTCTGCCGTGCTCTGCTCCTGTTTTGATGTCACCAAGGGCAAGATCGCGCAGGCAGTAGCGGATGGCCACACCACCATGGCAGCGGTAAAAGCAGAAACCAATGCAGGTACCGGTTGTGGTGGTTGTATTCCCATGATCACGCAGGTGCTGAATAGCGAGCTGGCCAAAGCGGGCGTCGAAGTAAATAACCATCTGTGTGAACACTTTGAGTATTCCCGTCAGGAGCTATTCCACCTGATCCGAGTCGAGAAGATCACCACCTTTGAACAACTGATAGAAAAGCATGGCAAGGGCTACGGCTGTGAAGTCTGTAAGCCAGCAGTAGGATCAATGCTCGCGTCTTGCTGGGGCGAACATGTTCTCAACGACGACCACCTAAAACTGCAGGACACCAACGATAACTTCCTCGGCAATATGCAGAAGGATGGTACCTATTCGGTGATTCCACGTATGGCAGGTGGTGAAGTCACACCAAAAGCATTAGCAGCTTTGGCGGCCGTCGCCGAAGAATACAAGCTCTACACCAAGGTCACCGGTGCACAACGTATCGGCTTGTTTGGCGTCCAGAAAGATGACCTGCCGGAGATCTGGCGCAAGTTAATAGATGCCGGTTACGAAACCGGTCAGGCCTATGCGAAAGCACTTCGCATGGCCAAAACCTGTGTCGGGAGCACCTGGTGCCGGTTTGGCGTGCAGGACAGCGTCGGTCTCGGTGTACTTATTGAGAACCGCTACAAAGGCATTCGTACCCCGCACAAAATGAAGTTCGGCGTATCTGGCTGTACCCGTGAATGTGCGGAAGCGCAGGGCAAAGACCTGGGCATTATCGCCACCGATGCTGGCTGGAACATGTACGTGTGTGGGAACGGTGGTATGAAACCACGCCATGCTGACCTGCTCGCCAGCGACCTGGATCAGGACACCCTGCTCAAGTACATCGACCGTTTCATGATGTTCTACATCCGTACCGCAGATAAGCTGCAGCGCACCTCGGTTTGGTTAGAAAACCTTGAAGGCGGTATCGACTACCTGCGCGATGTCATCATCAACGACAAGCTCGGCATCAACACCCAGTTGGAAAAAGATGTGCAGACCCTGGTCGACAGTTTTGCCTGCGAGTGGCAAGCCACCCTCGACAAGCCAGAGCAGCTCGCACGCTTTGCACACTTCATCAATAGCGACGAGCGCGATGACAACGTCAAGTTTGTCTCGGAGCGTGATCAGCACCGACCAGCAACGATTAGAGAAAAAGCACCTGAATTCAAAATTACTCTGGAGGAGATGGCATGAGCCAGTGGAAGCACGTGTGTGAAATCGACCAGATAGCGCCGGGCACAGGCGTATGCGCACTGGTAAACGGCCAGCAGATCGCCATCTTCCGTCCTCGCGCCGATGAGCAGGTGTTTGCCATCGACAACATGGACCCCTTTGCCAAAGCCAATGTGCTTTCGCGAGGCATTATCTGTGAACACGACGGCCAGCTGTGGGTGGCCAGCCCGCTGAAGAAACAGCGCTTTAACTTGAGCGACGGCAGTTGCATGGAAAACGCGACCGTCAACGTCAGCACTTACCCAGTCAAGGTCAGTGGTGGCGCGGTCACGCTGCAGGCATAACGAATTAAAAATCAAATAGGAAATTGAGGATCACTATGTCTTACGTAAAACCGGCAGAACTTGCCCAAACCATGATTGATGCGGGCGAATCCAAAGTCTTTATGTCCACACGCGACACCCTTGTACGCGCCATTATGGCGGGTGCGATCCTGGCGATCGCTGTGGCGGTAGCCATTACCACAGCAGTGCAAACCGGCTACCCAATTATTGGGGCACTGGTATTTCCGGTTGGCTTTTGTATTTTGAACCTGATGGGCTTTGACCTACTCACCGGCGTATTTGCATTGGCACCGCTAGCCCTGTTTGAAAAGCGTCCTGGGGTGACCATGGGCGGCGTACTACGTAACTGGGGCTTAGTGGCTCTGGGTAACCTGATCGGCGCACTTTCAGTGGCTTTCTTAGTCGCCCTCACCTTCACCATGACCTTTACCGTTGAACCAGGCGCCGTTGGCCAAGCATTTATCAAAGGGTCTACTGCCCGTACTTTGGGTTTTGCTGAACATGGCATGGCTGGCTGGATCACTGTATTCGTTAAAGGGATCCTGTGTAACTGGATGGTGTCTCTGGGCGTGGTTGGAGCCATGGTTTCCCGCTCTGTTGGTGGCAAAGTCGTGGCGATGTGGTTCCCTATCTTTATCTTCTTCGGCTTGGTATTCGAACACGCCGTGGTAAACATGTACCTGTTCCCGCTGGGCATGATGCTGGGGGCTGAGTTCACCGTGGCTGACTGGCTGATCTGGAACCAGATCCCGGTCACTTTGGGCAACCTGGTAGGTGGTTTGTTGGTTACTGGCCTGAGCATCTATGTGACGCACGGTAAAACCCTGCCTGCACGTAACGCCAGCGCTGAAGCCTAAAAGCGCCGAATAACATAGAAAAGAGAACTTGGTTGAATCAGGTTCTCTGACAACCTAGCCCTCTCCTACTCCCTCTAGAGGGGGCTTTTCAACCACCCCGCCCAGATAGTCCTTCAACAATTTTTCAGCTTGCAGCCTTTCCCTATCCGTTAGTGGCTTGTAGCCCCGCGGAAATGACCATCCATAACCCCAACGGAATGTGGTCGGCGCAAATGGAGTGCCACCGACACGCACACCTGCTTGCATCAACAGGCCGATAGCAGGCTCACCCAAATCGGCTACGCAGGCACGCAGCTCTTCGTCCGCCTGCTCACGCTGTTCATAGGTGCCCCCCATCCAATAAGCAACATCGTGAGCATGGCAACAGCTTAACCATAAATCCTGTTGCTCAAAGGTGCCGTCAGGAAAGGCACTGCAGCCATCAGAGGTAAACGGTGCGATGTTTTCCATATCATCGGAAGACACGGTGGATGTCCATAGCGTGAAAACCAGGCAAACAAGGGAGCGATTTATCAATGGTGTTTCCGTTGAAATGGGAGCAAGCTTGATTGCTACTTTAATAAATTCGCAGCCATAAAAAAACGCTGACAATAGCCAGCGTTTTTAACAAAGTTTAGTAGCCGCGATTAAAGCGCGTACTTCGCACCAAACATCAGACGGGTCATATCACCTGTATCACCAGACTCCAGCTCACGCTCGGCGTACATCAACTCAACACCAAAGGTCATGCGTGGCACGGGTGAGTACATCAGGTTAGCGTGGGCACTGTAGGCGGATTTATTCGCATACATACCGGTGTACTGGTCATCGTTGTCCGCTTCAATGCCGCCAACGTAGAAGTTTGAGCGCCATTTATCTCCCCACCAGTGACGGTAAGATACAAATCCAGCCACACTATCAATCGCTTCCAGGCCGCCGTCTTCATCCAGCACTGCACCGTTAATGAAGTTCAGGCCAAGATAACGGCCAACGCCTGAACCACCTGTCACCATAAAGCGAATATCGTCTTTTCCCAGTGGGATCTTACCGGAGAAGCTAACACCATAACCGACGGTGGTGTCGTCATTGTCTGCCGCATCGTATTCCAGCTGGCGCACCATACCGGCAACCACGTACTGGCCGTAATCGGTGCTCATGTTGTAACGCACAATGCCGTCCGGCAGCATGCTGTCGTCACTATCTACACGGCCGCCACCTGGCTGATCAGCACCGCCAGAATAGGGCGTGTAAGTGGTTTCAGGATTTTCAAGCGCAAACTGCCAGTTACCCATGGTGTAACGGACCATTGCCTGACGCTCAAACACAGTACTCTCTGATACACCAATAAAGTCGACTGCTTCAGGTAGCACCGCGGTGTTTTGGAATGTGGTCCAGGTTTGACCAAACAGCCAGTCATCAAACGTGAAGAAGGCATGACGAATACGAGGCTCATAACTGTTTGATACTCGCTCGTTACCACCCGGCGTTGCGGTAAAGTCAAGCTCCAGGAAGGTCTTGATGGTGTGGTCTTCCATCTTGGTTACGGTGCCGAAATTGAACCGGGTGGTTCTGGCATGTGCATCCATGGTGGTATCACCCTCGTCACAACCGTTCGGGTCAGTACATACCGGGATAGTAGAGGGTACGTAGAACTGTCGACCAATATTGTTGGAAGACAACTTACCGTCACTGTAATCACTCCAGAATGCGTCTAGTTTGATGTAGCCACCGAAAGAAAATTCGGTGTTTTCCATCAGGTCGCCTACTGTCTGCAGTTTGACTGCAGCCCCTGCACTGCTGCAGGTCAGCGTTAGGCCGATGGCCATGGCAAGAGACGAAATTCGCATCTTTATTCTCCTTGTAATTAATAGATGCTGGCTGTACAACTGACGCATCCAGCATTGGGCTGCGCGCATTATAAGTTGCACCTGTCATAAATCCTTAACATTTGTAAGGTTTGTGTAGCAAACTTGTTAAAGATCAAGGCCAGAGGCCCTGACCTCACTACTCTTCCAGCGTGCTCAAGTCACCCTCGTCCTGACCCAGTGCCCTCGCCCTCAATACCCGGCGCATAATCTTGCCGGAACGGGTTTTCGGCAGAGCCTCCACAAAGGTGACCTCTTCAGGCATGGCGATGCGGCCAATTTCAGACGCCACATGCTCTTTAAGTTGCTGCGACAGGTTCTTGTCGGCGGTGACCCCCTCTTTAAGGATCACGTAGGTGTGAATGACGTTACCTTTCACTTCGTGTGGTAGGCCGATGGCAGCGGATTCAGATACCGAGGCGTGGCTCACAAGCGCAGACTCAATCTCTGCAGTACCTAGGCGGTAGCCGGATACCTTAATCACCTCATCCATGCGGCCGATGATCCAGAGGTAACCATCTTCATCCACCTTGGCTGAATCGCCCGCCTTGTAATAACCCTTATCGGCGTAGTCGCCCCAGTAAAGCGACGCATATCTGTCATCATCCTTGTAGATGGTGCGTGCCATACCCGGCCAGGGGTTCTTAATCACCAGCTTGCCCTCTTCCCCTGCTGGAACGTCGTTACCGTCATCATCGACAATGCCGATTTCATTGCCAAAGAAAGGTTTAGTGGCAGAGCCGGGTTTGAGCGGGGTAACAGGTAGCGGGCAGATCATGGCGCCGCCGGTTTCTGTCTGCCACCAGGTATCGATAATCGGGCAGCGACCGCCGCCAATCACATCGTAATACCAGCGCCAGGCTTCGGGGTTAATGGGTTCACCCACACTGCCCAGCAAACGCAGACTGGAGAGGTCATGACGCTGTGGCCAGCGATCACCGAAGCGCATCAGGCCACGAATAGCGGTCGGTGAGGTATAGAGAATGTTTATGCCGTACTTCTCTACCATCTGCCACCAGCGGTTGGGGTATGGGTAATTAGGCGCACCTTCATACATCATCACGGTGGCCCCATTAATCAGTGGTGCATAAACGATGTAACTGTGGCCGGTGATCCAGCCGGGATCTGCAGCACACCAATAACGATCGCCGGGTTTAATATCGAACATCATGCGATGAGTGGTCGAGGTATACACGGCATAACCGCCATGGGTATGCAGCATGCCTTTCGGTTTACCTGTGGTACCCGAGGTGTAGAGGATAAACAGCGGGTCTTCGGCATCCATTGGCTCAGTTGGGCACTTGGGTGATGCAATCGGCAGCGCCTGCAGGTCGTGGTACCAGAAGTCACGCTCTGGCTCCATCTCCACCTCAATGCCGTTGTTCTGCACCGTGATACACACTTCCACCGTGGGCGAACGTTTCATCGCTTCGTTGGCGATAGCCTTCAGGTTGATCGGCTTACCACGGCGGAAGCCGCCATCGGCGGTGATCAGCACCCGACTGTCAGCATCCTCAATACGAGCTGCCAATGCTTCGTAACTGAAGCCGCCATACACCACAGAGTGCGCCGCGCCGATTTTGGCACAGGCCAACATGGCAAACACCAGCTCAGGTACCTGTGGCATGTAGATGGTGACGATATCTCCCTTACGCACCCCCATGCTCTTCAGGACATTGGCAAACTGGCTGACCTCACGGTTAAGCGCATAGTAGGAGAATGAGCGCACGGCCCCCGCTTCGCTTTCCCAGATAATCGCCAGTTTGTTTCGGGTTTCGCCGTCGAGATGACGGTCAATGGCATTATCAACAATGTTGATTTCACCACCGTCAAACCACTTGTAGAAAGGCTTGTTACTGTCATCCAGTACCTTGCCCCATGGCTTCATCCAACGCAGGGTTTCCGCCTGTTCGGCCCAGAATGCTTCACGATTCTCGATGGAGTATTGATAAAGCGAGTCGTAGTCCTTCACGTTAGCGTTATTGACTATCCCGTCGCTGGGATAAACCAAACCACCGTTCTTATTATCTGCCATGTTGATCTCCGCTCTGGCTAGTGGACTGTTCCGCCGAGAGACAGATAACAGCCCAATGACAACTGATTACGGAAAACGTTAGTGCGACATGGCCCAACCCGGTATTGGACTTTGGTCGTAGATGGGGGATTTTGAGGGTTAGACTTTAGTCGAAGGTGTAGCAATTGAATGGCCTAACACAGCTTCACTTTGGACAAGTTAGTTCAGCAGGCAAACACCTGCTGTTCATTTCTCCACTCACAAGCTTTAACTGTCATACGAATGCTTATGGCATACTCATTTACATGTTCTGGATAATCATCATTCTCATCATCGCAACATGCGTCTTCCTGCCAGGTCTGTGGGTCAAACACGTGATGCAAAAGTACAGTCAGCCGGCTGATCGTTACCGCGAACGGGGTAGCGGCGGTGAACTTGCCCGCCACCTGCTTGACCGCTTAGGACTGGAAGAGGTTAAAGTCGAAGAGACCTCTATCGGTGACCACTATGACCCGGCCGATAAGGCTGTGCGTCTGACGCCCGACAACTATTCCGGCCACTCTCTAACAGCAGTGACCGTTGCTGCCCACGAGGTGGGACATGCCATTCAGGATTCACGGGGTGAATCCTTGTTCTTAGCGCGGCAACGGCTCGCCAAGGCTGCTATGGTCGGCGAACGATTTGCTGGCATTCTGCTGGTGGCTGCGCCCATTGTCTTTATGCTTACCCGCCTGCCGCAAGCGGGCGCGCTTACGATACTGCTTGGTCTTTTATCGATAGCACTCGGAACCGTGGTGCATCTGGTGACCCTTCCGGTTGAGTTCGATGCCAGCTACGGCAAGGCGCTACCGATCCTTAAGGAAGGCAACTACCTGCTCGAGGGTGACTTGGCGCATGCGGAAAAAATTCTAAAAGCGGCAGCGCTGACCTATGTAGCAGCCTCCCTGATGAGCTTGCTAAACCTTGGGCGGTGGATCGCTGTTTTACGTCGGTAGGGGCAGCCGAAGTTCTGGTGACATTTGCACCGAGAACCATGACGTCAACGACAACAAGACGCCAAAGATTCAGATAATGTGACCAAACGGTAAAGGGATCTGCGGCTTTTATGCCTCCTATCACGGATTGGGCAAGAATATGAATACAGGACTAATCGTCTTCGTTGGGATAGTTTTCGTTGTATGGATCATTTGGGGTGATTCACTACCAAAGAAATATAGAATTAGGTCATGTGAAGGCAAGGCATGGAAGAAGCGTTTCCCCGAAGCACCGAAGACCGAAATTCGAGATTTCCTACCCTTCTTTATGCTGGCGTTTGCTTTTAATGACAGCAACAGGCTTAAGTTTAATCCAGACGATAAGCTATTGGATATATACAGAAATTTGTATCCTCACAAATGGCAAGCTGACGCGATGGAGTTTGAAAATCTAGATGGTGATTTGCGCGATAAGTATGGCATCTCGTTGGAATCTGTATGGCATGACGACCTCACTTTGGGGGAGCTTTTTGAGAAAGTTAAAACTGCCTAATAAGCAAATCCTTGGGACACGCATTACTAAGCGACTTCGCCGCTAACATACGACCTGTTTTGAGCTTTCATTGATTATTTATGCCTTTATTGCTGCCTATCTCTGAACTTTACGCCAGTGTGCGGGACTTTATTGGTCTTTGGCGCAGCTTCCTGTTGACACATCTACTGGCATGGTTGCTGAGCAGCCTGCTTATCGCCCCTATCATTCTGCTGCTTCTCAAACTGTTTTTGCTTGCTGCAGATGAGAGTGTGCTCAGCGATGAGGATATTCTGCTGTTTCTGTTGCATCCCGTTGGTTTGTTAGGGCTGTTTGTTGTCGGTTCGGTATCACTCGGAGTGTGGTTTGCTGAAGTCGGCGCCATGAGTGTGATCGCCTACGGTGCGCTGCGTGGCGAACGCGTTTCTTGCCTTGCGGCCATTCGCTACGTGGTTCAACACGGACGAGATTTGCTGCTACTAGGAGGGCACGTGCTGGTTCGGCTGTTGGCACTGGCCGTGCCATTGATTGGATTGCTCGCTGGGGTCTACTGGTGGCTGCTATCGAGCCATGACATCAATTACTACCTGTCCCATCAACCACCCGAGTGGAACACAGCACTGTGGTGGGCTGGAGGGCTTGGTGTGGCCTATCTGCTGTTGGCGGTTCGCTTGCTGTCGAGCTGGTCGATGGCACTGCCGCTGACTCTGTTTGCGGGTGTGCCAGGCAAACGTGCGCTGCGTGAAAGTAGGCAATACACCAAAGGTTATGCCCTGCTTATCTGCGTGAGCCTGTTGTCTTGGATATTATTGCTTTGGCTGGTGCAGTGGCTTGTCGCCGTTTTGCTTGGTTTTTTGGGTGCACAGCTGGCGCCATTAATCACAGGGGAAGGCTGGCTGATGGCAAGCCTGTTTGTGATGGTGCTGCTATCGGTGACGCTGATATTCAACCTGGTTTTAGGATTTGGTTCGCTGTCACTGTTCGTGTTACTGATGCTGCGTCTGTATCGTCGACTAGTAGTTAAAACAACCTTGCCTGCTCTTGAACGCCTGCGGCCCATCACCTGGCAAGGCTACCGTTTGTTGCTCTCTGGTTGGCGGCCGTGGGCGATCTGCGCCAGCGTCGCCTTGGTCGCCGGTTTATTGGTTTACCAAGTATTGGGACAGGTCTCTGCAGAAGACCATGCTGAGGTTATCGCACATCGAGGTGCCTCCAATGCCGCCCCTGAAAATACCATGGCCGCCTTCGAAGAAGCAGTTCGCCAGCACAGCGACTGGATTGAACTGGATGTGCAGCTCAGCGGCGATGACCAAGTGATTGTTACCCATGATAGCGATTTTATGAAAGTGGCAGGCAATCCACTCCGGGCGTGGCACGCCACCCAGACGGATCTGGCCGATCTAGACGTCGGCAGCTGGTTTGCGCCAGAGTTTGCTTCTGAGCGCATTCCGACACTGCGTCAGGTTCTGCAGCGGTTTGATGGTAAAGCCGGGATTATCATCGAGCTCAAGTACTACGGAGGACAAGGGCAACACAAACAGTTGCTGTTGGCTCCCAGGGTTGCCGAGGTGGTGCGGGATACAGGTATGTCAGATCAAGTCATGATCATGTCGCTGAATCGCAGAGCTGTTAATCAGGTGGCGGAACTGGAGCCTAGTTGGCAACGCGGACTATTAAGCACCGCTAGTTTGGGTGATCTGACCCGGTTGGATGTTGATTTCCTCGCCCTAAATAGCAACGCGGCCACACCCTCGTTAATTCGCAGTGCCCATGAGCGCGGTCTGAAGGTATACGTGTGGACGGTTAATAATCCGGTAATGATGTCGGTGATGCTTAGTCGCGGCGTTGACGGATTGATTACTGACGAACCTGGCCTGGCACACGAGGTAATGCAAATGCGCAAGGAACTCAGCCTTGTTGGCCGATTAGTGGTTTGGATTGCGGGTGAACTTGGCCTGCTGCAGTTTGAGTTTGAGCCAGTCGACAGCGATAAGACCTAGTCTGTTCCCTCTCCACTCATTTGAACAACAAGTGGAGAGGGAGCTTATCAAACGCTAACGCTTAGGCTATTCAATTCCGTGCGCTTCCAGTTCAGCGCGTAGTGCCTCGACTTTCTCCTCAACAAACACTTTCATTGATACATCGCCGGAGTCACATAAAGCGGTGCCACGGTCAGCATCAATAGCGCGTCGATCATAGATCTGTTCACAGCCCTGCGGATGAGCCGCGTCGGTTGCCATCACGGCACTTTCAATCATCTGGCGGCGCTGTTCCAGCTTAGGTGCCAACTGTGAATCCCAATCCATCTGGGCATCGAGAATTCGTTTCACCTCCTGCAACAAGCGGCGCTGATTGACGCTTTCTGACATCACGATATTCCAAAGCAGTGGCGTAACATTGCTCAGGCGGTCGCTAGCCCAATCTCGCCCGCCCATGCCCGGCAAGGCATAACTGCCAGCGACATTTTGGAACGCGGGCACATCGCTACCCCAGGCATCCGGGTGGTTGTCACGGAAGTTGAAATCGTAGTCGTATGTCAGGTAAGTCCACTTTTCCGTCAGTGGATTCAGATACAGGTAGTAGTTGTTGGCAACACGTACATAATGGTCGACAGCACCAATTACAATATCTGCCGCCTGCGCTCTGATAAATCCATCCACATCAAACTGTTCGGCAAGCTCTGCCGATGTTGGCTGACTTTGCACAAACACCATAAAGTTCTGCAAATCAACACGGGCATCAGCAATCGACTTCTTCTTACTTTTCATGTCGTAAGTGGGTCGATAGGGCGCGAACTGCGAGACTTCACCGCTCTCATTAATATCGCTATTAACGAAATCGGGATTCATATAGTTGTCGGTACCCAACCACTCTTCGCGAGACGCGGGATCGGACTTCTCAACACCAATCACACAGAAGTTACTGTTGATGTAACCGGAGCCATCCTCGTAAGGCACACAGTTGGGATCGGCTGCTGTCGTCGAGCTCAAGTCACCGCCCCCCACTTTAAACAGGTAGCCGTTTTTGCCGAAGTAGCGTTTCAGGAAAGGCTTATCAACCGCTTCGTCCATCATAAACACACCCATGTGATAGGTCTGCGGCAGTTGGCGGCCGTATAGGGTTTCGCTAGACGTCCCCGTGATCACTAGCTCAACACTGGCATGAGCCATGCGGCCGGTAGGAACTCCCGCTGTATTCAGAACATCGTGTGCCAGCATTTCACGCTGGTAGCTGGGGTCGTCCTTATTGAATTTGAAATACAGCTTCTCGACACCCATAAAAGTGCGGTCATCGTTTTCAGGAACTTCGGGCACATCCCGGCTGACACGATTACTACAGTGGTCGTTATCGACGGCTGCTGGGTTGCCGGCATCATCGATACAGGCATACACGCTCTCGTCGTCATCAAACTTCTCGTCAAACTTCAAAGAGAAATGAAAACGACGAGGCTTCGCTGTCCAGCTGTCGTCCTCTTGTTGATACCACTCCTCAGGCCACTGACGGCTGGTATTGCCACGCATCTTAAATGCAACGTGCTCTACCTGGTCGATCACGTCACCATTGTCATCCAAATACTCCAGCGACACCTCACGGTACACTTCACTGTGAGTCCATAGATTCCAACCACCCCAACCATGGGCATCACGGTTGGTGTAACGTGCACGCTCGGTATCCAACACAAACGCCAGCCATTCCTGTGCTGTCATCGTGATACGGAAACGGTGCATACGATCGCTAGCGAAGATATCGGTCGAATCGTCGCCCGCACAGGTCACCATCAAATCTGCGATGTTGCCTTCTTCAACAACGCCTTCACCATTTTCAACCTCGCACTCTTGGCGGGCCGGATCGCGCTCAACCTCAACCTCATACGCCTGAAAATCGACCATGGCAGTCTGGAACATAAAGCGACCATCATGATCGACTTCTAGTAGCTCCTCGCCATTGAGCATGAGTTGAACACCGGTGTTGGCATCAAGGCCTTGGATCTGACCTGAAATCGTATGTTCATTGGGTGCAAGTGGCACAGGAGCACAGTCGATTTGAATATTGGTGATATCTGCGTCAGCTACCTCACCCGCACCATTGGTGATGGTGCAACTGGTGCGAGAAGGCGTGCCGGCGAGCGTCACTTCATAGCTATCGCCCGTTTCGAACTGGTCAGGAAAGCTGAATTGTCCCAAGGTACTATCGTTCTGATCGACCATCACAGGCTCAGACAAGCCACCATTGAGGGCCACTCTCAATTGACCAAAGTCCGGTAAACCGGACACGGCACCAGCAACAGTAAAGCTCGTTGGGGCAGGAGGCGGGGGTGGATCATCACTGCCACTGCTACCACCGCCACAGGCAGACAATGCCAACACCATGGGCGTAATCAGAAACGTGGGAGAGATAACTCGGCGCTTACTCAGACCGGACATGAGCGATTCCCTTTATCATGTAATCAGATACTTGTGAAAACACTCTACGCCAGACGTTGTCATCAAAGTGTCACGAACGGGTCATCGCTTGATCTGACGCATACTCACAAAAACCTGAGATTGTTAAAGCATGCGCTTGCTCACATTCAATCCAAAATACTAATCCGCAGAAATAGAAAAGGGACCATCAGGTCCCCTTTCTACGAATCCGAAATAAACGATCTCAGATCTCTACCACTACCTTGCCCATGGCTTTACCACTGTTAAGGCGGTCGTGGGCTTTACCTGCCTCTGCCAGGGTAAAGTTTTCGCTGTCGAGTACCGGACGCATGCCTCCCGCTTCAACGATTTCGGTCAGCTTAGCCAGTATCTCGCCATGCGCCTGACGCTGGAAGTTGTGCAGCATAGGGATCAGCATAAACACCACATGCAGTGACAAGCCTTTGAAATGCGCTGTGGTCAGGTCCAGTTCCACCATGGATACCGTCGAAGCCACCTGGCCATTCAGTGCCGCCGCTTCAAACGAGTTCGCCATATTGGCCCCGCCCACAGAATCAAAAATCACTTCAAAACCTGCTCCGTCAGTGTGCTTGGCAACATAATCACTGATGGTTTCTTTGGTGTAATCGATTGGCGTGGCGCCCAGCTCCTGAATCATCGCCAACTTGTCGTCGCCAGAACCAGTGGCATACACCTCAGCGCCCATATGTTTGGCCAACTGTAATGCGATATGGCCCACACCGCCAGCACCGCCATGCACCAGCACCTTTTGGCCAGACTTGGTACCGGCACGCGCCAAACCTTCATAAGCGGTAATGCCCACCAGAGGAATAGCCGCCGCTTCTTTCATCGACAGATTGCTCGGCTTGTGGGCAATCAACCTAGCATCCGCCAACATCTGTTCCGCCAACGCACCTTGCAGGTCTGCCATGCCACCGGCACAGCCATAAACCTCATCACCCACCGCAAAGCCAGTCACGCCCTCGCCGACCGCTGTGATTGTGCCTGCAAAGTCCATCCCCAATACCGCCGGAAGCTCAGGCGACAGTGGTTTAAGGTCTTCGCCCATCTGGCGGATCATGGTGTCGACGGTGTTTACGCTGGATGCAGCCACATTCACCAGCACATGCCCTGGCTTTAGCTCGGGCGTGGGAATATCTGCCAACTCAAAAACGTCTGAACTGCCGAAACTGTTAATGATGGATGCTTTCATGGGTGCGTTACCTTTTTGGCTGCGATTTAAGTGACGGCATAAGTATCATTCAACATATAAATTTTGATAATTAAGATGTTTGAATAATCAGTTTTTACTTTTTGTTGATAATAAACAGGCTATAGTTGGCAACGAGAGTAAGGGCCTTTATGAGCACAGGAGTGCGCGCTGATTTATGCCCAGAATGCGCTCTGATTTTCACCAACAAGTTAGCTAACCAACTTACGAGCAAGGTCCCAACCAGATCACAATGAATATTGAGCACTTAAAGCTTTTCGTTCGACTCGCCGCCACCAATAACATCAGTCAGGCAGGGGCTGAACTGGGGTTGTCGCCCGCGGTTTCCAGTGCCCATATCAGTAAGCTGGAAAACAGCCTGGGTGTGCGCTTGGTGCACCGCAGCACGCGTAAAGTGTCACTGACCGAAGAGGGTCAGGCTTTTCTGCCTCACGCAGAAGAAGTGCTCAGCAGTGTTGATGCCGCCCGTGCCGCCGTCGGTGCAGGCAAAGCCTCTCCCAGCGGTACCCTGCGCGTGACTGCGCCCGCCTCGTTTGGTCGCATGCATCTGGTACCTGCGCTTAAAGGCTTTCAGGAAAAGTACCCGGACCTATCCATCGACTTGCGACTGACCGATACCATTATCGATATGGTAGAAGGCGGTTTTGATATCGCTATCCGAGATTCGGCGTTAAAAGACTCCAGCCTGATCGCTCGTAATCTGGCACCCGACAGGCGTATTATCTGCGCCTCACCTGAATATCTGGAAAAACATGGTGCGCCGCAAACCCCCGATGATCTGTACCAGCACAACTGCGTACATTTGGTGGGGCTGGATAGTTGGACCTTTGACACACCCAATGGCCACAAGGTGATCAAAGCCCAGGGCAAGCTCAGAACCGACCACGGTGAAGCAGTCAGAGACGCTTGCGCCAGCGGCATGGGCATCACCCTGTGTGCCACCTGGATCGTGTATGAACACCTAAAGCGCGGTGAGATAGTGCCCGTGTTGACCGACTATCCGCTGGTATCCGACGCTGCTATTTGGGCGGTATACCCCAGCTCTCGTTTGCTGGCCCCTAAGGTGCGTGCGTTTATCGATTATTTTGCCGAATACTATGGTAACCCGCCCTATTGGGATCAGGACCTTGAAAATAAGGACCTTTAAAGCCAGAGCCCCGAAAGTAGGGGCCTTTAGCAATTAACCATGACACGAGACCAGCGCCTTCAATCGGCCTTTTGAAATAGAGAACAGATGACAAGCCAAACCAAATCCCTCGCCGTGCAGCTTTACCGCATGACTATGCCGATGATTATCGGCGTGTTGGCGATCATGAGTTACCAACTGGTCGACAGTGCCTTTATCGGTCAACTGGGCGTTAAGCCCCTGGCTGCGGTGGGTTTCACCATCCCTGTCTATCAACTGATTATTGGGATTCAGGTTGGTATCGGTATCGCCACTACGGCGGTGATCGCACAAGCGCTGGGAGCCAATAAAGAGGACCATGCTAGGCAACTGGGCACACTGGTGGTCGCGGTAGGCTTTCTGTCTATCTTGCTGCTGTGTGTACTGATTTGGTTTAATCAGGAAGCGCTGCTCAGACTACTCGGGGCCGAGCCCGAGCTTTACCCCACAGTACGTGAATACTGGTTTCCCTGGCTGATCAGTGCCTGGCTGGGTGCCATGCTCTATTTCGGTTACAGCATCTACCGTGCTCAAGGCCATACCAAAGCCCCCGGCGTGGTGATGGTGGTCACCAGCATTATCAACATGATCCTGGATCCGCTGTTTATCTTTACCTTCGACATGGGTATTGCCGGTGCCGCGTGGGCGACCATCTGTGCGTTTCTGGTGGGTTGCGTGATCATCTACCCCAAGATCCTTGCCAAGCACTGGGTCAGCCTAAAACTGCGCCTGAAAGAGAACCTGAGCGGCCTGCAACAGCTGGTTGCCATCATGCTGCCCGCCATGATGAGCCAGTTTATTCCGCCTATTTCTGCCATGGCTGCCACCGCCATTGTCGCCGGTTACGGTGAAACCGTGGTGGCCGCCTGGGGCCTTGGTACTCGCCTCGAATTTTTCTCCATTATCGTCGTACTGGCACTGACCATGGCGATGCCGCCCATGGTGGGCCGTCTGCGTGGTGCTGGCGAGCTGGATAAGATCCATCTGCTAGTCAAAATCGCCGTTGGTTTTGTGTTTGTCTGGCAGCTGCTGATTGCCCTCATCGGCATTGCGCTGGCCAGCCCTATCGGCAATCTGCTGACCACAGACCAAACCGTCAGCGATATCCTGACCGACTATCTGTGGCGCGTGCCATTTAGTTTTGGTGCGCTGGGGATCTGCATGATCATGGTGTCTGTCGCCAATGCCATGGGTAAATCGATGCGAGCACTTTCTATTTCTGCGCTGCGATTGCTTTGCTGTTACCTGCCCTGCCTATGGCTCGGTTCACAACTGGGCGGCCTGAATGGCATGTTCCTGGGAGCACTGGTTGGCAATGTCGCCGCAGGCATCATGAGCTGGGTGATTTACCGCAAAGGAATGAAGAAATTAAAGCGGGCAATGGCAGCGGAAGCCACGCTAAGTAAGGTTTAACGACGGTCTCCAGTTAAACAGGATTGCCGTCGTCAGCGTAGCCTTCAATTTTCATTGGCTCGGGCAACGACTTGGATAAACGGCGATGCTTCCAAAGTCGCCTTACCGACAGCCCCCAAAAAACCAATGCAATGGCGGCAAGTGATAAAGAGGCAGAGTTATATGAATAGAAACTATAGGAGCCGACAAAGATGCAAACTGTTCTGGCTCCCGAAGCCAACGCGGCCAGAGATAAAGTGACAGCAAGCCCGACATACACAACTGCTTTTTTCATCACATACCCCATCAAAAGTGCATAAAACTATTGGTGACTCTTTTCCTTTAGCGCCTTTTCCAATATTGGTTATTGAACTAATTTCGCTTTGGGTGGCTCGGTACGAATCATGTGATCCTTGTAAAACGCATAGGCGACCACGAATAACAAGATACTTGGCTGGGCAACGCCAATGGCAATTGCATACAAAAGAAGCAATGAGAACAGACCGTACAAAACCTTAGTGATGATGGATAAGCCAAAGATATGAACAGTCTGACAGCCAGGACAATGAAACTTCCTTAAACCGGGAAACGACCAATTAAACTTGGCTTTCGATGTAGTTGTACAGACACCACACGTTACTTGTTTTGGCATACTTCCTATCCAGCGTTTCTTGGCATATCAGCAATGTTGGTATACTAACTTTCTGATGTTTATGTTTTTTCTATTTCGCTCACAAACAGCATAATCCCGCAAGTCTAACTGCTGAATGACCAGTTCTATCGACAATCTCTACAGTGCAAAATAGATAGCATTCCCCCTAATCTTCAACAACTTAAGCTGTTCGGCTGACTAACATTAAGCCCTTTAATACTGTTCTTACCAGCAGCTCAGGAGATCAGAAGGCTAAGAAAAGTGACGCTCGATCCAGTGATAGATGGTCGCCGCATTGATATCGGCATATGAGAACTCAAAGTGCGCGTCGGTATCGTCCTTGTCTTTATAGCCAAACGTACAAACCACTTGATCCGGATTAGCATCTAACAGCATAACGATAATACGCTTGCCTGACCGGGGGCAATCCACTGTCATCACATCCCCGGGGATGCCCTTTTCTCTTAAGCGAGTATGCGCGCCAACAATCGGATCTATCTGTTCGTAGTCATGTTGAATCAGGCGTTGTGCATCCGCGGCCAGATCCATCAAAGCGCCCAGTTTTGTACCTTCCATTAAGTTTCTCTTTGTCTCGTCAAATGAGGGTTTTTGAGGGTTTTCGACCACTATCTTATCAACATGCTCCGCATTCTAGAGCTACTTTATTTGCCCTTAAGTAGCGGGATGAATCAGAGCAGTGCATCAAACGGTGGCTTAAGCAGCAACTCCAAAGGTATCTGAGTATTACCAGCTTCCTCTTCAACCTTGTAGATCTCTACCAACTTGGCGAGCTCCAATTCGAACATATAGGAACTCTCCTCGTAATCATCCTTATCCACGGTGCTCGATTGAAACAGGAAATTGTTATGCGCAATCGCAGTTTGCAACGCCTGAATGCAAACAGACAAAGACCTGACATCAACGTTGGGCATGTTTCACTCCTTGAATTCCAATTACCTTTACCAAAGCTTCCTAACTCCAGCAATTCCTTTTAAACCTCGCCTTCCACTGCCTCATGGGTTTTAAACTGCAGATCCGCCAAACGCTTATACAGGGGTGAACTCTGCAACAAGCTCTTGTGGCTACCCACATCTACCAACTTGCCATGCTCCAGCACTGCGATGCGATCGACATGGGCCACCGTCGCCAAGCGATGGGCAATAATCAGCGTGGTACGGTCTTTCATCAGCTCATCCAGCGCTTGTTGAACCAGATGCTCTGACTGGGCATCGAGCGCGCTGGTGGCTTCATCCAATAACAAGATCTTTGGGTCCGCCAAAATAGCGCGGGCAATAGCTAACCGTTGCTTCTGGCCACCGGAAAGTTTCACGCCCTGCTCCCCCAAAAAGCTGTTGTAGCCGTCTGGCAGCTCCAAGATAAAATCGTGGGCGTGGGCAGCTTTGGCTGCCGCTTCTACTTCCTCTTGGCTGGCATCGGGTTTGCCGAACCGAATGTTGTCCACCACATTGGCACTGAACAGCACCGGCTGCTGAGGCACCAACGCATACGAGTCCCGAAGGCTTTCCAAATCCATGTCTCTGATATCGGTGCCCTGAATCTTGATACCGCCAGTTTGCGGATCACGAAACCGCAGTAGCAAATCAAACAACGTAGATTTGCCCGAGCCAGAGGGGCCAACCAGCGCGATACGCTCACCCTGCTGAATTTCTAGGTTGAAGGCATCCAGTGCTTTGTGGTCTGGGCGAGATGGGTAACTAAATGCCAAATTCTCAATGGCAATCAACGGGCCATCGGTGCTGAAATCTACTGACTGAGTCTGGGCCGGGTTTTGGATATCCGGCTCAGTTGCGATCAGCTCTCGTATACGTTCGGCAGCGCCCGCAGCACGTTGCACATCACCATAAACTTCGGTCACGGCGGCCAGCGAACCCGCCACCATAATGGCATAAAACACAAAGGCCGAAAGGTCACCAGCAGACAGGTTACCCGCCAGCACATCGGTGCCCCCGATATACAGCATCACAGTGACGGCCCCCATCACCATAATCATCACCAAGGCGATCAAAAACGCACGATAGCGAATCCGGCGTAGCGCCGTCTGAAAGGCGCCCTCGGCGCCATCAGCAAATTGCTGGCTCACTAACGCTTCGCGGGTAAAGGCCTGCACCACCTTAATGTGCTGCAAGCTTTCACCGGCCCAAGCGCCGACCGTGGCCACCTTGTCCTGGCTGTCTTTAGACAAGCGCTTTACCTTGCGACCAATCACAATCAAGGGGAACACAATAAACGGCACCACCGCTAACACCACCAGGCTGAGTTTGACGTTGCTGACAAACATCAGCGTAATACCGCCCAAGAAAGTGAGCGTGTTTCTCAGCGCAAACGAAAAAGAGGAGCCAATCACGGTTTGCAGCAAGGTGGTATCCGTGGTGACACGGCTTTGAATTTCACCCGCCAGATTATCTTCAAAAAAGCTCGGCGGCAGTTTCAGCAAACGGCCATACAACTGGCGACGAATGTCCGCCACCACCCGCTCACCAATCCAAGACACCATAAAGAACCGGAAATAGGCGCCAATGGCCAAACCGACAATAATCAACAGCGTGACTTGCAGGGCCGACGCCAGGCCTTCATAAGACTCAGCGGCAAAGCCATTATCAATCATCAACCGAATGCCCTGCCCCAACGACAGCGTCAATGCCGAGGTAAAGACAAGCGCAACAATGGCGATCGCCAAACGGGTTTTATAGTACTTAACAAACTGCCAAAGCCAGGAAAGCATGATGATACTCAGTAATGCGGTAAGCTAATCATCATATGGGTTTGCGGAGAGGTTGTCAGGAACAGCAAGGCTTTGCGGGTAAGGCTGACGTGGTTTTCAATAAGATCACAGCGGGGCGAGAACGCCCCTAAAGCGGCTAACGACCAGTGCTTGCGCGCTTCGACCTCAAACAAAAGTAACGTCACAAACACCTTAAGCAATCGTGTTACAAGACGTTAATTAAGCCAATCCGGGTCCATGTTCTGATAGAGATTGCTGAACTCTGATAGCGGCTGGCCATTTGGCTGAAGGCAAACGGAGAGTACCATCAGCTATCATTGACCATTACACTCGCGGGGGGCCATTGATTGGAAGCAAAGAAACCACATTGAAAATAAAGGACTTTCCCCTATGAAACATTCCAAGCCAATCCTTGCGCTTGTCACTGTACTCGTACTTCTCATAGTGTCAGTCTCATATCTGGGGCCATACCTGCGAGCAAAGCAGTCAAGCAGTGAGGTCAATTTTGAAGTAACACTCAAAAACTATGAATGTGCAGACGGGAACTGTACCTTTTTCGAAGTGGTTGATGCAGAGGAAAAATACAGTGAGTTTATTGGTACGGCACTAATCCCCTACCAACTTGATGTTGCTACAGACCTCCTCCAAGAAGAGCTACATTCATTGGCTCAGGCCGGAAAGACCCACCTCTGCGTTCGAGGCTTTGTTCATTTGTACTCTGAAGGCACACTGCGCTTTTTCAATGTCAATTCCCACGGAAACAGATACCAGCTGGCCGGTTATTCCGAGGGGAATTGCGAGGCGCTATGACGCCCTAAAACACAGGAGAGTAATTGTTCGACCACGCTTTCTTGTTTCTGGGGGCTAACGAATTAGATTTCGACTTCCGCCCCGTATTTCCTAGCTCGTGATACAAACTTCTTTGCGACGAGTTCATCTTCAATTGCAAAGACAAAGTCATGTCCACACATCACATTGTGGATAGCATTCTTACTGTCGGCTAATCTGAGCCCCACTTCTCGCAAGAGTTGCATTAGTTTCACAGATTGGAAGCTATCGCTGCAGTAAAGGTGGTCTGGCAAACAACTCTCAGATGGGTGCTGATGAGGCTCACTCCACCCCTTTAACGTTACGCTGAACATTTTTCTACCCATTCAAAACCTAAAATACACATAAAAATCAACCACCTAGATGCGCAAGAAAAACTATTCTAATGATGATTTATGCGAGACTAGCCCCCACAAGAAGCTTGCTTCGTTTTTATTGGCTGACGCTGTTAGCCTCCCAAACGGCGGTTTCAATACTCGTTGATTGTCCATTCTGATCTTTCTAACTCATTAAGATTCGAGATGAGTTGTTCTTTCATAGAGGTTAGAGTCTGGTTGCTAAGCGAACCTTCAACTGTAACGGTAAGACAGTGCATTTTTTCTACAAATCGCACTCGAACACCATCAACGTATATCCAATAGACATTGTACTCTTCTTCATCCTCAACAAGGCTTTCATGGGGAAAATCAAATTGGTAAAGCGTCTTCACCAGATTGAAGTCAACGCTGAACCCCATGGATTTCTCTAATCTCGCCATGTCCTCTTGGTGATCTTCCTTCCAGTTAACTTCATGGCTCCATAGCGCTCGCCGAATATCATAAACATGATTTCTGGCTTTATCTTTTCTAGTTAACTCCCAGCGGGGCCATTGTCGATCAGTTAGCCTCTGCCAAGTCCAACTTTCTATACCCAGCTTCCAGTCATCGATGTTTTCTCTCATCGGCGAACCTGATTCAATTTCAACTAATCCCTTTGTTACGGTGATGGAGGTTTGGCTGGTATCGAGAGTAGCTTCATGGCCGTGAATCCATCCTGGCGATTCACCACAACTGGCAATCGTGGTAATTTTAAAATTGTCCAGATCTAGCAGATAAAGCTGAGTTGAAGCCTGTACTCTTTCTTGTGGGTATCCAAGGCTGCCGATTATCACTATTTTACTGCCAATCAGCGTTGCGGTATGAAAATCTGTCGGTGGAAAGTCGGTTTTTGGATAGCAATAGAAGTCGAGCTCTCCATTTGGATGCTCGACGATTACATCGTTATAGATATGGAAGTCAGGATCGTAATGATCTTCATGTTCCCCCCCTACATACACGATGCGTCCATCGGGAAGTTGAGTTTTGGTTTGTCCAAAACGGTCAAAACTCCATGTCGGACCTTCATCGAGAGGAGAAGGGCCATCCATCTTCTGTGTCGATAAATAGCCACACAGTTTTGAATGCACCAACCACTCCCACACAGTAGATTCTATTTTTTGGGGATTTGAATTCCCAAAGCGCGGGGAGCGCCACTGTTTAAATAGTTGCGGGGTTACGCCATGCTCTTTTGAATCGATGTTTTCTTCCATGGTACTTATTCTTTTTCCTGATACAGCGAGCAGCCAGAGGCTAGGTTACCGATTATCTTTGTCACCTATCGGTGGTTGTGCAGACGACGAACCTACGGCGTCATATCTTTCTATCTCAACCTGCTGTTCATAGTGAAGACTGATGAATTGCTCCGATACGTCCGCCAAGTGGTTGAACATTGTGCGAACAATCTCGACAGAAACAGGATCACCCACAGTGCCACTTTCAGATGCCACACAGATTTCGATCTTTGGGTTTTCCAAGCCCTTGTCGGTAGATAGTTTTTGGATCTCTTTTACCTGAATCAGGCTGGCAAGTTTTCCTGAAAGTTCAGGGTACGCTTCGCCAAGTTTCCGGTAGTACTCACCAGTGAATGCGACGGCGGAGATCTGTTCCACCTCAGAAAAACTTATTCCCAATGAGAGCTCTGCACATTCCATTACCTTTCGCTCGTCACTACAGCCCAATAGCAGGACAATGAGTAACCCAAACAGGCAATTTGCTCTATTCAATGGTGAAAATCCTTACGCTTATGACATCCAAAAAGTCTAACCAGCCGTGCTGGACTAGCCTTACTATGCGCATTCATATTCGAATACGCACTCGGGACTTTGACCAAACCACAAGGAAAACGTATCGAAGTAGTCTTGAGGGTTTTTAACGCCTTCGGAAACTAACTCTTCATAGTTTTCAGCACCTTGAAATGTGCAACAAACGTAAACTTTGCCTGGTGTATCAGAAAAGCTAGTTAGCTGGCCCTGCTCTGTAATTGAACAGTCCTCTCCCATCTCGCCATCCCATCCATGCTTTCTCGGATCGAATATCAACTTTTCGGCACCACACTCAGGACATTTCAAGTACGCCGGCGCCCAGTATGAAGCGATCGTCTTCTTTCTAAAGAAACCTGTGACCTCTTCTGACTTGTATACTTTCAGAAGCATGTTTTCACATCCACAAGTGCATGAGATTGATTTCACGACAAACGTGTCACCCATACCGACGTTAGCAGTGATTTCATCAGGCGCATCTGTCGCGATAAATTCGCTCAAACACCTTAGAGGGGTCGATTTCAACTTTTCATTTAAGTCCATTTACTCACCAAAACCTAATGCACTAGCACCAACCGAACGTTAGCGAAAAAACTTGTTTCCATGACTTATCCAGCCAGGCATTACTTTGTCATTAAATCGGCAACGGGCGCCATACATTGCCTCACACCCTTCACAAGCAATGATTGAGTGATGTATACGCATTGGTCGCCATCAGTAACGACTGCATACCCACCATCCACTCTGTGCAAGGGAGTAATAACAATCACATAATGCCCCTCGAAGACATACGCGTTGTATTCATAATCAATGGGCTTCTCTGGTTTGGCGACATTCGCCAAGTAATACGCCTGGCCAATTTTAAATGCCTTTTCTAGCTCCGGGATTGGCTGATAGTTTCGATGGGGGATCCAACTTGGACAATCAGAAGCACTTACCACAGCGGTTAAGAAAAAAAAGATGAGTACCATTACTCTCATAGGGAGCCTACCGCCAATACCAAGGAAAAACCGCCAGAGACAGAACTGCTTTGTGGTCAAGTTAACTCCATGCACTGTGGAAAGCTGTCTAGTAACAGCGCCATTATTGCGAGTAAGGCTAACAGCTATCGCTCTAAGTCCTGTCGGGTACTTTGACTTTGATGTCTACTGCCTCGAATCAACTACCATGTCCGACTTTAAGGGCATGTTAAGCGCTACTCGCCGTCATCCCATGAATTAAGAAAATCAGCTAGTACGTCTCCATGGCATGCCTCCGGCTTACAAAAGCAACCTAACCTTTTACCTTTTAGCTTAAAAACCTCAGATTTTGTAATATTTGGAAATTTTTCATAATCAAAATCATATTTGAACTTTCGTATTACTTCATCACGATCATCACCGTCTTCGTATATTGAATAAGGATTACCCCAATAAGAACCTCTTCCAATGTATTCGTAATAGGGTGTGCTTTTTTGATTTTGATACTCCGCTTCCACCTTAATATTTATAACACGCGTGATAAATATCTTGATTCGTCTAACAGGTATCCCACTAGCTTTTATCTTTATGGTTTCTTCTACAAATTCTTCACCATCATCAAAAATAATAGCATGAGTAACACTACCTTCTCCCATGCTATTTCGAACCCTGCAGGTCACCCCAAAATCTTGGCAATACCTTTCAATAAATCCATTAGAATCTTGATGATACGTCAGAATAAATGCATCAAGACTAGATGTAATTTTTCCAACTTTTCTGGCAAACTTGGAATAACAATTAAAAAGGCTAGGATAAAGAATTAACACTGTAGCCATTAGAATAAGTGCTTCACTTTAAGATTTAAATCAGAGTGTTCATTAAGATATTCGACTACCAACCTTCTGTGGCACAAGTGAGGTTCGTGCTCACTGCACAACAAGCAACCATGATCTAGCAATGCTGGCTTTACAGATTTCTCAATATTCCTCTGACTCATCAAATTTAGGAACTTATCCTCATATACTTCCCAAGGTATCTCACCTTTCTTGTAGGCATTTAAAATGTCCTTAGTCGGTGCTAGATCTGGTGAGTGAACATAATCTGTGCCGCAAAGTTCTCTCAAAAAAAACTCAAGATCATCTCTTTTAGCGAACCCTGCTAATTGGGATACATTATTTAGACGGACGTCAATGAGAGTCTTGACCTCTGAATTTTTTAGAAATTTAAAGAATGTTTCAGCGTTCTTTTTGGTGAAACCAATTGTAAAAATATCAATATTATTGATCATAAGTCCTAATCTCATCGTGAAAGTCGGGGAACGTATATATTCCATTTACTTGCAACCAGTAACCGTACCTTCCATCTGGAGCCTGAAAAACTCGGCTTAGTCCAATCCTCAAATACACTTCTTCTTGCCTAGAGATGAGGTCTGTTACTTCGTGCAGTCTTCCGTCATTTTGATGACTTTTAGCATAATCATGGAAACCTCGATCTGTTATTGATAAATAACTGTATCTATGCCCACTGCCATCAGTGAAAGTGGCTTTGATTTTTCCAGGCTTGAACTGGTCCTCATGAATGCTCAATTCATTAGGTAAAATTTTAACAGTAATAATTGAACAGTTTACTATTTGGTCATGAGGTATATGTTTCTGTCCGGCATCGAAGTCAATTCCAAATCCGTCTGACACCGAGTTAGTCAGTGAGTTTTCTAACACTTGTTTAAATTGTGCTCCACTACATGCTCCATGAAATGTCAGACTAGTGTAGGTCGCATCTTCTACATGAGGACTTGAGGGGGAGGTATGAAAGTTAAGGTCACCCCTTAAGATTGCACCTGGATGTATCCCCAATTCTTCACACTTTGCACTTTTCAAATACGGCATAGGCCGCAGACATTCACCTGTATTCACATCAATAGCAGCAGTACAAACGTTTTCGTTTGTCGAGAATCTTGTTAAGTCTGTAATTATTACTTCTCTCATTTTAACGTCCTCATTGTCAAAAAGGTTAGGATCTTAACACTGAATAGATATACACGGAGGAACGATCTGATTAAGGAATCCATGTATGCCTATCCCAAGCATGTCCCCTATCTCACTTTTCTTTGAAATAGGTTTTTCATCATAGTTCACCATCCTAGCTGTTTCTATCAGTCAGAAAACCGGATGAGACAAACTAAGTGAATTAAGGAAAGGAAGAAAACGTCCATATTAGAGGTGCGCCACTTCCTTTCGGCGATTTGGTTCAATATACCCCTATGCAACATCCAAAAATGCTACATTAGCCACACTTTAAGTGTCTGTATTCGTTCGCTATCAGCGCGTTAGCCTCTCCCTACGGCATATTCTCCAACATATACTCCGCCGCTTTGTCTACGGTGGCTTTAAAGGTGATGGGGTCTTCATCAAAGCTTTCTCGGGCTTGGTTTAGCTCCTGGCTGGCTTCAAAGGCAATGGTGCCGGTTTCGCTGTCCCAGATCTGCATAAACAGACGGATGCTGGACTTATTCGTTTGGCTGACACGCAGGCCCAGCAGGTTAAAACGGCTGGTAGCGGTTTGTTTAAAGGTGGAGAGTTTCAGCTGCACCATATAGCGGGTGCCGGTGACTTCGCCGATGGTTTTCAAAATATCAGCATTAAGCAGACCGGTGTCGCGGTAGGTCGCATACATGGCCTTGTAGCTGTCCGTGAGGTGGTGGGAGTTAATTTCACTTAAGGTGCCGGACAACTTCACCACTTTGATCTCTGGGCGCTGCTTTTTCATTACAGTGGCAAAGGCCAGCGCCAATGCCTGGGTATCTTCCTCCTGACCGGTAACGGTGGAGGGTGTCAGAAATGCCAGTCCGTCTTGTTCTAATGCCCCTTCTTGCAGGCTGCCGACATTAAACGAGGGCGTGGAATATTCTTGCTGAAATGCACAGGCGGTAAGCAGGCTGACGACCAATACCAGTAACAAGCGATTCATGAGTGTTCCCCTCAAAAACTGCGCTTATTTAATGATAGTCAACCTGCACTCACCTACCCGCACTTTCAGTACTCAGTCGGTATTCATTCGCTATGCAATCGACGTTCAATCGGTTTTTAAGCTGACTGAGTACCGTTAAACACCACTTACCGAGTTAGCCGGTCTATGGTGCTTGAAACCGCTGCTACCACTGCGTCACGTTTGGTTTTATCCAGCGCGTCAGAATGCGGCTGGGCAAAACGTCGCGCGTCATTGTCGAAGTATTTGCCGGAGGCATCCGCGAACTCATCAGACACGGCCGCACGGGTCAGAATATCTGCGCCGATGCTCAGGTCGTTGCCCGCCATGCCGTAGGCATCTTTGACCATCTTGCTTCCCAAAAACGAAGCCGGGTTAACCGCGACTATCACTGGGCTGTCGGCGCCCTTCTCTGCCGCCAGGTCATCGGCCATCGCCATGCTCCACATCGTGAGTGCCAGTTTGCTCTGGGCATAGGCGGCACCGTCAGAGAGTCTGCCCTGCCCTTGCAATGCACTCGTATCCACAGGCGCTTGCGCTGCCGATGACAGGTTAACGATACGCCCCTGCTTCGCCAATACAGGTAACAGCTTTTGCGTAAGCAGATACGGCGCTAGCGTGTTCACCACAAACCGGACGTCTAACCCGTCAGGTGTCTGCGCGTTGGGCACGCTGTAAACACCGGCGTTGTTAATCAGCACATCCAACGGTTTGTTTTGTTCCGACAGATCAGCTGCCACTGCAGCGGCCAGTGTTTTAACGCCGGCCATATCAGAGAGATCTGCCACATAGCCTTTAACACCGCCAACTGAAGCGCTGCCACCTAAAACGCTGCCACCTGCTGCGTTGGCTTCTGCGGATGACGCCAACTCGGCTTTCACCTTGGTTAGCTTGTCGGCATTACGGCCGTGCAGCAGGATATGGTGGCCCTGCGCCAGCAGCATTTTTGCTGTGGCTAATCCGATGCCGTCGGTGGAGCCGGTGATCAGTATGGTCTTCTGCATGTTGCGCTCTCTCTTAAGTCTCTCGTAGTGCTGAGTTCTGTCTCAGTACTCTCGTAGTACTGATAAGCCGTCGTAAACAAGGCATGTTTAAGTTAGTTGATATCCTGAACCTGCATCACCAAATCTGGCCAGTTGTGCTGGTTGTCGATATCAAACTGCATCTGTTTTTCATCGGCGATGGTGAAGCGCTTAATCGCCGCCGTTTTGCTGGTAGCCTGATATAGCCAGTAGGCTTCAGCTTTCAGGGCTTCTTCAATTGGCTTGTCGATGGACTCGTACACCATCTGCTTACAGGCATTGATTGATTCAGCCGGGAACTGGGCAATACGTTTGGCCAGGGTATCGACATATTCACCAATTTCGTCCGGCGCTAGCGCTTTGTTGATGGTGCCGTAGGCTTCGGCTTCGTCGGCGGTAAAGTCGCGGGCGCTGAGGATGATTTCCAGTGCGCGGCCCAAGCCGACTTGACGAGCCATACGTGATGCGCCACCGCCACAAGGTAAGATCCCCATGCCCACTTCCATCTGCATCAGTTTGTATTTACCGCGAGCAGCAAAACGCATATCACAGGCGAGCGCGAACTCATGACCGCCACCGCGGGCATAACCTTCCAGCTTGGCGATAGTCGCTTGGGGCAGTTTGCTGATCCGCTCCAGTACGGCTTGCAGGTCCAATAGCTTTGCTTCATCGCGGGATACCGCGTCGGTCGACATATCTTTGAGCAGATTGGTGTCGTAGTGGCACACCCAGATATCTGGATTGGCGGATTGGAATACCACCACCTTGATATCGCGGTCGCGCTCAAGGCGCAGCGCCAGGGTGTTGAGATCGGCCAGCATCTCCTGTCCCTGCACGTTGACTGGGCCAAAGTCGAAGGTCACGGTAAGAATGCCGCCATCAGCGACCGCATTGAATGTGGTAAAGCCTTGGTAACTCATAATCTTTCCTCAACTGGTTTTCGGTGGCGATAGTGTTGGGTACAGCGATAAGGGTAGTTACGAGTCGGCGTGTTGATAATTAGCTAATTGCCAGAATCAGTTTTTAGGTTTTGTTGATAATGGGGTGAAGCTCTACTTGTTCTATTTCGGAACCAAGATTTGTGCACAATGATTTCCCCTCCTATTGCTGGCCAATGAGAAAACGCTAAAAGGCGAAGAAGAGCCTCGGGAGAGGCTCATTTTGACTACCAAGCGAAGGTTTGAATCACGTTCTGCTGGGTGATCGGGTTGGTTCGGATCTCGTGTTGCACCTTGCTGAGGAAGGTTTGTTGATGTTCAGGTAACCAGCCTTTCATCGACGCAATATTGTTGCCGTGGTCGCCCCAGTAGTAGGTGGGGATATCCAGGTTGGCCAACATATATTCTTCCTCTTCCAGCACCTGCAGCGGCGATGGCATATGAAACTCTCCCCGTTGCGCTTCTTTCTCTAGCTCAGATCCAGGTTGCAGCGCCAGCGCCAATGAAGCGATCTCTTCCGGTGCGCTCTGGTTCAAGATCTTGGTGGTTTCGATAATGTGCTCCTTGGAGCGTTCTCTGCCACCCAGGCCGAAAATAATCGACGCTAACAAACGAATACCGGCCTCTTTGGCCATAGCCGCACCTTCGATGATCTGCTCGGGTGTCAGCGCTTTTTTGATCCGCTTGAGCACCACAGGATCGCCCGATTCGAATCCGGCGTAGATCATGGTCAGGCCCGCGGCTTTCAGTTGTTTCAACTGCTCAACAGACTTGCGTCGAATGTCGTTGTAGCCCGCGTAAAGTGCGATGTTCTCAATCTCCGGAAAGGTCTCGGTGATTTTGTTCAGCACTTTCAGCAAAAACTCGGTTCTGGCTGCAAGCACATTGCCGTCGACTAGGAAGATTGACGGTACGTGGCGATAGAGCTGCCGCGCCTCTTCGATATCTTTAAACACATCGTCGATATCGCGCACCTTAAAGCGCTTGTCATCGAACATAGTGCAGAAGGTGCACTGGTTGTTGGAACACCCCAGGGTGGTTTGAATAAGTAGACTATCTGCCTCCATCCAAGGGCGGTAAATCTTACCTTCGTAATGCATGGTTAACCCTCGTTCGTGGGGAGCACGCAGGTCTGTGGTGCCCCCAGTTGTTGATGGCGAGCATTATATTTTCAAGCTTTGAATTGATAATCAGGCTGGATAGGGAATCTGTTTTTAGGTTTTGTTGATAATAGGGATGGCAAGCTCTTCTTGTTCTATTTTGGAGCCAGGATTTGTGCGCAATGATTTCATATTCTTTTGCTCGCCACTGTTTCAGCGCACAAGTTAGGGAGTGAATACGCGTTCACTCCCTAACAACCATTCTTTTCCGGCAGAGAGTGCGCCCCGCCTATGTGCTTATCCTCCGCTCTCACCAGCGTCTCAGCTAACGGCTCGATAAACCTCCCTGTTTAACGAGCCTAAGATGGGCATCCATGCCCGTCTTCACGCTAATGCTTGGTTTCGCTTCGGGCACATAGAAGGGGGTTGGTCCCCTAGCCAGCTACGAGTTAACTCCCCCTTCAAGCGCACTGACCGTGACAGTTATGCAAGGTCACGAGGCAGGACGCCGAGTGAACAAAGTCAGCACAGGGAAGTGCTGTCTTTGTGTGCCGCCAGGAGAGCTGGCTAAGGGAAGTGAACAGCGCTTGGTGGGGGCGCCTTGGGTTGTTAGGGTCTTGGGCGAGCAAGACCCTAACAAGGGTGCAGACGCAGAAGCCTATTTATACCTGCGACAGCGAAAGCACACTTACCTCTGCAGCCTGGACTAACAAAAACAATATAAAACATAACGTTAGCCATCTACCCATCCCCCATACGACTAAAGTCCAATACCGCCATTCTGTTGCAGGGTCTAGATTTGGTTCACTGCCAATAACCACTAAAAAAGTAACGGGGGAAGGAATGGCATTTAAATCGGAAGAGGCCGCGACGGCCTACTGGAAAGCCAACCTGAGATTGATGCTGGTATTGCTCTGTATCTGGTTCGTTGTCTCCTACGGATTCGGCATCCTCCTGGTTGAACCGCTGAACGAAATCCGCATCGGCGGACTCAAGCTGGGCTTCTGGTTTGCACAACAGGGCTCCATCTATGTCTTCGTTGCACTCATCTTTGTTTATGTCTGGCAGATGAACAAGCTGGACCAAAAGTACGGCGTACACGAGGAGTAATGAGATGGATATTCAAGTACTGACGTTTATTCTGGTGGGTCTCTCGTTTGCGCTCTACATCGGGATCGCGATCTGGGCCCGCGCCGGATCAACCAAAGAGTTTTATGTGGCCGGTGGTGGTGTTCACCCATTGGCGAACGGCATGGCTACGGCTGCCGACTGGATGAGTGCAGCGTCGTTTATCTCCATGGCGGGTTTGATCAGTTTTATGGGTTATGACGGCGGTGTTTACCTGATGGGTTGGACCGGCGGTTACGTGTTATTGGCGCTTTGCCTGGCCCCCTACCTGCGTAAGTTCGGCAAGTTTACGGTGCCGGATTTTGTCGGTGACCGTTACTACTCCCAAACTGCCCGTACTGTGGCGGTGATTTGTGCCATCTTCGTTTCTTTCACTTATGTCGCCGGGCAGATGCGTGGCGTTGGCGTGGTATTTAGTCGCTTCCTGGAAGTCGATATCACCGTGGGTGTGATTATCGGTATGACCATTGTGTTTTTCTATGCGGTATTGGGCGGCATGAAGGGCATCACTTATACCCAGGTGGCTCAGTACTGCGTGCTGATTTTTGCCTATTTAGTGCCTGCGGTATTTATCTCAATTCTGATGACCAACAGCTTCTTCCCTCAGATTGGCTGGGGCTCCGAACTGGCCAATGAACCCGGGGTGTACCTGATGGATAAACTCGATGGACTATCGAAGGAGCTCGGGTTTAATGCCTATACGGAGGGGACGAAAAGTACCATTGACGTGTTCTTTATTGCGGCCGCGTTGATGGTAGGTACTGCTGGTTTGCCGCATGTAATCGTTCGCTTCTTTACTGTGCCTAAGGTGAAAGATGCTCGCATCAGCGCCGGTTGGGCACTGGTATTTATTGCCCTGCTCTACACCACGGCCCCCGCTATCGCTGCGTTCGCCCGGGTAAATATGATCAATACCATCAACGGCCCGGAAATGACCGGAACCAACTACAGTGAAGCCCCTTCCTGGATTAAGAACTGGGAAGAGACAGGCCTGATAGCGTGGGAAGATAAAAACGGCGACGGCAAGATGTTCTACGCGGCGGATGAGCGTAACGAGATGAAGATCGACCGTGACATCATGGTGCTGGCAAACCCAGAGATCGCCAAGCTTCCCAACTGGGTGGTGGCACTGGTGGCTGCTGGCGGTATTGCGGCAGCGCTTTCCACGGCGGCAGGCTTACTGCTGGTGATATCTACCTCGATATCCCACGACCTGCTGAAACGCAACCTGATGCCCAATATCACCGATAAACAGGAACTGCTTGCTGCGCGTATCGCTGCTGCCGCGGCTATCTGTGTGGCTGGTTACTTCGGTATTAATCCACCCGGCTTTGTGGCGCAGGTGGTCGCCTTTGCCTTCGGCCTGGCTGCCAGCAGTTTCTTCCCGGCCATCATCATGGGGATCTTCGTGAAGTCCATGAATAAGGAAGGGGCTATCAGCGGCATGCTGGCGGGGATCCTGTTTACTGCGGCCTACATCGTTTACTTCAAGTTCGTTAACCCGGCGGCCAATGTGCCTGAGAACTGGCTGTTCAGTATCTCGCCTGAAGGCATTGGTACCCTGGGTATGTTGCTGAACTTTGTGGTAGCGCTGACCGTGAGCAAGTTTACTCAGCCTGTACCAGAAGACGTACAGCATATGGTTGAGAGCATTCGCTTCCCGAAAGGCGCAGGCGAAGCACATCAGCACTAAGCTGGCTTAATTGAGGTTTACTAAGCTTAAGTATGTGAACCACAGAAAAATCAAAAGGTCCGGCGGCTATGCCCATGTAGCCCCGGGCCTTATCTGATTTCTAACACGACCAGAAAGCGAGGCGATCCTATGACTGATCCGGACCACTTTCCGGAGATAGTTCAGTTTATGCAGCAGGCGGCACCCTTCCCGGCCCTGCCGGAAGCCGTGTTACCTGAGTACGTGCATCACTTCACAATTCACTACCTGAAAGCGGGCGACCACAGTGAACGGCTGAAAGATGACGCGCTGTACTGGCTTCGTACCGGGGTTGCCAAAATCAATGACAGCAACCACCGACTTTACGACCAGCTGGAAGAGACCGGTTGTTTTGGCCATGCCCTGGCGGGCCTGCCTGACGAAGCCCACCTGACCATAGTGGAGGATGCGCTGGTGTATCGGCTGGGCAGTGAACATGTAAACACCCTCGCTAATGAATATCCCGCGTTTGAGCACTTTATTAAACAGAGTCGCCACCGCTACCTGCATCACGTAGAAGCGCCCGTGCAGGAGCAGGTACTGAATCTGCCGTTGCAGCAATTTGCTCGCCGCACGCCCATTACCATCAGCCCGGATGCCAGCGCTCAGCAGGCGGCGCACCTGATGAGCCAGCTGCATGTTTCCTGCCTTCCGGTCGTTAAACAGAGTGAACTGCGCGGGATTATCACCGACCGGGATCTACGGGCGCGGCTGGTTGCCAATGGGTTACCGACAGACACCCCGGTGGCAGAGGTGATGACCACACCGGTACAGACTATCTATGCTGACCAGCAGGTGATGGATGCATTGCTGATGATGGCGCTGAAAAAGGTACATCACCTGCCCATTGTCGAGCGCCATCCGACCACATCGAAAGTGGGTAAGACATCCAGCATGCCCCATGAAAGCGCGCTGGTTGGCGTGATCACCTCAACCGATCTGATGCAGCTACAGCAACAGTCTCCGATCTTTATTGCTGCCGAGATCATGCGGCAAACAGAGTTGGAAGGGATCATCCGTTGCTGCAAACGTGTGCCCACCTTTTTATCGCAACTGGCAGACGCTCAGCTCAGCGCTGATCGCATCAGTAAGATCCTAACCACTGTCTATGACGCTGTAACCCAACGTTTGTTGGCGCTGGGCGAAGCGCGTTTTGGCCCACCTCCCCGCCCCTATTGCTGGTTGGTGTTTGGTAGCCATGCCCGTGAAGAGCTGCATCTGGCCAGTGATCAGGATAATGGCCTGCTATTCGCAAATACCGACAGCACGGGTGCTGAATCGATTCAGGTGGATGAAGACAGATACTTCGCCCAACTCAGTGAGTGGGTCTGTGAAGGATTGTATGAGTGCGGCCTGGCCAAGTGCCCCGGCGATATCATGGCCAGCAATCCAGAGCACCGGATGACGCTGGCACAGTGGCAGGAAAAGTTCAGTGGCTGGCTTTCGACGCCTACGCCTAACGCGCTGCTGAAAGTCTCTACCTTCTTCGACCTGCGGCCGTTGGCGGGCGAGATGGGGTTGGCAGATCTGCTGATGGCCCATATCGCTGATAGCGCCAGCAGCAATCAGCTGTTCTTGGGTTTATTGGCACAAAACGCAGCTGCTTATCCACCACCGCTTGGGGTGTTTGGTCAGCTTAAGACCGAGAAAGATCCTGAACGCGGGGCCTGCTTGGATCTAAAACGCTGCGGCCTGTTCCAGTTAACCGAACTGGCTCGACTTTATGGCTTTGCGACTGCCAGCAGTGAGTTCTGCGCCACTTCGACGGTGGAGCGTGTGCGTCAGGCTCAGGGCTCCCCCCACTTAACTCAGGAAGATGCCGAAGAGCTGCTATTAGGTTTTCAGCGCCTGCATAGCCTGCGACTGACACTTCAGATCACCCGTCTGGCGAAGTCATTACCTTTGGATAATCTGGTACCAGTGAAGTCACTCACCCATTTTGAGAAACACCAGCTGAAAGATATCTTCGCGATCATCGACCGTGCCCAGCAGGCGGCGCTGACCAAGTTTGCTGGAGGCCGTCAGCAATGAGCGGCTTCCACCCACTGCCCGCCGGACTCTGGAGCTATTGGCAGAAATGGAAGAAGCGGCGATTGCCGGACAACCTGCCCGCGCCTATTTATCAATTCTTTGAACAGTTAGAGCCTTCGCTACATGGTGAGATCGCCCACGCCGAGCTGCTGGCGGTAGACCTGGAGATGACATCGCTGAGCCCAGACGATGGCGAGATTGTCGCCGTGGGCATAGTGCCGATCACAGCGCTGGGAATTAATTTAAGTGGCGCCAAGCAGTGGCTGGTTAAACCTCAGCGCGGCGTAGGCGAAAGCGCGGTACACCATCAACTGACAGATCAGGCGCTGACCGAAGGTGAACCTCTGGCACAGGTGATGGAGGCATTTTTCGAGGCGGCCACCGGCAAAGTGTTATTGGCCCATCACGCCCATCTGGATCTGGGCTTTCTGCGCAAGGCCAGCCAGCAGTTGTGGGGCGTGAAGATGCCACTGCCTTTCATCGATACCCTGGAGATGGGCGCGTATCTGCAACGTAAACAACACCCGCATCAGCCACTGCGTCGGTTGCGCCTGAGTGAGCTAAGACACGACTATGGCCTGCCACCCCATTTTGGCCATAACGCGTTGGCCGATGCGATCGCCTGCGGCGAACTGTTTCTGGCACTTTTGAGTCATGGCTACCAGCAGCCGGTAAAAACTTCTGCTTTAATTTCAGCCAGGTAAGCGATCTGTTCATCTAGCTTTTAAAACCACGATGCATTCACCCAAACAGGAAAGACGACACCTATATGCCGCCAGCTGCCGTACCTGAATCGCAATTGTCCCACTGGCTGCTGATGCTGTTTAGCATCGGTTATATCGGGCTGCTGTTTTTGCTCGCCTATCTGGGTGACCGTCGCATTATCAATTTACGTGGTCGTTGGCGTGGCTGGATCTACGCACTGTCGCTCACGGTCTACTGTTCATCATGGAGTTTTTTGGGTACGGCTGCACAGGCATCTAATGATCCGCTGGCCCACCTGCCAATCTATATCGGCCCGATCCTGTTGTTTCTGTTTGCCTGGCCGTTAATACAACGGATGATCCGGGTCAGTCACAAACTGCGCATTACCTCCATTGCTGACCTTATCGCCGCCCGTTTTGGCAAGTCACAGCCGGTGGCGATGCTGGTGACTGTAGTTGCCCTGTTCGGCACCACACCCTATATCGCGCTGCAGATTAAAGCGATTGTACAGAGCTGGCTGACGGTGGCGCCGGGGTCTGCGTCGCCGCAGTTCGCAGCATTGGTGGTGATCGCTCTTTTAGCGATATTCACGCTGGCATTTGGCCTGCGCAATATCTCGGTCACCGAGCGCCATCCGGGACTGATGTTGGCGGTGGCATTTGAGTCGATTTTAAAGCTGGGTGCTTTCCTGATGGTGGGCGGCATCGGCACTTACTTGCTGTTGAGTGAGCCCCATACGGCGAGCGCTGGACCTGCAACAACAATGTCAACCGCAGAGATAGTGAAAACCAGCTATGAGAATGTGAATGTTGCCGAGCAGCTACCCGGCTTTCTGGCGTCGCTGGTGATGGTGATGGCGGCATTTCTCTGTTTGCCACGCCAGTTTCAGGTGATGGTGGTGGAGTGTCGCCATACCCGTGATACCCGCAGTTCACGCTGGTTATTCCCACTTTATCTGGCACTGTTCGCCATCTTCGCGATTCCCATCGGCTTGGCAGGTAAGGCCTTATTAAGTCCTGATGTGGCGCCGGATAGTTATGCCCTGTTACTGCCCACAGTGATTGGCGCAGACAACCTGATGATCCTCTCTTTCCTGGGGACTATCTCCGCAGCCAGCTCAATGGTGATCGTATCGGTGCTGGCACTGGCCACCATGATCAGCAATGAATTGCTGATGCCACTGCTGTTCCGGCGCTGGGAAGAGCAGCGCAATACCAGCTCTGAACGATTCCGAACCTGGCTGCTGAATCTGCGCCGATCATTGATCGTGGCGGTGATCGTTTTGGGCTATGTTGCCTACCGGTTATCGCCGCCAGATACTTTGGCATCATTAGGCAATATGGCCTTTGGTGCGCTGGCGCAGTTGGCCCCGGCACTGATGGCCGCATTTTACTGGCCTAAAGCTAACCGTACGGGGGTTACTCTGGGTTTGATGCTGGGATTGGGCTGCTGGCTGGCACTGCTGGTACTGCCTCATTTCGGCTGGGTGCAGATCTCCAGTCAAACCCTCGGTATTGCGGCAGATTCGGCCGCTACCGTGACGATTATCAGTTTGCTGCTGAACCTGTTTGGGATCTGGCTGGGTAGTCAGTTAACCCGCCCGTCAGTGATTGAGCGCATTCAGATCGGCCAGTTCCTTGAACACCATGAACCAGACAGTCTGCCTGCCAAACATAAACAGGTCTCCCGCCGCGAGTTGGAAGCCCTGGCGGCGCGTTTTATCGGTGAAGACAAAGCTCATGAGAGTTTTGCCGATTTGGAGCAACACCTAACACCGGAGCAGAAAAAACAACCGCAGATCTGGTTTAACCATACCGAACGTTTGATGGCCAGTGTGATGGGCAGTTCTTCGGCCCGCCTATTGCTGGACTCGCTGATTGAAGGCCGCGAGCTACTTGTTGATGACGTAGCTCGCCTGATCGAAGACGCCTCCAGTGAACGTTTGCAGTTCAGCCAGGTGATGCTGCAAGGTGCGATCGAAAATGCCAGCGAGGGGATCTCGGTGATCGATGATCAACTCCGGCTGGTGGCCTGGAACCATCGTTATCTTGAGATGTTTTCCTATCCCGAATCACTGGTCAAAATCGGCCAGCCGATCGAAGCCTTGATCCGCTACAACGTTGAGCGTGGTCTGTGTGGGCCCGGCGAAGTTGATGACCATGTGAATAAACGCCTCGAACATCTGAAGCGCGGAACACCCTATAGCTCCGAGCGCGAACAGCCTAATGGCCGGGTGATCCAGATCCAGGGTAACCCGATGCCCAATGGTGGCTTTGTGATGACCTTCAGTGACATCACCGATTTCCGCCGCGCCGAGAAGTTTCTGAAAGCCGCCAATGAGGTTTTGGAGCAACGTGTGCTGCTAAGAACCTCGGAGCTGGAGCTGGCAAACAGCGAGTTAGGCCGTCAGAAGAAGATCGCTGAACGGGCCCACAATAAAAAAAGCCAATATATGCGAGCAGTCAGCCACGACCTGATGCAGCCCTTAGAGGCCGCGCGCCTGTTTGCGACAACACTGCAAGAACGCGGCGACCTTTCCACTGAGCATCAAGGGCTGATGGGTAAACTAATGCAGTCGCTGGAACATGCTGGAGATCTGCTACAGGACTTGGTTGAAGTGGCGCAACTGGAAGGTGGCAAACTCAAACCCCAGCTTAGCTGCGTCAAAATCAGCACGGTACTGGATTCTCTGTCAGCTGAGTTCAGCGCCTTGGCGCCCAGTTATAACGTCAGTTTTCACCATCGTTCCAGTGAGCTTTGCATCACCACAGACCCTCGTTTGTTGAGGCGTATTCTGCAAAACCTGTTGGGCAATGCGTTTCGTTATGCCAAGGGTGGCAAAGTGCTGTTAGGCATTAAACGTCGGGGTGACCATGTGCTGTTAGTGGTGATGGATAATGGTCCCGGTATCGCACTGGAAGATCAGGCCTCGATTTTCGAACCCTTTACCCGTCTGGCACATGAACAAACAACGTCTACTGCCAACCTGAGCGATCATGGCCTTGGGTTGGGCCTGAGTATCTCCTCGGGCATGGCGGCAGTGATGAAACAGAAACTGCAGCTATTCAGCGAACCCGGCCGTGGCACCCGCTTCTCGCTGGCAATGCCAATATGTCAGCCATGCGACGCCAGCCAAGCTCAGGTGGCAGCCCCCATGGCCCCCGCCAATATGCTTGAAGGTGCACAGGTGCTTTGTATCGATAATGAACGGGCGGTACTAGAGGGCATGGTCGCGCTGTTGGAAAGCTGGGGCTGTGTCGTGACGCAGGCCTCTTCTCCCACGCAAGCGCTGAGCGCCATAAAGAATTTCACACCACAACTGATGCTGGTGGATTATCAGCTGGAAGCCGAGTTCGACGGTCTGGAGTTGATGGACAAGTTGCGCGAAGACAGCAATGTGCTGATACCTGGCGTGTTAATTACCGCCGCGGGCGAAGCAGGTTTACCGCAAAAAGCCCGAAACAAGGGCTATCACTTTATGCGCAAAGTGATTAAGCCAGCAAAACTGAGAGCCTTGATTTCACAGCTGCTGCGACCTGCGATGCAATCTGATGACATCTCGAATTAACGGCGCAGATGCAGAGTTCCGGCGTCGGTTCATGGAACTTTCCGCCGATTGAAAACCAAATTTAAGAAAGATAAGTAAGAGTTAAGCGGTCAGCTGAGTAACGCGACTCTGGCATTAATATCGAATCAGGAATGATCATGAAAGACCAATACACTCCCCCTAAAGTTTGGACTTATGACCCTAACACTGGCGGTAAATGGGCCAAAACCAACCGCCCTGTTTCCGGCGCCACTCACGACCAGGAACTACCGGTAGGTGAGCACCCACTTCAGCTCTACTCCATGGGTACTCCCAATGGCCAGAAAGTCACTATCATGCTCGAAGAACTACTGGCATTGGGTAAATCTGACGCAGAATACGACGCCCATATGATTGATATCAGCGAGGCGGACCAGTTCTCGTCAGGCTTTGTTGAAGTGAACCCTAACTCCAAAATTCCCGCCCTGGTTGACCGCTCCAGCGACAACCCTATCTCTGTTTTTGAGTCTGGCTCTATTCTGGTTTATCTGGCAGAAAAGTATGGTCACTTCCTGCCTACCGCCATTGCCGAGCGCGCCACAGTGATGAACTGGCTGTTCTGGCTGCAGGGTTCAGCGCCTTATTTGGGCGGCGGCTTTGGCCACTTCTACAGCTACGCACCGGAGCATTTCGAATATCCGATTAACCGCTTTACCATGGAAACCAAGCGCCAACTTGATGTATTAGACAAGCAGCTGGCAGACAACCGCTTTATCGCCGGTGATGAATACAGCATTGCCGATATGGCCATTTGGCCCTGGTACGGCAATCTGGTGCTGGGCAAGCTGTATGACGCTGCCGAGTTCTTGGACGTTGCTATCTATAAAAACGTGCTTCGTTGGGCCAACGAATTAGCCGAACGTCCGGCAGTAAAGCGCGGTGCGATAGTCAACAAAACCTGGGGCGAGGAGTGGGAGCAACTACGCAACCGTCACACTGCTGAAGATATTGATAAGGCGTTGGCGTTAAAGCCTTAACAAAACCGTATAGAGACTTAAGAGTCTTAACTCAGTATTCATATCTTGTGCGCCTATACCTCGGCGCACAAGTTTGCTAAAAAACAGCGTGTAACCAGAAACTAAACTGGGGTGCACATTGAAAATCTGTTGATAAAGATCCAAGCAACCAGGTGGAATTCCAATACCACTATTTAGAATCAACAATTCCAGTAGTATAGGCTTTTATAACAACAGTACTTTTTCGCAGGGTAACCACTCAATCAACTAAGGAAGGAAGATTGACTTATGAGAATCATTAGCCTTGTTGCTCTTACACTTTTTTCAAGCATCATCAATCATTCACACGCAGCAAAAAACTTAATTCATTGCGATGATTGTTCCGAGTCTGTTAAAGAGAGCAAAATAAAGTCTATGACTATGGATGGCTATTACTACGTCGTAGACTTTGAGAATAACCAACTAAACCAATACTCAAGATTCAGAGAAAAAGAGTCGGACGATGTGTTTATCAAGAGAGTATCGAATCCCAGCGATATAGCCTCATTGGCATCAAAAATGTGGCGTGCAAAGGAGGAGGCAGATGCAGTAGTCGGCGAGAGCGCTTCAACAGTTATCGACGCAATAGAAAGGCTACATCCCGGCTCTACCTTATCTCAAACTCCTTATACAGGAAGCCCCAGCGACAACAAATGCAATGCTAATTTAGGTATCGATGCGCTGGATGTAATGCGAGATTCTGCATTGCGTGGGGATATGTATGACAGCTGGATAGCTTCCAAATACATAAATGAAGTAATGACGCATTGGAACGAGATTGTTAAGGCAGCTAGCTTGCAAATTGCCTTTAGCAACAAAGGGGCAAGCGTGGGTAAAGAATTTAGCCTCAGTAACCTATCTTACGAGCGGACAATCCGCTTTTCTAATGGTTCCTCATTAACCGTCACTCCCGAACCATCAATCCGGACATTTATGCCAAAACCTGGCTCAGCTACTGATTGTAGCGGAAACTTTATTCCAGATACTATACGTGGCGTTCCAAGGACCTATGAGTTTGCGGATCCTATCCAGCTAGAGCGGATGGCAGACTATTTGTCTGGCAATTTTGATGTTTCCGTAGGTGGATATGAGCAATCGAGTTGTGGCCCAACCGCTATGCACTGCAATTCCAGAAATGGCGAAAATCAATGCAGTGTTATATACAGCTGCTTTTAAGTAAAAAAGCCGAGGCTAGACCTCGGCTTTTTCGTTGCAGCTTTCACCTTTACTCTGCTTTTTCCAACAGCACCACGATATCGGTGTAATCCAGCTTTTTGGCCAGGTCCAGCGGTGTCATGCCATCCCAGGCGACGATACTGGTATCCACGCCCGCATCGATCAGGATCCTGGCGGTTTCGGTATGACCATGCCAAATGGCATCGTGCAATGGGGTGTAACCATTGGTTGGCCCCTGGGCGTTTTTGATCTTGTCAAAATCGGGATGCTGCACAATGCGCCGCATAATCTCCGCATGCCCTTGGTAACCTGCCTTATGGGCCACTACCGCTTTCATATATTCACCCTGTGCGGTGATATCTGCACCCATACCATTCAAACGATCGTAGAGTTCTACATCGCCCACCAGTGACGCCACCAGCAGCGCGGTATGGTAATCACGCCCTGTACCATGGGGAATACGCAGGTTCACATCGGCGGGTAGATGTTTAGGGGTGATCCCATCGCTCTCAAACTTTGCTTCGATATAGGCGTTACGCTTGGCAAAGTATTCGTCGTAGATCGCCAATATTTCTTTATCTACCGGGTGCAGTTCTGTTTGGCCGTTGGCCACGGTTGGGAACTGAGCCGCAGTGCGCCCAAACTGGTCTTTCATCAGTGGATTGATGTGCTCCAGAGTCAGCAGATAACGGATCATCTCCGGGTTCTGATACCAGGTGGCAACCATCAGGGGTGTAAAGCTGTTACTGGCTGCGGGCAGATTAATGATGGCTTCGCCGCCGTTTTGGATCAGCACTTTCATCACCTCAACGTTGCCGCCCTGGGCAGCGAAGTGCAGCACACTAGTACCCGTGATGGGGTCAAGGGTGAAAAGATTGGCGCCTTTCTCAAGCAGGTCTTTAACCAGAGCGGCGTCGCCCTCACCTGCGGCTTCCATCAAGGCGGTTAGGTGGGTGTCTTGACGGCCCGCTTTGCCAGCGCTTTGCATATCGGAGGGATCACTGACGCGGGCATCGAGGCGGGTGATTTTGAGCAGGTCGCCCTCACGCACCAGCGTCATCTTTTGCTGCACATCCATATCGTACTGTGCGCCAGCCTTATCCTTTGCCTTCCACTGCACGGTATAGCTGACTTGCCAGCCAGACGCTTGATTGCCGCTTACCTCAAGGTTTCTAACCGCATGGCTGTTCCAAACGATGTTGTCTGTGACACCTTTGTACCAGCGCAGGAAATCAGTTTTTGAGCGCACAGGAAAGCCCGGATAAGTCATATTCACAGGCTCAGCGATGTGCTTGAGAAAGTACGCTGGCGCCTGCTGATGGTCGAAACCCGCAAACCAGTGGTAGATAAACTGCTTCACATCGCTGACGCTATATTCATTGCGCGCCTGCGCATCATAGCCACTACTGAGCGCATTCAATGCAGCGGAAGCGTCTGGTTGTGCTTGTGACGCTATCGCCCCGCTCTGCATGGTGCCCAGCCAAACGGCCGTAAGCACCACGACAGTCTTAAGTGTCGGTTTCATTTTTTCTGCTCTCCACGCTGCTCTCTATGCTTCTCTCCGCGCTGCCCTCCACCCTGCTTAGCCGGGTCAGGTTGATTGTTGGTGGCATCGACAAAGTGATTAAAGAATAGATCTGACGCATACAGGTCACCGGAGAAGTTCTGTACTCGCTTAATCTTGCCGTCCTCAATTTGATATAGCAGCACCCAGTTCAGATCGATGTTCTCATCTGCCCCGGCAGTCGTACTCCAGCCACGGTGCGCATCGATCACATAAGTATCGTTTGCTGCCAGTATCATCACCTCAGCATGAAAACCCGCCTGCCCCAGTTGTTCGAAGAAGGCCAAAAACTCGTCGACGCCTCGCTTAGTGCCTGCGAGTGCATGACGACCCGGGATATGCCATTCAACGTCATCAGCGACATAAGATTTCAGCGCCTCGGTATCCCCTTTGCCATAAGCAGCAAAGAAGTTCTGAACCACCTTCAGTGCTGGGCTTTCTTCAGAGCCTGCTGCCACCGGGTTGGCTGGTTTTGGCCACAACGCGGCGTTATTAATAGCCAAAGCATCTTTAATTACCTGAGTGTCGGTACTTTGATAATCGACACGCTGACTGTTACGGATAGCCAGTCGTGCTTGCGCTAGCGCTGCGGCCTTGCCCAACACGTCGCGGCTACCACTCTCCAGTCCCGCCTGCAGCGTCAAGGCTGCAATCAGCCATTGCTGGTTTTGCTTTTGCAATTCGAAGGCATAGCGACCAGAGATTTGCCAAAAACCTTTCTCTTCTGATAAGCCATCGCCCAAGTAATGGCTAGCGGTAATGCCCGCCGTCACTCTGGCAGTATTACCATTGATCGCGAGCTTTATGTTATTCAGCTCGTGGTGGGTCAGGTCGAAGCCAGGCAGCACCGATGCCCATTGCTTCATCAGGTCCCTGTTGCTGACCAGCTGAGGTTCACCGCCAAATGCAGAGGTGTAATCGACCTTCACTTCGGGGGCGAACAGCCGCCCCAGATATTCAAAGGCATTTTGGTCAGCCAGTGTGGCAAAGCTTTCAATGGTACTTCTGATCTCGGCTTTGTCGCGACCCAGCGCTGACAAATCTTCATCGGCAAATGCTTGAGCGAAGAACACCAGAGTAGACATACACACGCCCCCCATCAGCAAAATCAGTCGTTTTATGGCACCCATGCCCTCAATCTCCTTAAAGCTTGCTATCGAAGTGACCAGCGACCAGAGAAGTCGCTTTGGCTACGTGCTGGGGCACATCGTAAAAATCGAATTGAGTGACATCATCCAACCAGGTGACCTCGACGTTCACGCCCGCGTTGTCCAGATACTGCTGCGCACCCGCAGGCAATGCCATAGCCTGTGAAGCCACCATCAGCACGGGTTTGTCTTGCGCTTTGGCGCCAGCCTGTGCGTCATAAGTCAGCCATGCCTTCCAGGAGGCGAGATTGAACTTGTTGTCGAACTCTGGGATTAAGCCACGGTCAGTCTCGGTGTAATAAGGTGCCTGGTACATCAAAGAATCTGAGTTGGTGGTGCTGGCCGCCTCGATATAAACAGGGACGTCTGCATTAGCGGCGCGTTCGCCCGCTTCGATAAGTGATTTCACACTCTCTTCACCGCCATAAATGGCATTCACCAACGCACTATCATGGAGCCAGGGAGCGACGACAGCAGCCGCTTTGACTTTGCTATTACCTGACGCAGCATCCAGCATGTAGCCCGCCGAAGCACAAATGCCAAGGCCTGCAATGCGATTGCCATCCACGTCTTCCAACTCAGCGACAGCTTCGATAACGGCACGAATGTCATCGGTTTTACGGTGTGGGTTTTCCAGGTACTTCAACTCAGAGGCAGACTGACCCCAGCCACGAAAATCAAAAGTCAGTGCGGCATAGCCCTCTTTTGCCAATGCTTTGGCGTATGTTGCTGGCATCTGCTCTTTGACTGTGGTCCATGCGCCGGTCACGATCACAACAGGGGGCTTGGTAACGCCGGCAGGCAGGTAGAGGTGTGCTGCCAGTTCACCCACGCGGGTATTCAGTGTTAATGCTTTCATGATCAAACTCCTTTCAATACTTTTCGCAAATCTCGTACTCGAACAATCTTCAGATTCCGTCTTCACTGATGTCGGTCAGTTGAGCCGGCCAGTTGTGCCGATGAGCTATTTAGGGTCTTTCAGCGAATCAACGCGGTAGTCATAAATCACAATCTCACCTTCGTCGCTCATACCGATCTGCCAAGTTTCATTGACGCGCATGTCGATCTGTCTGCCCTTCATGGCTGAATCAATAAAGGTGTTAGCGATCAGTTGAATGCGCAGCCTTACCTCGTAACCCGCTTCTGTCTCTTTGATATCCAACTGCTCGACGTTATGTTGGCAGTCCGGCTCAAAGGTCTTACGCACACTCTGGTACCACTGACGGAAGCCTTCATGGCCGGTGAAATGTCCTTCTGGCATGACCCAGGTGACATGGGGAGACAGGTGCTTGGTAAAATAGCTGCCGTCCTCGGGTAGTTTGTCGAACTGACCAAACCAATCAGCAACAAAGCGGCGAATACGACGTTCAGCAGAGGCACTGGTGGCAATGATGTCGCTGATCAGGCGCTCGGCATGCTCAAAGGCACGGCCCTGAACCTCTTCCAGCTTGTTGTAAACATCAGGAATGTACACCATGCGATGGGTGTAGACCGGCTTGCGATACTCCATACCCGCCAGATAAGCGGTTTGCTCCAATGGGCGCAGCATCTGTTCTATGGTGAAGTGGTTGTAGCCGAGTGGGTCGTAAGATTCTTCAGGGCCACCCACGGTGAACGACAGAAACAGAGACTTACCTTTCAGCTTGTCGCCCTCGGGGCCATAAGCAAAGTTGAAGCTGAAGACATCATCAATCCACTTTTTCAGCAGTGCTGGCACTGAGTACCAGTAGAAAGGAAACTGCAGTACCACCACATCAGCGTCGATCAACGCCTGCTGCTCAGCTTCCACATCGATTTGATAGTCTGGGTAGAGGCGATCCAAGCGACGGATATCAACACTGTCCAGTGACGCACTCAAACGCTCCAGGATCACGCTGTTGGTGTACGACTGCTCTAAGTTTGGGTGGCCGGAAATAACAACAACTTTGCTCATAACCTTTCTCTTTTCTGATGATGTTTTGTTAACAACTGGTTGCAGTTTAGGCAGGTTAATTGGTAATTTTTAGACCAGTAATAGCTAATGATTTGTTAGGTAAAAACTAACAGTGGTATTGTGAGCGGATCGCCTCGCTGAATAGTTGGCCAAAAAAGCGACCCACAGGGCTCAGCAAAGGTCGCGATAGCGGGCCAGCAAAGGCAACAGACGGGTAATAGAGGGTAATAGAGGCTAACAGAAGGTAATCGAAGGCAATGAAAGGCACGACGTTCAATCAGTTGACCATCTTCCAAACCATTGTTCAGGAGGGCAGCATTCGTGGCGCGGCACGTAAACTAGAGCTGGCAGCCCCCTCCGTCAGCCAAGCCCTAAAGCTGTTGGAGAAAAGCCTGGGGCTGCCACTATTTAATCGCAGCACCCGACGCATGGATCTAACCGAAGCCGGGCAGCTGCTGTATCAGCGCATCAGCGGTGCGATATCCACCCTGGATTACGCCGTAGAGAGTGTGCAGGACCTGAGTGAGAAACCCTCAGGCAAAGTCCGAATTACCCTGCCCCGTTTCGCCTATCAGTTCTACTTTCGTCCAATTTACGCCGAATTCTGTCGCCGCTACCCGGACATTGAGCTGGAGATATCAGTGTCAGACGAGGCAATTAACATCCTCAACGAGGGGCATGACCTGGGGATACGATTTGGTGACCGCGTTGAACAGGGCATGGTCGCCCGCCAAATTACGCCGCCGATGAAAGAAGCCTTGTTCGCATCAGAGCAATACATAGAAAAACATGGCCTGCCAAAAACGCCGAAAGACCTGCAACAACATCGGCTGGTGCAATACCGCTTTATCGCTTCCAACCAGTTGGCACCGCTGTTGCTGCAAAGTAAAGCACAGGCACTTACCGTAGAGATGCCCACCGCACTGGTTGTGAACGATACCGATGCCATGGTTGATGCGGCTGAAAAAGGGTTGGGGATAGGCCGAATCGTCACGCCTATGGTGCAGGAACAGTTCGGCGACGGTAGGTTAAAACCGGTACTCGAACCCTACTGGTACCCCTATCCGGGGCTCCATATCTACTATGTTCAGAACAGTCAGAAAGCGCGGCGCTTAAGAGTGCTGATCGACTTTTTATTGGAGAAGAGTGAGTTGAGTTGAGTTGAGTGAAGTTGTTCAGGTGAATGAAACTGTTCAGTGAATACAGTCGAAAAGAAAATCTCATCATTAGCTGCAAAAAATTTCGCTGTATTTCTCCCTTATCTGTCACTACCTTGCGCGCCATTCGACGCAGCGCAAACGTACGAACTATTCCGAGTACCACGGGCTGCAAACGCATTTAGTCGTTGTCGTTAATCCTAATGAAATCTAAATGCATATAACTTTGTTATCCACCCTGTTTTGGACTAAAAACAATGAGAATTGCGATCCTTTCTCGTGGTGAAAACCTGTATTCCACTCGCCGTATGAAAGAAGCCGGCGAAGCCCGCGGTCATCAGGTTGATATCATCGATACCCTGCACTGCTACATGGATATCACCAGTAGCAACCCCACCGTACGTTATCACGGTGAAGTGCTGCCAACGTATGACGCAGTGATCCCGCGTATCGGCGCATCCATTACCTTTTATGGTACTGCGGTGGTTCGCCAGTTCGAGATGATGGGCACCTTTTGTGTCAACGAATCTGTGGCGATCAGCCGTTCGCGCGACAAGCTGCGTTCTTTGCAGTTGCTGTCACGCAAAGGCATTGGTTTGCCACGCACCGGTTTTGCCAGCAAGCCTGACAAGATCCAAGACGTGATCAAAAACGTTGGCGGCGCACCGCTGGTGATCAAGCTGCTGGAAGGTACTCAGGGCATTGGCGTGGTGCTGGCCGAAACCAACAAGGCGGCCGAGTCGGTAATGGAAGCCTTTATGGGCCTGAAAGCCAACATCCTTGTGCAAGAGTTTATTAAAGAGGCAGACGGTGCTGACATTCGCTGTTTTGTGGTCGGCGGCAAAGTTGTCGCTGCGATGAAGCGTCAGGCCGCTGAGGGCGAATTCCGCTCGAATCTGCACCGCGGTGGCTCTGCGCAACTGGTGCGTTTGACCAAAGAGGAGCGCGCTACCGCCGTGAATGCCGCCAAAGCAATGGGGCTAAACCTATGCGGTGTAGACATCCTGCAATCCAACCGTGGCCCAGTGGTGATGGAGGTGAACTCCTCTCCTGGTCTGGAAGGTATCGAGACGGCAACGGGTAAGGATGTCGCTGGTTTGATCTTCGAGTTTATCGAGAAGAATGCCAAACCCCATGCGAATCGCACCAAAGGCAAAGGCTAAAAGGCACAAGGTACAGGTAGAGTAAAAGCTGATGAACGCGCCATTAATGATTGGCGGTACTGACATCCTGCCGGGTGAAACCCGGCAGATAAAGGTGCCCGTTGCCAAGCTATACACAGATACCGAAATGTCGATCCCGGTGCATGTCATCCGCGCACGCAAACCAGGCCCCACCCTGTTTGTCAGTGCGGCCGTGCACGGTGACGAACTCAATGGTATTGAGATCACCCGGCGACTGATCGCGAAAAACCTGAAGCTCAGCAAAGGCACGCTGATCGCGGTGCCCATGGTGAACATCTATGGCGTGCTGAATCAGAGTCGATACCTGCCGGATCGTCGTGACCTTAACCGGTGTTTTCCCGGCTCAGCCAAAGGCTCTCTGGCCGGTCGAATCGCCCATACGTTTCTCAATGAGATAGTAAAGCACTGCGACTACGGTATCGACCTGCACACAGGTGCGATCCATCGTTCTAACTTGCCACAGGTAAGAGCAAACCTGGATGATGCAGAAACCCTGACACTGGCGCAGGCATTCGGCGTACCCGTGCTGCTCAATGCCAACCTGCGAGACGGCTCATTACGCGAAGCGGCTGTCGACCATGGCGTAAAGATACTGCTCTATGAAGCGGGCCAGGCGCTACGCTTTGATGAACTATCAATTCAAAGCGGCGTGAAAGGCGTGATGAACGTAATGTCATCGCTCGGCATGATTCGAAAACGCACCAGTCGCAAAAAGATTGAGCCCTTTGTGGCCAACCGCAGCGATTGGATGCGAGCCTCTGCCAGTGGTTTTGTCAGTGAGTCTATTTCGTTGGGCGCAGCGGTCGAAAAAGGCCAGGTGCTGGCTGAAATTAACAGCCCATTGGGCGATCTGATTGGCCAGGTCGAGTCCAGCCGAACAGGCATAGTGATTGGCAAGCAGAACATTCCGCTGGTGCAGGAAGGTGAAGCCATGTATCACATCGCCTATTTTGGTAGCGCAACTGACGAAGTCGCAGAGCATATCGAAATGATGCAGGACATGATGGAACTGGGTACAACACCATGAAGCAGAAACTGATAATCGGCAACCTGGAGGTGTGTGATCTGCCTGAGCTCGGCATCAAGGACCTGCAGGTGCGCATAGATACAGGTGCTAAGACGTCATCGCTGCATGTGGACAATATCGTGCGCTTAAAAGTGGATGGTAAGCCTCATGTGGAGTTTGACCTGCATCCGGACCTTTACGACTTGAGTGAGGTTGTCCGTTGCCGCGTCCCTGTCAGTGATACGCGACGGATTAAGTCATCGAATGGCGATACGGAACAGCGCAGTGTCATCAGAACCCGGTTTAAGCTTGGCGACCATGAGTGGCCAATCGAGATCACTCTGAGTAACCGCAAGGAAATGACTTACCTGATGTTGCTGGGTCGTGAAGCAATGGCGGATAAGGTATTGGTAGACCCGTCGGCGACCTTTTTAGCGGGTGAACAATCAAGCCAGTAGGTGGCATCAGCCAAAAAGACCAGACGTTACCCTTCGAAGTGAGTCTGGTCTTTATCCAGCTCTAACTGACCCAGCGCGATCACCGCCTGGGTTCGGTTAGTGACGCCAAGTTTCTTAAAAATCGCGGTGGCATGGGCTTTTACCGTTGCTTCAGATACACCCAATTCTGGTGCGATCTGTTTGTTAAGCAGGCCCTCGGCAAACATCATCAAAATCCGGTACTGCTGTGGTGTTAGCGACGCCACCCGTTCCGCTATTTCAGAGCTGTCGTCCGCCGCCGCAGTGATATCAGCATCAGGTACCCACACGCCGCCATTGAGTACATGTTGAACCGCTTCAACCATGCCGGTCGCAGGCAATGATTTAGGAATAAAACCAGACGCTCCAGATTGAATAGCCTTTTGAATGGTGTCGCGATCTTCGAACGCTGAGACCACCACAACCGGGATCTCGGGAAAGTGGCTGCGAACATGAATCAAGGTAGAAAAACCGTGAGCACCGGGAATCTTCAGGTCGAGAAGCAACAACTCGATCTCGTCATTGGCCTGTAACTGTTGCTCCAGCTGATCGCTGGTTTCAGCTTCCAGCCAGGTGACCTCGGTAAACGCAGGCTTCAGGCTCTCCATAATCGCCTGACGAAACAGGGGGTGGTCATCCGCGACCAACCAGAGGGTATCTTGACTCATCTATTTGAGCTTCTAATGATTATTTGTTTACAAACTAGCCCAACAAAAAGGGTTAGAAAAGATACAAACCTCTGTGTTGTGAGCTAAACACCCGAACAAAGCTAACGCGACAAGCCGTATCACCATGTCCCCAGAGTGACCTCCCTCATCAAAGTGATGATCAAAGAATCCGATTATGAAATTTCGGATTTTCACTTTTACAGATCACAAGCCATTAGCCAGACTTTCGGGTGTTTATACGCCATCCGAACAGGAGCTTAAAATGGCCCAGAACTCCCACGGCAGCGCTGGCAAGTGTCCAGTGATGCACGGCGCAATGACCACCAAAGACCGAACAGAAAAAGACTGGTGGCCCAAATCCCTGAACCTGGACATCCTTCACCAACATGATCAGAAAACAGATCCCATGTCTGCCGACTTCGATTACCAACAAGCAGCCAAAGGGCTGGATTTCGCCGCACTAAAAAATGACCTGACCGCACTGATGACCGACAGTCAGGATTGGTGGCCGGCTGATTGGGGTCACTACGGCGGTTTGATGATACGCATGTCCTGGCATGCTGCAGGAACTTATCGAGTCGCCGATGGCCGTGGTGGTGCGGGTACCGGCAATCTGCGGTTTTCTCCGTTGAACTCTTGGCCTGACAACACCAACCTGGATAAAGCTCGTCGTCTGCTTTGGCCAATCAAACAAAAGTATGGCAACGCTCTGAGTTGGGCTGACCTTATCGCTTATGCGGGCACCATCGCCTATGAATCCATGGGACTTAAAACGTTTGGTTTTGGCTTTGGCCGCAAAGATATCTGGCACCCAGAGAAAGATATCTACTGGGGTGCAGAAAAAGAGTGGCTGGCCCCCTCGGGAGGTGAGAACAGTCGCTACTCCGGCGACCGTGACCTCGAAAACCCGCTTGCTGCGGTAATGATGGGTTTGATCTATGTAAACCCAGAAGGGGTCGACGGTAATCCTGACCCGCTGAAAACCGCCAAGGACGTGCGAGAAACCTTTGCCCGCATGGCGATGAACGATGAAGAGACTGTCGCCCTGACAGCTGGTGGCCATACCGTCGGTAAAGCACACGGTAATGGTGACGCAGGCAAGCTGGGGCCTGAGCCTGAAGCAGGTGAGATCGAAGACCAGGGCTTTGGCTGGCTGAACAAAGAGGGGCGTGGTGTCGGTCGCGATACAGTCACCAGTGGTATTGAAGGCGCATGGACCACACACCCTACGCAGTGGGACAACGGCTACTTCAACCTACTGCTGAACTACGAATGGGAACTTAAGAAAAGTCCTGCTGGTGCCTGGCAGTGGCAACCGGTAGACATCAAAGAAGAAGATATGCCGTTGGATGTGGAAGATCCTTCCAAACGCACCATGCCGATCATGACAGATGCAGATATGGCCATGAAAATGGATCCCGCTTACCGAAAGATCTCAGAACGATTCCATAATGACCCTGATTACTTTGCCGAAACCTTTGCGCGGGCCTGGTTCAAACTCACCCACCGCGATATGGGCCCCAGAGCCAGATATATAGGTCCTGATGTACCTGGTGAAGATCTGCTTTGGCAAGACCCTGTGCCTGCGGGCAACTCGAATTTTGATGTGGCAGCAGTGAAAGCCAAAATCGCCGCAGCAGGCCTAAGCGCCAGCGAAATGATCACTACCGCCTGGGATAGTGCACGTACTTTCCGAAGTTCTGACAACCGGGGCGGTGCCAATGGCGCTCGCATTAGACTCGCTCCTCAAAAAGACTGGGCGGGCAATGAGCCAGAGCGCTTAACTAAAGTGCTTTCTGTGCTGGAGGGCATCGCCAATGATAGCGGCGCCAGCGTTGCAGATGTGATCGTACTGGCAGGCAACCTGGGTGTTGAACAGGCGGCCAAGGCAGCAGGCTACAGTGTGGCAGTGCCATTCGCCCCAGGTCGGGGAGATGCCACCGACGCAATGACGGACGCGGCCACATTTGATGTACTGGAGCCCATTCATGATGGCTTCCGCAACTGGTTAAAGCAGGACTATGCCGTCAGTGCTGAAGAGCTACTGCTGGAACGCAGCCAATTGATGGGACTGACCGCGCCAGAGATGACAGTGTTAATCGGCGGTATGCGGGTTCTTGGGACCAACCATGACGGAACCTCACATGGCGTGTTTACCGACAAAGTTGGCAGCCTGAGCAACGACTTCTTCGTTAATCTGACCGATATGAACAACAGCTGGCATCCAGTTGCGAACAACCTGTATGAGATCCGTGAACGTTCGTCTGGCGCAGTGAAATGGACCGCCACCCGTGTAGACCTGGTATTTGGCTCAAACTCGCTACTCAGGGCCTACGCCGAGCTTTATGCGCAGGACGACAATAAAGAGAAGTTTGTTCATGACTTTGTTGCCGCTTGGAGCAAAGTCATGAACGCAGACCGCTTTGATTTGAACTAAAACCCACGGCTACGGATCACCACATTCGGCAGTGTGGATGTGGTGATTCGCCTTTCGACTTTTAACCACATCAAATAACAATTCGCCCTCATTTTAAGTTCAGCAAAATCGAAACCGACAAATTCAGGTCGTCTTCCCGCTTCAGTGATCGTAGGCTAGGCAGTTAGGAAACAAATACTTGCTGCAAGAAAGACGATAACAATATGGATAAGAAGACGCTTTCTATTATTCTTCCGGGGCTGCTGATAGCCGCAACGGGCGTTGGTGCCGGAGACTTGGCTACTGCCGGTTTCGCTGGCAGCCATCTGGGGGTTGCTGTTCTATGGGCCGTTGTTTTGGGCGGTCTGTTTAAGTTTGCATTAACCGAAGGCATTGCCCGCTGGCAGTTGGTAAATGGCGATAGTCTTATCGATGGTCTGGCTACCCGATTTGGCAAACCTTTTATCTATATCTTCCTCACTTACCTGGTGCTCTGGTCTTTCTTTGTTGGTTCGGCGCTCATCAGTGCCAGTGGCGTTTCGCTACATGCGTTGCTGCCAATACTTGAACCGGCCAATGGCAAGATTGTGTTTGGCATTGTCTGCAGCTTGCTGGGGCTACTGTTGGTGCGTGGTGGCAACTTCGCCCTGTTCGAAAAGGTAATGGGTTTTTCTATCGCCATTATGGTGGTGATCGTGCTTTCTACTGCAGTGGTGCTCTGGCCCGGCAATAGTGAGGTTCTATCCGGGCTGTTTATTCCTTCAATTCCAGACGTTAACGGCAAGGGCCTGACCTGGACCGTCGCGCTGATTGGCGGTGTGGGTGGCACACTCACCATCTTCTCTTACGGTTATTGGATCCGAGAAAAACACCGTACCAGCCGCGACGATATTCGCACCTGTCGCATCGACTTGATGGTGGGTTATGCCGTTACCATCCTGTTTGGCCTGGCGATGGTGATTATCGGCAATACCGTGACAGTTGAAGGCAAAGGCAGCGGTTTGATTATTAACCTTGCCAGCAGTCTCGAAGCCGCATTAGGTCCGGCTGGTAAATGGCTGTTTTTGGTCGGTGCCTTCTTTGCAATCTTCAGCAGTTTGTTGGGTGTTTGGCAGGCTGTGCCTTATATGTTTGCTGACCTGATGAAGCACCTGACACCTTCCTCCAGCGATAAATCAGATGATTCAAAAACATCAGCTAAGTTGACCGAGACCTCAAGTTATAAGCTGTTTCAGTTGGCACTGGCCTTAGTACCAATAATGAGTTTGTGGGTAAGCTTTAAAGAGGTTCAAAAACTCTACTCGATAGTGGGCACCTTCTTTATGCCGTTTCTGGCACTCGCCCTGCTCTACTTCAACAACCGTAAGGGGATGGGCTCGGATAAAAACAGCCTGTTGTTTAACGGCATGCTGTTGGTGACCCTGGTGTTTTTCTCTTATGTGGCATGGCAGAAGTTTTTTGGTTAGGCGGAGCAAACAAATGAGATTTAAGTGCTTTGGTCTACTGTTCGCAGTGACACTTATGTTATTTCCGAGATTTGCAGTGGCATTTCAATGTCCTGTAGACGTCACTCCAGAGGAACAGTTTAAGGCTACGGATAGAAGCTTTCTGATATATGTTACTGATACCCAGATCGAGGAAAAGTTAACCGAAAAACTGGCTCAAACCTATCCTGCGATGGAAGTAGAGAAAGAGCACATGAAGTTCATATCTGCAGGTTATAAAGTCATTGAAGAGTTCAAAGGCGATGAGAACTATACTCCTCGGTTAATCGACATTTTAGGAATTGGCACTGGTTATGTTGGACTGGTCCCCGGCAGTTATTATCTTGTCATGCTGCCACAGCAAGCTACCAATTCAAATGAAACCGAAGGAATGAGACATGTAGACATATGCTCGGTGCCTCTCGGCCATTACCAGTTAAGAAATGAAAAATTGCAAAGTGAGCTAGATAAGTTCAGAACGATCAGAGACAAGTTGAAGGCCGAAAAATAAAGCTGCTTCTGGCTACTTTTTTGATTGAGTAAATTGTTATTACCTACCAGCCTGACGTATGGGCTTGTACAAACCGGCAGGATAGGTAACAAAACAAACCGGGAACATAGGTTACAGATAAGCTGCATGGGGAAGGAGGACTTGCCCATGCCTTGGATTGAGACCTGTGTTATGGACCAAAAGATAGAAGTTGTCGGTGCTTACCTGAAAGGTGGGGTGACGATAACCGCGTTGGCATCGGCTTATGGGGTTAGCCGTAAAACGATACACAAGTGGGTAAGCCGCTATGAAGCGCAAGGACCGGAAGGTTTAGCAGAGCGGTCTAGGGCACCAAAGCGTTGTCCTCACGCAACGGATGATGTTGTTGTGGCCGCGCTGATAGATGCCAAGCAACGATTTCCCAGTTGGGGCCCGAAGAAACTGATTGATTTGCTCAGGCAGGAACAACCGGACTGTCATTGGCCTGCAGACAGCACCGCGGGTGAGATACTCAAGCGGTTTGGTCTGGTAAAGAAGCGGCGAGTGAAACGCAAAGTACCGGCAGATGGGTTGCCCTTTTCTGAATGTAACCAGAGCAACCAATGCTGGAGTGCCGACTTTAAAGGCGACTTTCGCTTGGGTAATAAACAGCGCTGTTATCCGCTGACTATTACCGATAACTACAGTCGTTACCTGCTGACTTGTCGCAGCTTACCCAGCATTCGCTATCAGGATGTGCGTGGGTGGTTTGAGTGGGTGTTCAGGGAATATGGTTTACCGGATACCATCCGAACGGATAACGGCGTGCCGTTTGCGTCAAGAAGCCTGGGTGGTCTGAGCCAATTGTCCAAGATGTGGATTGACCAGGGTATTCGGCCAGAGCGGATTAAACCGGGCAGGCCACAACAAAATGGCCGCCATGAGCGCATGCACCGCAGCCTGAAGGACGCGGTCTGCAAACAACCGGGCTACAGCTTGCTTCAACAGCAGCGCCGGTTTGACCGGTTTGTACAGGAGTACAATGAGTTACGCAGTCATGAGGGGCTTGAACGGCAAACACCAGCGAGTGTCTATGTGCCGTCAAACAGGGTCTATTCATCGCTGATATTGCCGCCTGAATATGATTCAACCATGACAGTACGAAGCATTCGTCACAACGGTGAGATGAAGTGGTTGAATGAGAAACTGTATGTGTCTGAGCTGCTGGCAAAAACCCGAGTTGGGCTATTACAGACCGATAACCACTTGTGGGATATCTACTATCGCTTTCAACACATTGGGCGGTTGAATGAACGGACGATGAAGATTGAGCAACTGACCGAATGGCGTTGCTCAACCTTTGAAAAGGTGTAACCCATGTTGCCGGTTTAAAGTGTTACCTATGTTCCGGTTGCACAGCTTTGAGTCCTCTCCTAGGGGAGAGGATTTAGGTGAGGGGTCTTTTTCTTGGAAGCTATAAGTACCCTTCACCCTAGCCCTCTCCCATAGGAGAGGGAATCAGAGATGTTTACAGGGATTACTTCTTCACCCAAGTGCCATCTGCGGCCTGAACATATTGGCCTGTGGGGGTTTTATCTATCGCTTTTTTGCCTGCCAGCATTGCTACCTGCTCCAACGTGAGCTGATTTTTCTTAGCGATTTTTAAATAAGCTTCCTGACGTTTGGTGTTGATGTCAGCCACCAGTGCATTCACATCAGCAGAGGCAACTACCACACCCAGATAACCATCAAGTTGTTCACCCACCAAGCCTTGCTGTTTAGCAGCGTCTAATGTGATGGCGGCAAACAGAGCAGCACTGAACAGCAGGGTCGCGAAAAATAATCCAATTCGTTTCATCATCATGTGCTCCTTAGAATAATCCTGAATCGTCACTGAATAGCTCGTCGAGTTCTTTCTCAACTTTGACTTTGATTTCATGCTCAATCTTTACGTTGAGATTAATCGTGATGGGTTTCTCCGGGGCTGCGATCTCCACCCGGGGAGTACAGGCCATCACCCAGAACGCCAAGCTGGCAAGCAGCACTAGCTGAGGTTTATGCATACAAACTCCTTGTTAACCAGCACACCTTAATTGGCCCCCTGGCTTTGGTTTAACTGTTCCTCGATCTGTTGCCTGAAACTATCACTCATTCTCAGACTTTTTAACAGGTCAAAGAGGTTCTCTTCATGACTGTAATTCAAATGTATCGGTCTGGTTTGATTTGGATTTTTTCCATGCACAGTCGCTTTAATCAACGCTTCACCATCATTCTCCATGGAGACATCGGCACTCAATAAACCTATCTGCATCTGTTTGAGATTTTCTAACACCAGTGCAAAGGCTGGGTTAGCAGCGGCATACTGATCTATAACGCTGGGATCGTTCACTTTCACAAACAGCGTGTCACGGTTGACGATACGCCCGTTCTCAACCCTAACTCCCTGTGCTGTTGCCATCATGGGCAGGGACATATTGACTCGGCCTCGCAAGTCGACCACGGGGGACTCCTGCATAGCTAACGCGCCCGAGAGATCCAATCCGGTAACGGTGACCGTTTCTAATGCCGTTGCAGGATAGGTTATCTGAGGAGCATAGGCCTGCCCATCCAACACGTTGGCTTGCACATTCGTGAGACGTGCAACCAACTGCGGGACTGGCTCTACTGCCTGTTCAGCGTCGGCGGCGGATTTGTTTGGCGCCGCTAACTTTAACTGCCAATTAGACGACATATCTGAGATCGGAATGCCGGGGAACAGGCTGGCGGCACGAATATCACCTTCGGCGTCGACCGAAACACCACTTTGACTTTGCTTTCCAGTGAATTGCGCTTGCCCAGTGATGCCATTAAACAGAATACCGGTGTAGTCACCTGCGATATCAAGCCAGTGCATCTGCCCTTCAAAAACCGGAGATTGGGTTATCCCTGTGGCTTTACCTTCACCGCTAATGTTGCCGCTACTTAGCAGCAGTACCGGATCTATCAGATGACCGTATGGTGCCAAGGCGACCTGTTCTGCGCGCCAGTTCACTTGATCAGATTTTGGCGAATACTCGACAAACAGTTGGCCATGTCCGGTCTGAAGCGTCTTCATATTGATGACGTTGGCAAAATCGGCGTTTGCCTGAATGGGCTGCTGCAAATCGAATGGAAGAAGCTGTGCGGAAAGCTTTGGCATGGGGATAGCGTCACGCCCCAGCCGCACCTTATCGGCAACCAGTTCGATGTTCGCCTGCTCGGAGTTGTTGATTGGATATACGGTTAACGGTTTGCTCAAGTAGCCATCCCACACACCGACACTCAGTGCTTTTGGTGCATTAGGGTCCTTGTTTTTCAGTTCGCCTTGGCCAATCAAACGATTGATAACCACTGTCGGGGCAGAAACTGCCTCACCGACTTTTGCCTCCAGTTGCCACTGGCTACCTAGGACAAAATCAGCCTGAGTCAGATCGGCACGGCTGGTGAGCTTAAATGTTCCGTGCAGTTTATCCGCAACTTGGTCAGCATTGAGTTGGCTTTCGAACCGCCCTTCGCCATAGGGGTGTAAAACCTTGCCGTTAGCTTCCAACGTCGATAGTCCGCGGTGCCAGGACAGTTGGGCTCCCGGCGCTAAATCCAGGCTTGCAGGCAGTTCGGGATGCTGATGTTTCACTGATAACTGAGCAAACTCAGCAACCACTCTTTCCGTATCACCATTTATGGTTAGCTGCGTCTGATAGCTTAACTCACTGTCAGCAAGCAGCGTTTTATCGGCGATCGCACCCGCTCCGCTAATACCTGCTTGGTAGCGCAAGCTCTTATGTTCAAAGGTGGCAGAGATATCCGTTTGATTGTGCTTAAGCGCAGGGTGTTTTGCCGTTAGTGCCAGAGCTGCTTCAGTCGCGGTTTCACTTAAGTTTACCGGGCCTTCTAATTTGGCGCTTAGTTGCTGTTCAGGAAGCGAGATATTCAGAGCCAGTTCGCTGCTCAGCGCAAATGTGGATATATCCAGTTGCCATGGCAGCTCAATACTCAGTTGCATTTTCTCCTGCAATAGCGGGACTAGGTCAAGAGCTTCGTTAGAGGCTTTATTGGAGGCTTTCTTTGCGCTTGAGATAGCGAGATTTTCCAGTTGGTAACTGAAAGATGCTAAGCCTTCAAAACCCGGATAAGAGTGATTACCTTCAACGGCACCTAACGCGCCCTGCCCCGAAAGCTTTAAGTTCCAGGTTTCATTTGGGTGCAGCAGCCATCCAGAGTTTTGGTCCTGTTCCGATTCAGTCTTTTGCCCTGACGCTATCTGACTATTGAGGGATAGCTCCGGCCAAGCCAACCAACCGTCAGTGAAAAACTGCAGTGGCAGGTTTTGCACCTGTTCGCTTGTCGTCATCGAGACGTCCACAGCTCCGTCATCAATCACAAAGCTGACTTTTTCAGGACGTCCATACAGATTAAATGGCAGCAGAATCTGGTTGATAGGCAACGGCTTTACTTGGTTAGCGTCTGCAACATCTGCAGTATTGTCGGCAACTTCATCCGTCACCTCATCAGTAACGAGTGGCAATGGATTTTGCCAAGACAGTTCACCCTCTAAATCAAACAGATAATCGGTTTGAATAGTGCCATTCAGTTTGGCTTGCCAGTGTTTCTGTTCAGCGCGAAACTCCAGCGCCTTTGAGGTTTGATTAAACGCGGTTTTAAAAGAGAAAGGCGTAGTTGTCAGCAGCGCAGGAGGTAGGAAAGATGCGCTGTTATCTAAAGGCACCAGCTTACCAACCACACTGATCTGTTCAGAGTCGAGCTGCGCCTGGAGTTCGGCCGATATCCAGGATTCAATGGTAAGCTGTTTAATCGTCAAATCGACGTTGGGAATCGAAGCTGACCAGGCCATCTCAGGCAATTGCGGGGGAAAAGCTTCGCTACTTTCGGCTGGTTCTTGCGGAGCAGAGTGGCTGACCAGGCAAACGGCAGGCACCCAAACCAGCTCACTTTCAACCTGCCAGGCTGATGGTAACCATGTATTGGGCGTGATTTTCAATCCTTTAATGCGAATGGCACAGCCGGATGGGGTCTCCATTTGCCAAGTGATCTGCCCCACTTCGACCGTTCGACTGGTCCAGTGCCATTCCATATCACTCAGCGATAACTGCGGTGGCCAACAACTATTAACCGCCCACCACAAGGCGCCCCCCACAGCTAAAAACAGTGCGAGCAGAGTGATGCTAATCCACTTTAATGCGGCAAATATTATGGGCCGACTGGACAAAGTAACGAACGGATAAACAAGCCTTGTTATCAGCCTATCACATGCAGTCATCTTTCAACGAAAATAAACAGTTAGCGAATCCCGTCTTGCGATACGACTGCTAAAATCAATAAATCAGTTCCTCTGGCAGGAAGAGCCAGCCTTAAGTAAGGAAGACGAGATGGGACGCACCTTTATATTTTGCTTTGATGGCACCTGTAACGCCCCCGACGATGCAGAGCAATCAATCGATTCGGGAGGGCAGCCCGAAGACGAAAACATCTCCAACGTACTCAAATTCCATCTGCTCTGTGGAGGTTCGCTCGCGGTACAAGGTGCAGGCTGGGTGCCCAACCAAAAGTGTTACTACTACGCGGGCATTGGCACCTATGGCAACTTTCTGCAAAAGGCGATTAATGCTGCCCTTGCCCCTGAAGGCAGTGATGTTGCTCAGATCCTGAAGCGAGCCATCGTCGACTTTACCCGAGCAAACTTTCGCCCTGATGAAGATAAGTTGTTAGTGGTGGGATTCAGTCGCGGTGGGGCACTGGCCAGGCGCTTCGCAGGCATTATCGCCAAGACCATAGAAAAGCCCTGCTTCTATGAAGCGATTTTCGACACGGTAGCGTCAATCGGCAATCCGGATATAGACAAGGAGAACCGGCCAAAGTCGGAGGTGCTTTTCGAAAACTGCACATTACCAAGCAACGTTGTTGCAGCGCTGCATCTGGTGTCTTTGGATGACCAACGCAAAGCGTTTCAACCCACCTTAATGAACAACGAGGAGAAAGTGACCGAACTGTGGCTTGCCGGTGCTCATTCCGATGTTGGTGGTGGTTTTTATCAGGATGGCCTGTCTGATCATGCGTTGAAATTGATGATGGAGTGGCTGCTGACGCAAGATATATCCGTCACCATAAAGAGCTACCAGGATATTAAGTACGACAATATTCTCCCGGATGACGTTGACTATACAATTTGCCCCGATGATGTCATGGTCAAACCGGATCCGCTTGGAACCATTCACCTCCAGGACAGAGGCTGGTTGTTCAACGCCATCACACTGGAGTCTCGTACCTGTTGCGTTATCAGAAACGACCAACCAACCGACCTTCCCCCGAAAGTACATTGGAGTGTTGGCTGGCGCATTCACCAAAGCAGTGACTATCGCCCTCGCTCTCTCAAAGGCGTCAAACACCTTACCAGCTACCCAGATCAGGAGCAGGTGGTATGCCATGGATTAGCTCCGCACATAGAGATGGGGCAACTGAACATTAAGCGACTGAAAATGAACGAATCAGCCATAGTGTATGCCTACGCATCGGAGAAATATAATCGCACCGGACTATTGCTAGCAGCTGGAGAAAACTATCTGTTTGAGGTCGCTGAAGACCAGGAGTGGTATGACAGTGATATTGCCTGTAATGCCGAAGGATGGACCCGGGATGATGTAGAACTGGGGTTTGTCGAGTTACCCATTGCGATGTTTGAACCCAATCGACGCATCTCCAGTGCAAACTGGTTCTCTCTTTGCGGTGCTATCGGCTTATCGGAAAATGAGCTGTTTGAGATAGGTAAAGAGGTGAAATACACCCCTCGCACTTCCGGCGAGTTTTGCCCTTTCGCCAATGACCTGGATAAATTTTATGGTAACAATCGCGGTCGACTGGCGATCAAGGTGACCCGTAAAGCCACCTCTGACAGGGTCCATATGGCATTTGAATAGCGCCTTCGGGCGCTATCAAAACAGCTCACTTAGCGTACTGCCTGACCGCGACTGGTGACGGATATTTCGGTATATTCCGACGACCCGACCATTACCGCTTCAAATATCGGTGTCGCCACAGGCTGTTCACTTTGCCAGGTCACCACAAAGCTGGCGCCTGAACCACCCCGAATATCCGACTTCTTCGCCAGGTATTCAGCACTGGCAAGTGGCCCTAGCTCAATCGGCTGCTTTACCATCTGCTCGATGCGAGAGCCGCGAGAATCGACGTATTCAACTGAGATAATTTGGATTGGCAGCTCTGGATCTGTGTTGCGCAGAATCAACGTGGTTTCCAGCAGCAGCGGTTTGCCGCCATCACCATAGACATGAGAGTAGCTGGGGATGTAGCTCTTATGTGCCTCGCCAGTCGCAGGAAGCTCCTGTAGCACGCGATGGGAAGTGTTAGCCTGACCAAATGCCAGCTTGTCTTCCATATCTTCCATCTTCCCAACTAGCGTGCCGAGATAGATACTGGTACCGACCAGCGTCACGATTATTGCGACCGCGATCCACATTACCCAAAACTTCTCTTTTGCCATGTTTCCCTCTCAATAAGCGTCGCTATTTTTTTGGCTCTTCTATCAGATCCAATTTACGGGCTAAAGGTTCCAACAAACTACCCTGAAACAATATAGATATCAGCACAGTAAAGAACACCATATGTTTCATCTCGACCCCACCACTGACACCGGCAGCGGCAGGAATTAATGCAAATACAATCGGCGTAGCACCCCGTAATCCAATTGCCGATATAAACACCCGTTTGCGTTTACTCACTTTCCTAAACGGCAGGTAACACAGCCAAACCGCCAAGGGCCTGGCAATCAACATTAACAATATGGCTGGCAACAAAGATATAAACAGTACCGACCATAGTTGTTGCGGAGACAGCTGCAGACCGAGCACCACAAACATCAGTGACTGTGCGAGCCAAGCCAAACTGTTGAAGAAGTGACGGCTGACTTCCATTCCACGCAACACGTTATTGCCCAGGATCACGCCTGCCACGTACGCAGCAATCAATATGTTGCCCCCTAACGCCGCCGTACCGTAGGCCGCCAGTACAAAACAGCAAAGAATAAACACTGGGATCTGGCCGAATTCAGGTAGACGCACCTGATTCAACAACCATGCTCCCAATTGTCCAACCAGATAACCTCCTGCCACACCAATAAAAACCTGTTGGCACAGGGTCATCATCATTTGATTGGTCGACAGTGAAAGCTCCGAGTTCAGCGCCATTTGGGTCAACAGCAACACCATGATCATGGCGATAGGATCGTTGGTGGCAGACTCAAACTCCAGCACTGTGTCGGTATGCTCTTTGAGCTTTAGCTTTTTCGATTCAAGAATAGAAAACACCGCAGCCGCATCGGTAGAAGAGACGATGGCGGCAAACAAAAAGCACAGGATCAGCGGCATATCAAAGATAAGGTTCATCATCAGCCCCATACAGCCGATGGTAAGCAATACCCCGATAGACGAGAGCATGCCGCCTTCCCGCCATGCCACGCGGATATTACCCATAGAGGTGTTTAAGCCGCCGACGAAAACAATAATATTTAGCGCCGCTGTACCTATGCTGGAGGTAAGCTGCAGATTGTCATAATCGAAATTGAATTCGCCATTGCCGATAAGCAGGCCAACGCCCATAAAAATGAGCAAAGAGGGAACACCCAGCGTGCGAGAAGGGTGATGCAAAAGAATGCCGACTGCGACGAGGGCAGCAAAGCCGAGTAACCCTACTTCATACGACATCAGCCCTCCCGTAAAAGATACGTGCGGGGCCGATGCTCACGGCCCCTGTTTAGCTATCCCTGCGGCCTGACGTATTCTGTCACATTTTCAATACCTAAGGCCTTGAGCTGCGGCAAGATCTTTTCCTTGTCGCCAACGATCACCCACGCCAGTTTGTCAGGGTGCAGGGTATTTACCGCCGCCGTTTTCACGTCCGCAATCTGCAACGCGCGATACTGACTGGCCAGTAGCGAAACATAGTCGTCATCACGGCCAAAACGTTGGTTGCTCAATAAAGCTGACAATACACTGCCTGCAGTTTCGTAGCGACCGGGTAGTTGCCTTGAGCGATAGGTTACCACGCGCTGAAGTTCAGCTTCGGTGATCGGTGCTTTACCCAAGTAATCATTAAACTCTCGATTGATTTCAGCAATCGAATCACCGGTTTTATCTGTCTGCACCGGCGCATAGATCATCCATGGACGCTGACCTTTGGCATCTATCAAGAAAGAATACGCACCGTAAGCCCAGCCTTTCTCTTCCCGCAGGTTCATATTCAATCGCGCAGTAAACAAACCACCCACAGCATCATTCATGGTGCGTATCGCCAGGTTGTTTTCAGCGCTGGTCGACGGTGCCACATGCCCTGCCAAAATAAGTGACTGCGGCGAACCGGGTTTATCAACGATAACCACCTGGCCCTGTTCAGGCAGGTCCACCATTGGCAACTGTTTCGTTGGTTTAGCTTTCTTGTTTGCCTTCCACTGGCCAAAACTCTGCTCCAGCATCGGCATCAAGCTGTCCATTTCAATATCACCGACGACAAACAAGGTGCCATTGTCCGCACGGAGCCAATCGCCGTGGAACTTCTGCAGGTCCTGCTGGCTGATGCTCTTAACCGCCTGTGTCGTTCCCGAGCCAGTCAAGGGCACACTGTAAGCATGCCCCTCACCGTACATCAGCTCGGGAAGCGTATGCATAGCAATTGAGACAGGGCTGGCCCACTCTTGTTCAATATCCGCCAACACAATTTGCCGTTGACGCGCAAGCGCCTCGCTATCAAACAAAGGACGCTGAATCACATCAGCCATCAGAGTTAACCCATCGGAAAGGTTGCCACTCAGCGCAGACAAGGTCACAGTGGATGTGTCCAAACTGGAGCTTGTTCTAAGCGTGGCCCCTAAGGTTTCCAATGCTTCCGCCAGCGCAAGACTGGAATAGTTTTCACTGCCTTCATCCAACATATTCAATGTGAGATTCGCTAGGCCAGGCTTGCCACCGGCATCGGCGGCATAACCGGCATCAAACTGCATAGCGACATTGACCACGGGCACAGTGCTACGCTTGGCAAATACCACCTCAATACCGTTGCTGAGAGTGCCCCGCTCAATCGCAGGAAAACTCAGATCTGGCGTGCTGGCAACTTGCGGCAGCTGGCTGCGGTCAGCACCACCACCTGCTATTTGTGGCTCTCCATAAGACAATACAGTGAGCTGATAATCACCCTGGCTTAGCCACTTAGCCGATACTTGCTGAACATCATCGGCACTGGCTTCGCTGAGCCAGGCTAAGCCTTGTCGCCAGAAGTCAGGACGCCCACCATAAAGCTGGCTTTCGGCCAACAGGCTGGCCTTACCATAGAAGCCACCTACCTTCTCCAAGCCGCGGGCAAAGCTCGCCAGGGTTTTGGTTTTAGCGCGTTGCACTTCGGCAGGTGTTGGTCCTTGTTCCAGGAATTTCAGCCACTCTTCGTCGATAACCTGATTCACAAGGTGACGATCAGCATCGGTTTTCAGATCTGCCTGCAGATAGAAAAAGCTGGTTAGTTCGTGTGGTTCCAGCTGCACTGTAACCGAGGTAGCCAGCTGCTCGTCATACACTAAACGTTGGTACAAGCGGGAAGTTTTTCCCTGACCTAATATCTGTGCTGCCAGTTCAAGCTGATAGCGTGGCAATGTGGTTCGACCGGGCACGGCAAAATAACGAAAAATACGCGGGTTGGGTACGCGGTCATACATCTCTTCGCGAGTGGTTTGGCTGCGCGTTGGCACCATAGCCTGAAGTCGGTGCAGTGGCGGTCCCGCAGGAATATCACCAAAGTACTTCTCCATCAGCGGCTTAGCGGTCGCCTTGTCGATATCACCGGCCAATACGATCACAGCATTGTCAGGACCGTAATACTGTTTAAACCAGGCATGCACGTCATCTAATGTCGCTGCTTCCAGATCCTCCATAGAGCCAATCGTTGACCAGCGATAAGGATGCCCTTCAGGGAACAAACCTTCGAGAATGCGATATTCGGTAGTGCCGTAAGGGCGGTTGTCCCCCTGACGCTTTTCGTTCTGAACTACGCCTCGCTGGTTGTCCAGCTTCTCCTGAGTTACCGCGCCAAGCAGGTGGCCCATGCGGTCTGACTCCAGGAACAGCGCCAGTTCAACAGCGGGCGTAGGCACGGTCTGGAAATAGTTAGTACGATCAAACCACGTCGTACCGTTTAGATCGGTGGCTCCAACAGCTTCAAGTGGCTCAAAATACTCGCCATTGTGGTTCTCTGAACCGTTAAACATGAGGTGTTCAAACAGATGGGCAAAACCGGTTTTGCCCGAAACTTCATCTTTTGAGCCAACGTGATACCAGACACTCACGGCTACAAGCGGTGCTTTGCGGTCCTCATGGACTATAACCGTCAGGCCATTTTCAAGCTCGAATGCTTCATAGGGAACGTCAATATCTTCAAGGGAAACAGGGAGCGGTTGCGTATTTGGGGCACTCGTAGCCACGGGCTCTGAGGTGGTTTGCTGGCAGGCAAACAGCCCCATACTTATCAACGAAACAAAAACGGCCTTGAAAACCACTTTCATGAAAATCTCCTACGCGAATGATGTCTTCCGTTAAGCGACTTTGGTTACCTCAACTACCTTAGCTGATTTACAAATAAGCGCTAGCCAATTGAGATTATTAGAAAAATCACAATCGAGTAAAAGCACTATACTTGGAGTACGAGACTCAACTGCAAATTGATTATGGCTACCAGCAAACTCACTCAACCGTCAGCCTTGCTGTTTCTGGCTCCAACAACCCTGCCCTTTCTCAGCTTTATGCTGGTGTTAGGGGGCATCAATCCAGACCTGGCCGGTTGGCTACCGATGCTGGTGATGTTTGGGTTTATCCCCCTAATTGATTACCTGGGAGGAGAACGGAAAAGCAATCCTGAGCTTCCAGACAGGTCAGAAGCATCAGCGATTGTATGGTTGCCCTGGTTTGCATTACCCCTATGTTTTTTCTGTTTGCTAGGCACCACCTGGATTATCAGCCAAATCTCTTTAACTGCTGTTGGGCTCTTAGGTTGGGTGATCAGTTTAGGCGTCATCATGAGTACCGTTGGCATTACTGCAGCTCATGAACTTATCCATAAACGCAGTCAATTCGAGCAATTAAGTGGCGGACTTCTGCTCTCATTAACCTGTTATGCCAGCTTTAAAATCGAGCATATCTACTGGCACCACGCCCACGTTGCCACACCTGTGGACCCAACCACGGCCAAGTACAATCAGAGCCTTTACCGTTTCTTACTCACAGTGTTTCGCCACAATGCCGTTAACGGCTGGAAGCTTGAAGCGCAACGCTTGAATAAACGGGGTTTTAGTTTCTGGTCGTGGCATAACCAGCTGTTTTGGTATTACGGCATCAGCGTCATTTTGGCGGGGTTGGCATTTGTCACATTTGGCGCGTTAGGACTGTTTGTGTTTCTGGCACAGTCGTTGGTTGCAATTACCCTATTGGAGACAATCAACTATATCGAGCACTATGGTCTAGTCCGCGAAGAGCGACGCCCCGGGCGTTATGAACCCGTTGCCCCTCATCACTCTTGGAATGCGCCTTATCGATTCAGCAACCTTCTGTTGATACAACTACAAAGGCATAGCGATCACCATGCGTTCGCTCAGCGTCCTTACTATGCGCTGCAGCATCATGAAGCAGCGCCACAATTGCCCGCGGGATACCCATTTATGGTGCTGATCGCTTTGTGTCCGCCACTTTGGCGAAAAGTGATCCACCCTCGGCTTAAAGCGGCATTATCAAATTCAGGTTAGGGCGTGTTGACCTTTCGTGTATGACTAAGCTGTTACAACCCGATTTCGGCCATCGGATTTGGCACGATAGAGCGCACTGTCAGCACTATCAAACAGAGCTTTAAAGCTGTAACCCGCTTCGCTGGCGACAGCCAGACCAATACTGCCACGGATAGAGAAGTTAAAACCACTCATCTCGGTATCAATGGCGGCCAGCGCTGCTCGGCACTTTTCAGCAACCTGCATGGCACTTTCATGACTACAACTGGGCAGCAAGACACAAAACTCTTCACCACCATATCGGGTTACGATATCAACTTTACGCGCCACCGATTTAATGGTGCGTGCCGCTTCTTTCAAAGCCCAATCACCGACACCATGACCAAAGCTGTCGTTAATGGACTTAAAGTGGTCGAGATCGATCAGCAACAAACCGACATCCTGGCCTGCCGACTTATAATGTTTCAATGTTGATGAGATCAGGCGAGTGCCATAGGCACGAGAATAAACTTGAGTTAGTTCATCCACTTCAACCATGCGCTTTAATCTGCGCTTAGCACTTTGGTTCTTGAGGCTCCAAAGCCCAATACATGCAGTACAGACTACGAGCAGCACGAGATATAGACGGCGATTTTCTACTTCGACTTCAGCCAGTTCCGCTTCAAGCTTGATGGTCGCCATCTGCTTATTCAGTTCCTCAATCTGGAACTGCTTTTGCTGACTCAAGAGCTTGACTGTGTAATAGGCGATGGCGCTGCTTCGAGTGGCATTGATCTGTGATTTAAAAGCCCCATCATAAGCCAACATATGGTGGCGCATCTCAGTCAGGCTATCTAGTTCGAAGTAGATATCGGCCAGCACACCATGTACCAAAACATGCGCTTCGAGATAGCTGCCCATATTGGCGTAATTAAGCGCTGTCAGGCCAAAAGACTCGGCGTATTCGAGGTTACCTTCGAGCAACGCGACCCTCGCCTTTAGCGCGTAAAACACCGCAGACAAGTTTGAATACTGTATCCTCGCAATACCCGCTTCATATCGTTCTAATATTGCCCTAGCTTGAATCAAGCTACCATTGCTCAGGTAGGCCTGGACCTTATACAACGAGGCCACGTAAAGAAAAATATCCTGGTCAAGTGAAAGGCACACGTCCGCTTTCTCATCATAATCATCCGGGTTCATTCCCCCCGCCTTGAAGGCTATACCAATACGGGTAGATGCAAAAACGCACATCTCACTTTCAGGCAGGGATGATTCATCGACAAGTAACAGTGCTTCTTCAGCTTCGGGGATCAATTCCCCTTGAAGATAGATATAGGCCAATACGATATAGGCGTGTTGTTTGATATCGAAATCAAGGTCGTGGTATTTGGGGGCAAGAAACCTGTCTGCCAATGCAAATGCCTGTTCGGCGTCTCCCTTAAGGGAGTAGATATTGGCCAATGATACAAGTGCGCGATACTGAGTCTTCAGATCTGTTGACTGCTGCACCAGTCCCTTATAGCGCGTTACCGCAGAGGCAATATCCCCGCTACGATAATCATAAACAGCTTGAAGATATTCAAAAGCATAGCGCTGAGGAGGCGTGAAGCTGGCTTTTCTGGCCTCAAGTTGATCAAGTGCAAGCGCAAACTCCGCTTTGTCCGTCAGACGCTTATTCAGCGCATTTTCCAGCATTTGATCGATTGTCGATGCCTGAAGTGTCAGCGAAAAACTACTTAAAAGTACCCCAACAAACAAAAAAAAGAATGCTCTTGTAGATAAAGAGAGCCTATTTTGGATGGATAAATAGTTTCGACGGTACGCCTGTGTAACTGAGCGTCCTGCTATCCACGCTTTGACTTGAATTCCTTTCATCACTACCCGAACGATAACTGTGCCTTTGGCGTCACCCAGCTTGGTTTAGAATCTCCTAAAACGCCTAATCTAACACATTGTTCATGTTTCATACAGCCCTTAAAAACCAAGGCTAATATCTTGAAAGTAAAAAAAAAGGGGCCCAATGGCCCCGTTTTAACTAAACTCTGGTGGTGAGCGCTAGCGCTCCATAATCTGTACTACTTTGTCCTTTTCCAGATACATCTCACGACCATCTTCATCTTCGTACTTGTACATCCCAGTTTCTTCGTCAAGGATTGGCTTGCCATAAGCGGTCACCAATTGACCATCGGAGGTACTCATAATGTACTGGGTACTGCTGCATGCCACTAAAAAGACGCTGAATAGTCCAACCCACAGATATTTCATATCAACTCTCCTTTGTTATCACCCAAGCCGAAGCCCAGCTAACGCTTTGAATTAAGTACGACAACTTGCCGCTAAAGGATCCAATCAGCAAAGCGTAACTACGTTAAATGGCGCAGTTGGTGGATCACCCAAATGGGTGGTTCGTTTGATCAGGCGCCGAGTACGCAGTGAAATCTGTTTTTTACAGCAGTTAATCGCCCAGAACTTATCCCAACCCGAGGCGTAACAGCAGCAGACAGTTTTGATGGTTCGCACCACATTCCATCGACATACAGTAAAGGCACCGCTGCTGGTACAGCCAATCCGCGCGACATACCTGTCATTACAATAGGTAGTGCAACCCACATGAGGGCAGCCGACACACGCGGGATCGAGATGGACCGTCCGGGCGTCATTGACATACAAACCGGTCGAACCGTAAATAGCGTCCAAACAGGCGGCTGCACTGGTTGTTGAGATAGCTAGCAGCGAATTCGCCGCAGCAATCTTTTCAGCTTGGTTTTTGGATTTGCTCTTGAGCGCCTGCCCCATGGCCAGCAACCCCTCGGCGGGAGCGCCAAGCACAGAAGCGTAGGTAGGAAATATCTGACTGGCGCCGATCTCAAAGCTGCCCTCGCCCAACACATCAGAGATACCTGTCAATAGCTCTGCTGATTGTGACATCAATGACGCGGCATCACTGGCCTGACAATCCACCGCTTCTTTGCCTGCGGTGTACAAGCTATCGCCCAGCTCAACAAACAGCATTTCCAGGTCGTCTACCAGCCGGTCACGACTGCGCAAACCATCGGTTTCCACATCAGCTAGGCCATCCCCCATCAACAGCATGGCATTTCCCGCTTCAAGCAATTGATGCCCTACGGCCATCACAGGTTCTTCATTGCCACACTCAGTTTGGCCATTGAATGCGCTGAGCAGATCAACTAAAGGCTCTATCGCCGAGAGTGTGGTTTGCTCAATGGGATAAGGGATTTCTGGTGAAGAGAGTTCAGGGTGTGATTGTGGGCCGCAATTGCAGCCACCTAGTTCATCGCTCATACCTTAGTCCTTTGTTGTTTTGGGTAACTCTGTGAGAGTTGCCCTTTAAAGTGCTAAGGCCTGTACTGCAGTGCAGTCAGATGCACAGGCAGGCTATTGGTGAAGTGAGTATAGTTTGTTTAAGCGAACGCACAGAAAAAGGCCCGCTATTAAAAGCAGGCCTTCTGAATTGGTTGAAGAAGTCTTAACTTACTTCAGCAACTCTGCCACTTTCTCACCCAAAAGCTTTGCCGACTGTGGGTTTTGACCGGTAACTACACGCTGATCAACAACCACTTTGCTCTGCCATGGCGCCGCTTTGCTGAAGCTGGCACCGCGCTCGATCATCTGGTCCTGGAGTAGGAACGGCATCACCTCTGTCAGCTTGATCTGCTCTTCTTCCAAATTGGAGAATCCGGTCACCTGCTTGCCAGCAATCAGGTAGCTGCCATCACTCAGCTTGATATCCAGTAGTGCAGCCGGGCCGTGACATACCGCCGCAACCACGCCGCCCTTTTCGTAGATCGATGCTGATACACGATTTACGTCTGGGTTGTTAGGGAAGTCCCACATGGTGCCGTGGCCACCCGCATAGACAACCGCGCTGTAATCAGCCGGGTTCACAGATGCCAACGTTGGCGTATTTTCAATCGCTGATTTCAATTTAGGGTCCGCTAGGAAACGCGCATTTTCAGCGTCTTTCTCATCCAAGCTGCGCGGATCAACTGGGGCTTTACCACCTTTGATACTGACGATATCGACCTTAAAGCCTGCATCAGCCAGCGCATAATATGGATGAGTCAGCTCCGCCAACCAGAAGCCGGTTTTCTCTCCGGTATCGCCCATCTCAGAATGGCTGGTAACCACCATCAACACTTTATCTGCAGCCCATCCGGCAACCGACGCCAGAGACAAAGCCGCAAGCAATAAACCTTTCACTAGCATTTTCATCGTATTCTCTCCTGATAATTCAAAAACTGACCAACTAAATAACGGATTGGTGATTAAGCGCTTTGGACACTGTTCCAATACGCGTCAAGTAACTTTTGGGTTTGCAGTGATATCTCTGCACTTCGCTTTGCTAATTTGCCTGTGGGCGCTTGTGTGATTTCCACGAAGTCCTCCACCAATTTAACTGCCTGAGGTTTGTCGCTTTCCGCTTCGACATAGACAAATTCTGAAGGCGCTTGCATCTCTGTGCGGCGGGTATAACCAACTGTGTGATCTGCATGGTCAAACGCAAATCCCTGTTTCCAATCGAGCACATAGTCATTCAGATGCAACATGCCTCGCTCACCCAAAATGTCCAGGTCCATCAGGCAGACACCAGCGTCATAGCCGAAATCAAAGCTGGATGACTTACCATCTTCGAACTGAATCACACCCGTGCCACGGACAACTGCGCCAGTCTCTTGGTCCCTGACGATGCCACCTGAAACCAACTTCACCGGGGCTTCTGGCTGCAGATATTCAGTGATGGCTCGCATCGAGTACCAGGCCATATCCCCTACAGCTCCTGTTGGTTCTTTTTCTGGATTAAAACGAATATTACTGCGATCCATAAAGGGGAAGAAAAAGCTGGTGCGTACCACTTTTGGCGAACCGATCTCTTCGTCTACCTGCGCTTTGATTTGTAATGTACGTGGATGATGAACAAAGTGTGTAGCATCCATAAAGGCCACGCCATTGGCCTGTGCGGCAGCGATGATTCGCTCGAGGGAGCCCGCCGACGCAAATGGTTTTTCACCGATAACATGTTTGCCAGCATTGGCCGCTGCCACAGCTATCTCTTCTCGCACCGCTGTGGGCGTGGCGATGTAAACCGCGTCAAGCTGATCAGAGCCAATCAGGCTCTGCCAATCATCAAATACGGTGGGAATCGAAAACTCAGAGGCTAGCTGCTCGGCACTCTCTCGACGGCGACTGGCAACCGCCACCAGTTTTGCTCCTGTCGCTTGATTAATGGCATTAGCTAGCACACCGGCAATCATTCCCGCGCCAACAATACCTACACGTAATTCATTCATACCTTAGCCTCTTTTTAATCGACCTCGCGATGTCTGGATAAGAGCCATCGCGCTATTCATTGACGGAAAGTCTAGGTGCAGGATAGAGTTAAAACTAATGAATATGTTTTATAGATATCATTCAAGATTTGAATATCACTTCGAAAGACAGCAATCTTCTTTACCTGTTTAAGGTGCTTTACGAAGAGCAAAGCCTCTCAGCGGCCACTGAGCGCATGGCGCTCAGCCAACCCGCACTCAGTCATAAACTGAAAAAGCTTAGAGATGAGTTTGATGACCCTCTGTTTGTGCGGGCAGCAAGAGGGCTTACGCCAACACCAAAGGCCCATGCTCTGGCCCCCGAGTTGTTAAAGCTGGTCGCTCAACTGGAACGTTTTTACCAAGACAGCGAGGGCCACGATTTTCTTAGTAAGGCAGACACTATCCATATCTTCACCACCGACTATATGGAGCAACTGATACTGCCCGTGCTGCTGCCTCGCATACATCAACAAGCGCCAAAACTCAGGTTGGTTACCCACAACACTCAGGGAAAACTGCCCAAACAAGAATTAGAGAACGGCCTTTGCGATATCGCCATTGCGGGCTTTTTCAATAACCTGCCAGATAGCTTTTACCAACAGACCTTGTTGCGTGAGCAGTTCAAAGTGCTGGCCAGAGCTGAAAATCCTTTTATCAGCAAAGGGATGGATCTTGAGGCTTACCTGGCTGCGCCGCATATTGTCACGACACTGACTGGCGACCTGGATGGCGTCGCAGACAAAGCGCTGCTGAAGCTGGGTAAAACCCGGCAGATAGCCGCCGGTATCGGCAGTTTTTCGGCGCCGCCTCAGGTGGTGAAACAGAGTGATTTTCTCCTGACCTGTTTAGGCTCGATCGCCGATAACGCAGTGAAAAATGATCCTGGACTCATACAGTTCTGTCCACCGTTAACGTTACCAAAAGTGGAGGTGGTTCAGGCCTGGCACCAACGCACCCATGATGACCGCATTCGGCGTTGGATCAGGCAGCAGATAAAACAGGTGGCAAATGAAGTCAGGCCGGAGGAGGAAGCCAGGTCAGGGCTTTGATCCAATACGATAACTGCCATTGGAAAGGAACTGCACCACTTCATTTCGCTTCTTGCCGATCAACAATGCACCGTCATCCATAAACAGGAAGTTTTTCCAGCATCGCTGAAATACTTCCCAAGTCGTCTCGATCACGCTCTTCTGATCGTTGCAGTAATACACCACGGTGTTGTCCTGCCAGTCACAATGCTGCAGTACCTCTTCCGGTAGAGCGGCCTCATCACTGTCCCAACGGGATTCCCAATCACCTTCCTCTTTCCAGGTTTCGACGCTGAATGCCCAGTCACCCTTCTTAAAGAAGTCGGGATGATCAGCCTGTTTGCTCACCTGCGCTTTCCACAGCGTCGCCGCGCGCTCTGCGGTCATTGGCTTGATCAAGGCGGCATCAGCCTCAGCAATTGGCAGATCCTGGCGTCTGAAGATCCAAGCCTTTTTATGCTCAGATAGGGCGATATAGCTCATTGGCTTTCCGGTTGATTGAAATCGGCAGCGATTGTATCAGGCTCTTGCGGCGATAACATGAAATGCCATTAAACAAATGCCATTGCCAAAGGTACCGCTTTGTTGGCTGCCTCCAGATCCTGGCTGACATAGGCAGATACAATAGCCCCCTCTTTCAACAGGCAAAGCGCATCAAGCAAGGAGGCATTTGGTTCGGCCAACTGGTTCTCGATCAATTCACGCACTTTGGCTTTATGGGTCTGGCAGTAGATCGAAACGGCTTTACTGGTTTCGCCACACTCAATCGAGGAGTTGATAAAGAAACAGCCGCGGAAAGGAGGCAATTCAGGCACTCTGCTGTTAAACCAATCTGTCAGTGATGCAAACAAAGCCTCAACCAGCTCAGCGTTAGAGCTAGCTTCCGAAAGCCGCTTTGCCAGCCATCCTAAGAAGATCTGATCACGGGCCTCTAACGTGGCCAATACCAAAGCTTCTTTACTATCAAAATGGTTATAGAGGGTTTTCTTGGCCACGCCGGATACCTTGAGCACCTCATTGATGCCGACCGAGTTAATGCCTTTTTCATAAAACAGCTGCAGAGCGGAGTCTGTCAGTAGTGCGCGTTTATCTGTCATCGCTACCTCTTATCTCAAACCAATATTGACAGAGGTAGACAAAGTTGTCTACCTTGATAAAAACAAAGGAGACAGACTTGTCTACCATACGTTTTGTTTACTTCTTGAGATACAGGAGCGTTGCACCATGAATAAGTTAGTCGTCGCGATCTTTTCGGGGTTTTCTGCGGCATTGGCGATAGGGTTACTGGCCTACGCTGATAGCCTTCAGCCACAACATCTGTTTTTGATGGCCCCATTCGGTGCCTCTGCGGTTCTGGTATTTGGATTGCCAGATAGCCCACTCGCTCAACCAAAGAATGTCGTACTTGGTCATCTGTTGGCGGCATTTGTCGGACTGGCGTTAGCGCAGTTACTCGGCGTTCATCCGCTCTCTATAGCCATTGCCACTGGTGTTGCTATTACCGGCATGTTACTGACAGGCACGACTCACCCGCCTGCCGGAGCCAACCCAATTCTGATCATGCTGGCGGGTGTAGACTGGGACTTCCTGGTTTTCCCTGTTCTATTAGGCACTGTCACAATCGTAATTTTTGGTGCGTTGCATAAAAAACTGCGGAGCCAGTTAGTGATAGAGTGATGACCCATCAGACACTGCAAGCACAAAAGATATGAAAACCATTGGCCTACTGGGCGGTATGAGCTGGGAGTCGACCGCCAGCTACTACAAAGCGATTAATGAAGGAATTAAACAATCTTTGGGTGGGCTGCACTCAGCCAAGATCTGCCTGTACAGTGTCGATTTTGATGAGATAGAAAAGCTTCAACATAAGGGCGAATGGGACAAAACTGCTGCGCTGTTATCTGACGCTGCCAGGGCTGTCGAAGCGGGTGGAGCAGACTTCCTGCTGATCTGTACCAATACCATGCACAAGGTAGCGGAGCAGATCCAGGCGACCATCAACATCCCGATCCTGCATATCGCTGACGCCACCGCAGAGACACTGCTTGCGGATGGCAAAACCAAGGTTGGTCTGTTAGGCACCCGTTTTACGATGGAACAAGATTTCTATAAAGGCCGATTACAGGACAAGTTCGATATCGAAGTCGTCGTACCCACTGAGACTCAGCAGGAGCTGATCCACCAGGTGATCTATCAGGAGTTATGCCTCGGACAAATCAAAGAGCAGTCTCGTCAGCAATACCTGCAGATCATTGATGACCTATACGCGCAAGGCGCTCAGGCGGTGATCCTTGGGTGCACAGAGATTGCTCTATTGGTTAGCCAGCAGGACACGCAAGTGCCGCTATATGACACCACTAAGATTCATGCGGAAGCGGCGATTTCAAGAACATTGTCCTAAAAAGCAAACAATCGATATCTAAACAAGCTGTAGTCTTTGATAAAACCTCAAATGTTTTAGATAGATGCGGCATATCAATGACAGTAAAATAGCTTTGACTAACTTATCTTTTGCATTGAAAATACGGCACTAGCTGTCTATTGATAGCTTAACCACCTAGCAACAAGGGGTTGCGCATTAGGATGAAGGATATGAAGACAAAACTGCTTACCGCCGGCTCACTCGTATACGCACTGCTCTCACCATCAACCATGGCTGGCGTAATTGATTTAACTTTACACTCACCAGGCGCTATTCAAGAAGTCCAAGTCTCCCCTGACTTCTCGGAAGATTGGCATCTCGTTCCTGAAAAGAGTAAAGATGTATCGTTTGAAATTACAGAGATAAACGATTTTGAATACTCATTCGTAGACTGGGGAAATTCACAGTATCATATGAGCCGCTTTGATGTGGAAATGTCAGCTTCAGAGTTTCCATTAACCAATGAACTTTTTGCCTTCCTTCCTGAGCACCTCAATCAATATCCTCTGGTTTTTCAAAACAGCGCGGATATATCCTATTCGGTTAATTTTTATGGTTTAGAAACCCGGCCTGAAAATCCATCTCAGCATCGGTATCTAGATTTAAAGATTATTAACCGTGGCACTCACTTTCATTTGGAAGAATTCGCGGCAGATGACTGGGAGTCAACAGAAGTTGAAGTTGAGATAATGCATTCAATTGAGTTCGATCTTTCCAATCTAAATAGTGACCTACTCTACCCTTACGAATGGGAATTACGTAACTTGGTAGATTCTTTAGATGAGGTTCCGGTACAAAATATTCTTGCTCGTCAGTCGGTGGATTTTAGTGAACGTATATGCCGAAGCTATGGTCCGTACAATTTAGAGTGTGTTAATAACCAACGCGGATACAGTGCAACATATAGCAACGTCGACCTGCTCAATTCAGAGTGGAATGACAATCACTATCCGCCGAACAGGGATGTGCCAGTCACCCCCTCTCTCGCTTTGTTAGGATTTGCGCTGTTTGGGTTAAAAAGAAAATCAGCATAACCAAAAACAGCTAGCATATAGATCTGTTGGGCCAAGTGAAAAGATGCTTGGCCCTTTTGTCTCCTCACCCAACAAACTCATCTTGTATTTAGTCAGGATAGGTCCCTCGGATCGGATAATCGTTCTTGCGTATCCACTCCAGTCCGGATACCAGTGACTCCAGATTTGGTCGCACAAAAGGGTTGTTGGAGATATCGACGACCTGGAGCGTACCTTTTTCGTTAATCACAAACAGGCCCGGCTCAGGGAAAGGATGGTCAGTTTCCTGCTCCGATCTGGGATGGGATATGTACAGCCCTAGAGACTCCATCTGCTGAATACTTAAGCCGTGATAGATGGGAAAGGTCACATCCAGTCGGCTCATATGTTCACGCAGTTGGGCTTCGCTGTCCCCAGATACCACCGCCAAATCAACATCGATGGCATTGAGTCGATCGACATAGCCCTCCAACTCATTCAGGTAGCGGGTACACAACGGGCAGTGGCGGCCTCGGTACACCACAATCATGCGCCAGGTGGCTGGCTCTTCAGGCTTGGAGATATCGGCTTCACCACGCCTACGGCAGGGAACAACCAAAGAGGGAAACTCTGCACCGGCTTTAAGCTTATTGCTGAACATAGAGGCTCCTGACATAAATAACTGAGCATAAGAATCAACATTGAGCTTAGCAGCGCTGATGACAATAAAGCGGATTATTGCCATCAGCCATAGGTTTACTGTAGGGACAAAAAAGTAGGTCTAGTCAGCGTGGTTTAACTCAAATTCACTGCTGTTCGCCTCAGACACATAAAACCGATAGTGGTGCTCAACCTCAGGATTCATGATGGTTTGCTCCGCATCCACGCCGCTGTAAAGAGGCACCTTTAGCGTGACATCTTGTTGGAAGTAAGCGAAGTAGTAGTCTTTGCCACCACTGAACACTTTCTGCAGCCCTTGTTCATCTTCCGTCCCCAACTCACGCACAGTGGGTGTATCGGCGATTTCGTTGCTGTTATCTATGGTAACAAACGACCAGAGTTGGTTGGCCAAGCGCATGTTCGCTTCTTCCAGTGCTGCACCGGCCGTTCCCTCACCACCGACGGTGTACGCAAACACCGAGGTTTCACTATCAAAAGGGTGGAAGGCTGAGACGGTTACTTTCCCTTCAACGTCCTCAAACACCACGGAACTGTCCTCAAGTATCACATCTTCGAAACACTGCTTTTCATGATCATCCTCGGCACACACGGTGTAACCCACTACATGGATGAAATGTTTATAGCCATTGTCAGTCCATAGAGGCGCGATGACATTCCCATCAAGATCCGTAGTCTGGTCCAGCAGTTGCAACGTGTCGGGCAGAATAAAGTTAATCTGCAGGTCTCTGGGACCATAATCATCGTCACTACTGCTGCCACATCCATTAACTAATATAGAGAGTGGAATAAGGGAAATTACTGCAATTTTTTTCATGGTATCTGTCGCTAATTCTATGGGCTTTATCCGGGCGAATTATCAACAGCAAAAAACTCATTTAACAGAAATAAATCAATAAATTAGATCAAACGCGCAATAAAAAATCAGACGTAAAAATAAGGTTTTTTTAAGGTTAAAAACACGTCAAATGGTTGAGATATTGAAGTGAAGATTTTGAATTCAATCGTGGTTCTGTTGGCAGACGCAAGCGCTCAATATCACGAATTGCAATATTGAGCGCTAGTGCTCTGATCTGGCAAAACCACTTTAGCTAACCGCTAGCTCTGATTGATAGGCTCGCCAACCACCCAGCTGAGTGATCTCTTTGGCGCCATTTATAGCCCGAGATTCAGCTATAAAACTGGTGTACCAACCACCATCGGCCAACTCGACTTTACCGATCCCCAACGGTGCCGGGATCGCCGCAACAAAACTGCCAAGCTCAGACTTCGCAATCTGCCACACCTCGACCAAAATCGACTGACTTTCGCCCTCACCTGCATCCATACGAGAGATTGCGCCTGATTCATCCCTTACTAACGCTGGACGACCATCGCTCATGGCAAACAAACGATAGTTGTCAGAGGTTTTGTCTTCGCGCAGCTTAATTGCACCGCGCTCTGTCAGTTGCCAGTTCAGTGGCATCCCCGTCAAATGAGCGCCGCATACCACCAGCTCAACGGTGTCAGATGCTACAGATTGCTTAAGCTGACTATCGGCTAGTGCACACCCTGTTGCGCCCAGCGGTAGCTTAACCTGCTGACAATACTGATTGGCCAGGCTCAGCAGGTAGCGGTCGCTGAATGCTGGGCCAAGCAGCGTGACACCGAACCCGACGCCACTGGGCAGAAAACCTGCAGGCACCGCAATCGCCGCCATATCCAGCAGGTTAACAAAGTTGGTGTAGGTGCCTATTTGGCTGTTAAGCGTGATGGGATCCTGATTCACTTGCTCGATGGTGTAACAAGTTGGCGCTGTCGGCATCAGTAGCGCATCAAAACTTTTTATCAGCGTATCTGCCCGCTGACGACAGGCCTGTAGTTTGTACATCGCCTTAAAGCCATCGGCGGCAGTGGGTTTTGAGCCTCCACCAATAATGGTTTGGATCACCGGCAACATGGCCTCTGGCGATTGTTCAAACAAGGCTTCAGTTGCCAAGTAGCGCTCTGCCACCCAGGGACCTTCATAAAGCAATTTAGCCGCGGTCAGCAGTGGTTCGACATCCACCTCAATTACCTGATGTCCTAACGCTTTAAACTGCCCTACTGCTTGATGAAACAATTGTTCGGCCTGCTCATCGCCGAAGAACGCCAGCTGTTCTGGCAATGGGATGGCGACGGTTTGTGGTTCGGTGATGGCACCATAGCTGCGTGCGCTGTTGTCGAATGGATTAGCACGGCTATAACAATCCCCTTCGTCAAACCCTTCAGCGGCGGCGAGTACGGTATTGGCGTCATCAACCGTCAAGGCAAACACAGATACGCAGTCCAGACTTTTACAGGCCGGAACAACACCTTCACAGCTCAACAAGCCGCGACTGGGTTTGAGGCCTATCAGATTATTAAATGCAGCCGGAACCCGGCCCGAGCCTGCGGTATCGGTACCCAAAGCAAAACTCACCAAACCCTTGGCGGTTGCCACTGCTGAGCCTGAACTTGAGCCGCCCGAGATATACTCCGAATTGAACGCATTTTTGCCCTCACCCCAAGGCGAACGCGCTCCTACCAAACCGGTAGCAAACTGGTCCATATTGGTTTTACCCATGGGGATGGCCCCAGCTGCGATCAGCCGGGCGACCACAGTGGCATCTTTGGCGGCGGTATACCGAAACGCTTCACAGGCGGCGGTGGTGTCTATCCCGCCCAGATCGATGTTGTCTTTAACCGCAAAGGGCACGCCAAACAGGGGCAGCGATTCAGCCTCTCGCAAGTTTAGAGCGCTTACATAAGGCGCCAACTGTTCCGGGCTTAACCTTTCAATCCAGATATTATTTACATCTTCCTGATCCTGCTGGCAAAGAAACGCAACCAGTTCTGACGGAGTAAAGTCGCCCTGCTTGTAATGTCGCTGCAGGCCTGCAATGGTGATATCCAGTTGCTGCCAGTCAAAAGCTTTCTCAGACATACTTTCTTTTCCAAAATCAGATTCTTTTCCAATATTCACATTCACCGCACTCATACCTGCTCCTCCAGCCAGATCAGCGACTGCCCGGCATTGACCTGTGCACCCTGATCACGACGCAGCGAGTGCACCTTACCGGCTGAGGGTGCCAGTACCTGGATCTCCATCTTCATCGATTCGAGGATCGCCAGCGGTTGCCCCTCCTCGACCTGTTGCCCCTGCTCGACCATTAGCTGCCACACACTGCCTGCTACATGGCTATCCACCGTGATGCAGTTGTCGGGCATCTGCTCGCCCTCATTGTCATCAGAGGCAAGCGCCTGACTGGCATCAAAATGAAGTTGGCCTGACGCCTCCCAGCGTTGCAGTTCTTGATCAAATGCTTGGTCTCGTGATGACACAAAGCTATCGATATCCTCTGCGTTTTCACTCAAGAACTGTTTGTACTGTTTGAGGCTAAAGCTGGTCTGTTCGATCTTGAGTGGGTAGCGCCCCTGCGGGAACCCTTGGCGGATCTCTACTAAATCTTCGGCTGACACAGGGTAAAAGCGGATCTGATCGAAGAAGCGCAGCAACCAGGGTTTGCTGAAGTTGGCATCCTGTTTCTCTGGCTGCCAATATCGGTTCCACATCTGGCAGGTACGGCCAACAAATTGGTAACCACCGGGCCCCTCCATGCCGTACACACACATGTAAGCACCACCAATACCGACCGAGTTTTCTGCAGTCCAGGTACGTGCCGGGTTGTATTTGGTCGTCACCAGTCGATGGCGTGGGTCAAGCGGTGTTGCCACCGGAGCGCCCAAGTAAACATCGCCTAACCCCATGACTAAGTAACTGGCATCAAAGACGATCTTCTTGACCTCTTCGATCGACTCGAGGCCATTAATACGGCGAATAAATTCAATATTACTGGGGCACCACGGCGCGTCCGGGCGCACCGACTTCATATACTTTTCGATCGCCAGACGACAGGCTTCATCGTCCCAACTCAGGGGCAGATGTACGACACGAGACGGTAGCTCCATCGACTCGAGATCACCCATCGCCTTTTCAGCTTGCTCAAGGTGATTGAGTAGCGCATCAATAGAGAGTTGCTGCGAATCATAATGCACCTGCAACGAGCGAATACCTGGTGTTAGCTCTTCAATGCCCGGTAACGAATGCTGCTGCAGCCATAACATCAGCGCGTGAACACGGAAGCGCAGTTCGATATCCAGCACCAAGGGCCCGTACTCCACCAGCAGGTATTTATCACCACTGGGGCGATAAACCACATCGATACCGACCTCAGCTTCACTCAGCGTTTTAACAACGGGTGTCTCTGGCAGGTATGGTTGCATCTCAACAGAGATAGGTTCGAGCGCTGTTATCGCGTCCAACTGCGCTTTTTCGACGGCAACCGCCTGCGCCATCGACACGGGCACAAATTTCACTTTATCTCCTGCCCGCAACTGGCCCAGCTTCCACAAATCAGCAGCAATGACGGTCGCCGGACAGACGAAGCCTCCCAGTGACGGGCCGTCGGGACCGAGGATCACCGGCATATCCCCGGTAAAGTCGATGGTACCTATGGCATAGGCATTGTCGTGAATATTGGAGGGGTGCATGCCCGCCTCGCCACCATCACGGCGCGCCCATTCTGGTTTTGGCCCCACCAGTCGAATACCGGTACGGCTGGAGTTGTAGTGCACTTCCCACTCGGCATCAAAGAAAGTTTGAATGTCTTTGTCAGTAAAGAAGTCTGGCGCACCATGTGGCCCGTAAATCACATGTAGCGTCCATTCACCATGCTCTCCTTTTTGGCAAAGAGAGTCTGGGATCATCGCAGGAGTGATGGCGTTAGTCTGCATGTCGGACGTAGCGGCCTGGTTGAGATGCAAGACATCACCGGCTTGCAGCGCACGACCGCTGTGCCCACCAAACTGACCCAGGGTAAATGTCGATTTTGAGCCCAGATAATCAGGGCAATCGATGCCTCCATCCACCAATAAGTAACTACGACTGCCCGATTCGATTTTGCCCAACTTTAACGTTTGCCCTGCCGCGACCTCGATCACCTGCCACATAGGCACGGCCTCACCATTCAGCTTGGCGTCTATGACGGCCCCAGTGATCACCACACGGCGGGCAGTGTTGAACTTAAGGGTCGGTCCGCTAAGGGTTATCTCCAAGCCTGCGCTATCTTCAGCGTTGCCCAGTAGTTGGTTGCCTAAACGGAACGAGCGGCTATCAAACGGGCCTGATGGTGGCACACCGATATCCCAATAACCTTTACGTGCTGGGTAGTCTTGAATCGTTGTTTGCGTGCCAGCGACCAGTACATCGATAGACTGAGGCTGATAATCAAATTGGTTTAACAGGCCGGTCCAGACCTTGCCGTCGCGTACGTCTCCGTCACTCAGTACCTGTTTGAGGTAGCCCAAATTCGTTTCGATGCCATAAACCTGACTTTTATCCAGCACCTTGCCCAAGTCTGCGAACGCCTGCTCACGGTTATCCGCGTGCACAATGACTTTTGCCAGCATGGGATCGAAGAAAGGTGACACTTCCAGCCCAGCATGGATCCAATGATCGATGCGGGCTTTTTTTGGTGTCGCTGGTTTTTGCGCTGCTGTTTTTTTCGCTGCTGGATCTCCTGGCTCGGTTAAATCAGAAGCTTCTGGCCAGCTCACCTGACTCAACAAACCTGCACAAGGTTGGAAATCTTTATTGGGGTCTTCGGCGTACACCCTTACCTGCACCGCATGGCCTTCAGGGGTCAAATCTTTGGCCAGGGCCTCAATGGCTGGTAACTCGCCTAAGCCAAGCTGGATCATCCACTTGACCAGATCGACATTGAAGATCGCTTCGGTAACACCGTGCTCTACCTGTAAGCGAGTATTTACTTCGAGGAAGTAGTAGTCACCGCTGCTGACGTCATAGATATACTCGACGGTACCCGCGCTACGGTATTTCACCGCTGACATTAAGCGCTTGGCGGTTAACTCCATCGCCTGCTGCGTATCGGCTGACAGACAAGGGGGCGGTGTCTCTTCCACCACTTTCTGGTTGCGGCGCTGTAACGAACAGTCGCGGGCCCCTAGAGTGACGACATTGCCTTCGCCATCACCAAACACCTGCACCTCAACGTGACGTGCAGTTTCAATAAACTTCTCCAGGAATACGCCTGCATTGCCGAAGTTGTTTTGACTCAGTCGGATCACCGAATCAAACGCCTGAACCAGCTCCTGCTCAGAGCGGCATAACTGCATTCCGATACCGCCACCACCGGCGGTACTTTTGAGCATAATCGGATAGCCGATCTCAGCGGCCGCCGTTTTCGCTTGCTCAAGATCAGCCAGCAGATCCGTACCAGGTACCAAAGGGACTTTGTTGGCGGCAGCCAATTCTCGGGCGCTGTGTTTAAGGCCGAAGGCGTTCATCTGTTCTGGTGTCGGACCAAGGAACACGACACCCTCGGCTTCACAACGCCTGACAAAATCGGGGTTTTCACTCAAAAAGCCGTAACCGGGATGGATCGCGTTGACGTTGGCCTGTTTCGCAATTTCGAATAGCTTGTCCTGATCCAGGTAAGTGGTGGCTGCCGCGCCCTCGCCCAGCGAATAGGCTTCATCCGCCTGGCTGACATGCAGAGACTCTTTGTCTGCTTCCGCGTAAACAGCGATGGCTCTATGGCCCATGGCTTTGAGAGTACGAATAATTCGGGTGGCAATGGCACCACGGTTGGCTATCAATACATTGGTTGTCATATGCAATGAGCCTTAGCGCTAGCGGGTCGTCCCGCTTTTTGAGTTTCACTCCGATTCAATTCTGGGTCGTCCCAGGTTGGCGCTGGCGCGCGGAGAAAAGTTAGTGCTTACTTAAATATCTATTGTTGGCTTAGCCGCTTCACGACGACTAGTTCCAAATTCTTAGTCACAAATGCTTAGTCCCAAATGCTCAATCCCAAATAATCAGCTCAACCGGGGTTGGGTTATAGGCGTTGCATGGGTTGTTCAACTGGGGACAGTTGGATATCAAAACGATCACGTCCATCTTGGCTTCCAGTTCCACGTATTTGCCTGGCGCTGAAATACCGTCAGCGAAGGTCAGTCCGCCTTCTTCAGTCACTGGCACATTCATAAAGAAGTTGATGTTGTGGGTGATGTCGCGCTTGGTCATACCAAACTCTTCGTTCTCGGCGACCGCCTTCATCCAACTATCACGGCAGGCGTGCATGGTGCGTTTTTCCAGGTCATATCGCACCGTGTTGCTCTCGGTCGCACAGGCACCGCCCAGTGTGTCGTGACGACCACAGGTATCAGCCACTATCTCCAACATGGGATCACATTCGTTGGTCATCAACGTGCTTCCAGCTGTCAGAAACACGTTGCCCTGTTCACGGATAGTGTCCATGGCGCTGTAGCGCACCGTGGGATCTGCTACTGAATAGAACAGAACATCGGCTGCTTGGTTGCCTTCGGAATCAACAATGCGCAGGGTTTGGCCAGCTTTGAGTACCTTCATGTAGTAATCGCCAGCAGGCAGTTTTTCGCGACTAAGCGCATCCGCTAATTGCTTTTGGCTCTCAACAATCATTGGCTAACCCCTTCTACGTGGGAATTCTTGTGGGAGTGATCGTGGGAATGAGAGTGATCTTCACCACACATACTTAGTGGCGGCATGCCCATCAGATAAAGTTGGTTGTTCTTAAAGCCGCGGCCATTTTCAGGGCAGTGATTCATACACTCGTCGTCACTTTGAACTGCAGGCGCTTCAGACAGGGTTATCTCGATCAGCTTGCGCGGATATTCCCCTTCCGGGTGCATCGGATGTGGGCAGTTATGCAACACAACCAGCGTGTCCATCTCAAATCGCAGCACCACATGGTCACCTGGCTTGCTGTGGTCAACGACATAACTCAACTTACCGTCATCAGCCACAGCCACTTTGCTGAACAGATTGAGGTTGGAAGCCATGTCTTTTTTGCCCAGGCCATATTTGGCCAACTCAACCAGAAATGATGTGTAGCCGTCCTGATGCCATCGGTTGCCTGCTTCCTGGTAACTCTTCTCACCAAAACGCTTTGCGACCGATGCAGCATTCGAATTGCCACTAACGGTATCGTGCCAGCCCACAGAGTCTTCGGTGATTGAGCAGAATATTCGCCCCATATCCGAATAGAGACAGTTACCCTGGCTTAGTTTGAAGGTGTGCTGACACTTGAGCGTATCCGGGGCGTTGTAACGCTCCAGCAGATCTTCAGGGTTGTAGAACAGCATGCCGACATTGGCGCCCCCCTGAAGATCGGTGATCTTCATCTGCATGCCACGACGGATCCGGAACGACCAGTGACTGGCCCCGGGAATCCGTGTGGTGTACTCATTTTTGTCTAATAAACTCATTTTGTTTCTCACAAAAGTTCTTACTGCCTAACAGAGCCAACTGGCTCTCCGCTATTCACTTTCAGCGGCTGCCAATCCCGCTTTTTCTGGCTGAGCAGTGCTCAAGTCCACATGAGGTGAAAGCGTTTTTGCCAGCACCTGCTGGGTATCATCACAGTTGGCAGTTTGTTGATTGATTGGCAGGTCATAGGTGATAGTTGCACCATAGGCTTGAGGCGCCTGAGGATCGTGACGCACCTTATCGAACACCCAGAGGCGCGAGCCCAAGGCAAACGCTTCGGACAGGTCGTGGGTGATCATAAAGATGGTCAGGTTTTCCTGCTGCCACAGCTCTTTCACCAGTACATGCATATCAGCACGAATGCCCGGGTCCAGTGCGCCAAACGGTTCATCCAGCAACAGTACTTTAGGCTTGGCGATAAGCGCCTGCGCCAGCGCCAGACGTTGCTGCATGCCGCCTGACAACTCATGGGGATAGCGGTTAGCGGAAGGCGCTAGGCCGACGCGCTCAAGCATGGCATCCACATCTGCCAATGCCTGTTGTTTCGCTTTGCCAAACAAACGTCCGGTCAAGCGTGACAGCCAGCCTTGATGACGTAACTCCACGGCAACCAGTACGTTTTGTCTTACCGTCATATGAGGGAAGACAGAGTAGCGCTGAAACACGATGCCACGCTCACCATCGGGCTCACGTTTAAGGGGGGCCCCCTGCAGGTTCAGCTGACCTTTGCTTGGCGACTCTACGCCGAGCAACATCTTCAGGAAGGTGGTTTTACCGCAACCAGAGGCGCCGACCAGCGTGACAAACTCGCCCTGCTCCACCTGCTTGCTAAGGCGCTCCAGTACGACATGATCACCGTAGTTTTTCCAGAGTTGGCTAATGGCGATATAACTCATGACTGACCTCCCTGATTCTGTGCTGAGTGGTACCAGGGGAAGGCTTTACGGCTAATCAGACGCAGCGCCCAATCGATGGCAAACGCCAACAGAGTTATCCAGAACACATAAGGCAGGATCACCTCCATCGACAGATAACGGCGAACCAGGAAGATGCGGTAGCCCAGCCCATCAGTGGCCGCGATCGCCTCCGCAGCAATCAAAAACAGCCAGGCGGCACCCAATGACAAACGCACAGCATCGAGCAGTCGTGGCATCACCTGCGGCAACAACACGCGGATAATCAGCTGCCAACTGTTGGCTGACAAGGTTTGTGCTTTTATCAGCTGTTCGCTGGGAATATCCAACGTACGGGCCTGCAGATCGCGAATAATAAATGGCGCGATACCAATCACGATCAGCACCACTTTCGATACTTCACCAAGACCGAAAACAATAAACAGCACCGGCAGTATCGCCATCGGCGGGATCAGGCTGATAGCCGTGACCAAGGGTGACAGTTTGGCGCGAACCAAGGGGATCGCGCCGTTGCCAACACCAATGACCAAGCCAATCAATGCGCTGATCCCGACGCCCATGCCTAAGCGCTGCAAGCTGCTCAGTGTGTCCTGCCAAAACAGGTACTCACCACTGCGTTTGCTGGGCTCAAAGGCCAGTCGCTGGATCGCATCTGCCATTTTGGTAATTCCGGGCAAAAGCTTGTCGTTCGGGTTCTCTGCCAGTCGCGCCTCAGAGGCGCCCATATAGACCAACAGCAGCAGGATAAAAGGCAGTAGCCCCAAGACCCAGCGCATCGGCGTTGAAGGATAGCGATTGATTATTCGCATGCGGTTTCTCCATGGGGAGCTGCTACTCCCCTATTCGACTGATTACACTCCAGAACATGGACCCTCAAAATGAGGGCCTGAGCAGGAGGGCCTACAGCTTGATCTTGCCTTCAGCAGCCATCTGCATGTAGCTAGGGTCGAAACGGAACTTCACATTGCCTTTATCGCCATAAACACCGGCTGGCGTTTCGATGCCGATAAAGCTGGCATCCATAGCACCATCACCCAACAGGCCGTGTTGGAATGAGAACTCAGCAACGTACTTCATGGTGTCTTTCAGTTGCGCACTGGTAGTAAACGCGACGGCTTCTGCAGGGGTGTAGAACATCTTGGTAGAGGCCAGTTGTGCTTCATAACCCGCCAGATCCGTACCAGAGGCAACGCCCATTGCGGTACGCGCAGCGGCAGTGGATTCTGAGCCATCGGCCATCTTGCCCATGATTTCGTACCATGCGCCGACTAACGCCTTACCAAACTTAGGGTTGGCTTTCAGCGTGTCCGTGTTAACCACCAACAGGTCGATGATTTCGCCAGGGATCTGAGAAGAGTCGAACACCTTGGTGGCATTCGGCTGAGATGTAATTTCTGACAGTAGCGGGTTCCAGGTGGTCACTGCCGTCACGTCCTTGGTGGTAAATGCGGCAACCAAGTCAGCATCAGAGGTGTTAACCACTTTGATATCTTTTTCGCTCAGACCTACGGTAGACAGGCCGCGAGCCAGCAGGTAGTGGGAAACCGACAACTCAACCAGATTCACCTGCTGACCTTTGATATCAGCCAGAGATGCACCCTCTTTCAGAACAACGCCATCATTACCGTTGGAGAAGTCGCCAACAATTAGCGCGGTTGAATCGACACCACCAGCCGCAGGGATGGTCAGCGCATCCATGTTGGTCATGGTGCAGCCATCAAAAGCGCCCGCGGTGTACTGGTTGATAGATTCGATGTAATCGTTGATTTGCACGACTTCGATGTCGATGTCGTATTTGTCAGCCCACTTCTTAACGATGCCTTCGTTTTCGCCGTAATGCCAAGGCATCCAACCGACGTAGATAGACCAACAAATTTTGAAACTGTCTTTGGCGAATGAAGCAGGTGACGCGAGTAGTAATAGTGCAAGTAAGGTTGCTTTGATTTTCATGTTGCGGACCCCTTTCGTATTAGCGTTTTAATGTGCGCAGAAGGTGACGACGGCATCACTGCCTCGATTCATCCTCCCGGGCTTTTATCCCGCCGTGTAACCTCGAAAGAGGTCGTTCGCTCTCGGACCAGTCACCTGTTTTAAAGGCCGGAACCCTAGCGAACCATTTTCCAAATTGTGGCTAGCGTGTTTTGACTAAGTTAAGTGATGCCATCAACGCTTCTGCTAGCTATAGCAATACAAAGGCTATGCCAATTAATATTAGTCTTTATTTTCAAAGAGTTAATCTACATCGAGTAGTTTAAAAAGCCCCACCATCACCATATTAGGGCGCGCTTTTGATCAACCTCACATAGCTTGCACCAATTTAAGGCGAGGGTATCAACGGCACTTTTCCGCCGTGTATCGATTGCGATCCCCCTGGAGCGCAGCCACCGCTCGTTCATGCTGGCACTCTGCGTCAGATGGCTCGTATTGCTTATCCCAGGCTTCAAATAGCTGGCGTTGTTTGCGACTAAGTTTGATGCCGTGTTTCTCTGACATATAGAAATAGATTCGCGCCACCCACCCTCTTGCTCGCACGGTTGGCTCAGCGACCCGTTGTTTGAAGTCGATTTTCATCGGGCAGGCGCCATAACTCGCGTGTTTGCTACTCGTCACCATACCAAACCGATAGTTGCTGCGATTACCGTTCACCTCGCCAATCGCTGGTACCAGGTTGTGCATATCCCCTTCAAAGGCTTTGAAGGCATCACTGTTTCTTGCGCAGTTCTTGCGGCCACCTTTTTGCCAGCACTGTTTTTGGTGGCCATATTCCCAGGCTGGCACCACATGCTCCCATTCAATTCGGCTGGCGCGTTTCTGCTCTTTGCGTACCTGATAACCACAACTCTCAAGCACCGGTATCAGCTTCTTTCCCTGTTTTTTAAAATCACATCCACAATAGAAGGTTTGTGGGGAAAGCTCAGTCGTGTAAAGGGTTTTCAATTCACGTTTAGCCTGAGAAAAAGTGAATGTATCACTGCCATACGTCTGGATTGGAGCAAGAAAAAAGGCGAAAAGCAGGAATCTGCCAAAAGAGCATTGAAAAGCATGCACGGACAACCTCGATTAAATAACAACAACATCAATCGTCCGTAATTCTGTGGTCGCAGCACGACCACAAGAGATTCCTCCCTGTCGAGGGAGAATATTAGCAAATCATGACTAGGTTGCGATTTAATTTATGATTCGCGCCAGCAACCTATTCGACGAGAGTAAAACCTAATCGTCGAGGGTAAAACCTACTTTTAAAGTCACCTGCCAATGGGCCACTTTGCCACCATCGATATGACCACGGGTCTCAACCACTTCAAACCAACGCAGGTTGTGTATGGTTTTGCCCATTCGCTCAATCGCGTTGTTAATGGCATCTTCAATGCCATCGGGAGAGGAACCAACTATCTCAGTTAACTTGTAGGTATGATGATTTGAACCTGACATCGCTTTTCTCCTGGCCGTTTGTTTCGGGGGGTAATACGAATCACGTTAAACAGGAGTTTAGTTGTTGCGGAAAAATCTGGCGCGCCAGACATGGGTCAAACCTGGCTTTCCAACTCTTCCAACGCTTCTAAAGCCAAATCAAAATCATAATCGGAGATCGCCATTTCAAGGCGTTTTAACTGCTGCTGATATTGATTCATTCCAGGCACTTGAGCCAGCTCTTCCAGTACTTCCGCCGCTTGGGTATCAAACGCTTCAATAAGCGGGCGCATTTGTGTGAGTTTGACGTCAAACGCGGCTTTATCGAGTGTCTGCTCATCAACTATTTCTCGAGCACTTTGTTCATCAGATGAACGCAGTGCTAACTTCAGCGCTTTGATAAATGGAACGAACTCATCTTTTAACTGTTCTATCGCGACCGTAATTTGTGGCTGTTTTGCCTTATTTTGGGCATGTTGCTCAAGCAGTTTTGCGTTATCAGCAATGGCTCCAGCGCCAATACTGCCAGCGGTGCCCTTCAATGTATGAGCCAAACGCTCAGCGTCTTCCCAATTATCCTGTGCCACCGCTGATGAAAAACTTTCAACAAACTCGCCCTGATTAGCAACAAACTTGTTTAACAGTTTGAGGTATAGCGTGGGATTGTTTTGGGTTATCGCCAAGCCCGCAGCGGTATCTAAACCATCGATAACAGGCAGAGTCACCCGCTTGTTTTTGTCAATACGGCTTGCTGGTGCTTTCGCATCTACAACGTCTACCGGGCGCTTTTTACTTGGCTTTATCCACCTGGCCATGGTGGCGAACATTTCGTCAACGTTAATAGGCTTGGCGATGTGATCGTTCATGCCGGCATCCAGCACTTTTTGCCTATCGCCTGCCATCGCATTTGCTGTCATCGCCAATACGGGTAAATCTTTCCACTCAGGGTTCAAGCGAATTCTTCGTGTGGCGGTGTAACCGTCCATAACCGGCATTTGGCAATCCATCAGGACACCGTCAAAGGTATGCTTGGAAAGTTGCTCCAACGCTTCTTCACCATGATCTGCCACTTCCACAGTAAGGCCATTGCTTGTCAGCAGTTCTACAGCCAACTCCTGGTTCATTTCGTTGTCTTCAACCAACAGGACATAAGCTCCCTGCAAAGCAACAATCGATTCAGATGCAGCGTCTTGACGATTACTTGCCCGGGTTTCGCTAATCACCTCTTTGCCGATAGCCCGCATGATTGCATCCATTAAAGAGGATGGTGTCAAAGGTTTACTGATGACACTACTTACCTGCTCGGTATCCCCCTCCTGGATAGCCTCTTCTCTACCGTAGGCAGTTGCCATAATGATTTGCGGTTGTTCAGGCAGATTTAGTTCGCCTATCTTGCGTATGGTCTCGAAGCCATCCATGCCCGGCATCTTCCAGTCCATGATGACGATTTGGTATCGCTGCTTAGCGCTTCGAAGAATTTCCAGACAGCCTTTACCTGAATCAACACTGTCACTCTGCAGGCCAAAACTGCTGAGCATGTTGCAAATGATTTGCCGCGCTGAGCTGTTGTCGTCAACGACCAGTACCCGCTGCTCACCAATTACGCTGTTTACCTCTCTGAGGCTGGGGCAAGCCTGTTTCTGCAAACCAAACTCTGCGGTAAAACTGAAACAACTGCCGCATCCCAACTCACTCTCAACCCATATCTCGCCATTCATCAGCTCTGAGAGGTTCTTGGAGATAGACAGCCCCAGCCCAGTACCACCAAATTTCCTCGTGGTCGACGTATCTGCCTGGCTAAAGGATTTGAACAACTTGGCACATTGTTCCTGCGTCATACCGATACCCGTATCCTGAACGCTGAATTGTAGTTTGACTTTTTTGTCCCCTTTCGACACCAGCTTGGCACTGATAACCACTTCACCTGTTTCGGTGAACTTAACCGCGTTGTTACCCAGATTTACCAAAATCTGCCCCAGCCTCAACGGGTCACCGACCAAAGCGGTTGGCATTTCCGCTGGGATATCAAACAGCAGTTCGAGTCCTTTGTCCTCAATTCTGAGGCCGACCAAATTAGCCAGATTGTCCAACACATCCTCCAACCGGAAGTCGATCCGCTCCAAGGTCATCTTGCCTGCCTCAATCTTGGAAAAATCGAGGATGTCATTAATGATGCCTAGCAGGGCTTCGGCAGAGCGATGAACCTTTTCAACATAGTTGCGCTGCTTTGCATTCAGTTCGGTCTGAAGTGCAAGATGAGACATGCCGATAATGGCATTCATTGGTGTTCGGATCTCATGAGACATATTGGCGAGAAAATCGCTTTTCGCCTTGGTTGCCGCCTCCGCTTCCTGTCGTGCTTGATTGAGCTCAGTGACATCAGTAGAGATACTGCCCAAAGCAAACACCCGACCGTCTTCAGATTTTATCGGGAATCGGTAAGTATAATAGGTTTGCTCCTGACCCGATGGACTAACGAATGCTTCCTCAAAGCCCACCGCTTCACCGCTGTCAGCTACCTGTGCATCATGAGCCATCAGAGGATCGACAATCTCAGCAGGCAAAAAGTCATAGGGAGTATGTCCCAATGCGTCTTCTTCACTGATGCCTGTCGCTTCACACCAGCCAGGATTTACCAGCAGGTACTTGCCCTGCATATCTTTGATATTAACCACCGCGGGTGAGTAATCGAGGATGCTTTTAATAAACTGCTGGTTCTCCGCCAGTTTAATCGCGACTTGCTTCTGCTCCGTTACATCATCTGCGGTTGCGATGAAGTTGGTGATTTCCCCGCGATCATTAGCTATGGGGGCAATCGCCAGTGATGCCCAGTATTCACTGCCATCTTTGCGTCGGTTGATCACCTCTCCATGCCATACCTGCCCCTGATTGATGGTATTCCACAGCTCAGCATAAGTGGCGTCATCAGTATGTTCGCTTTTCAGAATTGCGGGGGTCTTTCCGATCGCTTCTTTGGGTTGATAGCCAGTGACTTTAGTGAACGTTGGATTGACATGTTCAATGATGCCATCGGGGTCAGTAATAACCACTGTCATGGGGCTGTATCGGATAGATTGTTCCAGCTTACGCAGTTCATGAGTTCGCGATTCAATACTTTCAGCCATCGCGTTGTATAGCTTGGCGACTGCGCCGATTTCGTCTTCGAAGCTGATTTCAATACGTTTGCTGTAGTCGCCCAGCTTGATTGCTGAGCTGCCCACAGCTAAGTTGGTCAACGGCTTAATGACTCGTCGCTTAAGGGTAACAAAGGTGTATAGGCAAACCGCGATAGCAGCGAGAATTAGAATGCCGATATACCAAACCACAATATGGTTGTTTTTACTGATTTCATGGATTTCAAAATCGGTGCGCTCGCCGACTAAGAAGAAGAACTGGTCTATGTTCGTCATGATCTTGGCTTTGGCTTGATGATAATCATCACCGTGTAATAGTTGGCGGGCAAGATACGGATCCGGTTCACCTTGGCGGGTGTAAAACCCCTGGTTATCTTTGAATAACCCTTCCAATGCCAACATAGCTTCATCTTCCAGTGCCACCAACGCATCAGATTCCGCTTTCGCTCGCGCCAATGTCTCCCGCTCTTGGTCAGAAAACTCCAGCTGTTCCATACGTGCTTCAATACTATAGGTTGGACCGTCTAAATTGATATCCAGACGCTCAGCAATGACTTGATCCCAGTAGGATTGAAGATTGCCTGATGGGTGGGGCTGTTCTCCATCTCGAATGGCGATGATTTGCCGAAAATACTCCTCATAGCGAGGCTCTCGGGTAACAACATAAAGCCGGGCCATACGGGTGAGATCATCAGATGATTGTTTTACTTCCAACGCCAGTTCCAGTGATTGGTACTTTTTGTCCTCCAACCTTTCTTGTTCATCAATGCCATATAACAGTAGGAATGTAAGTGCACCACAAAAGAAGAATAAGGTGGCAAGTAAGGAGAATATACTTGCGATAGACTGCTTGATCGTAAACTGGTCCAAGCGATGACGAAGCAGGACAAACAAAATGACGCAGCAAAGCGCCAAACCAAATAGAAGGTTGGAAATAGAAGCCTGCCACACCACGCCATCGCTGAGCATTGTTGCCTGTACTCCCTAAACAATCAGCTTGAATATTGATTTCGTTGTAAAAAACTTAATGACTCGGTCTATTAATAGATAGCCTCATTTCTGGTATTTGCCATACCAATCTGTTGACGTAAGACAGAGATAAAGGATGGTGGATGAAGGGGGGGCTTCTGCTGATTGCGATAAAAGTTAAGTCGATACAAGCAACAAAGGCGAGATAATTCCCGCCTTCTGATTACGTGCATTAAAGGAAGGTTTGCCAATCGACTAGCCAGCAATTAGGGCTAAAGTTCGACGAGCAGCAGTCACACTATGGGCAGCCAATAATCCGAGTAATACAACCGCGCCGCTGGCGACGGCCATTCCGGCACTGTAACCAACACCACCAGCAACAGACTCCACTCCTTGAACGACGCCATGCACCGCGGCAAAAACAAACGCCATCGCTAACAAGCCTACTTTAGGGACGTTACCTACATGATTGAACAACCAAAGCGACGGAAGCAAAACCGCGGAAATCAGTACCAACACTTCAAGGGTAGCTGAGTGTGACATCAATATTGTCGATAAACCACCGGAAATGAGACCCGCCAGCAAAGCAAAAACAACCGCGACGACTGCGGCCCAAGATGACACGATTTGCCCTCGCTGACCTTTGCATTCGCTTGTCAGCATGCCAATTGCACACAAGGCTACCCAATGATCCCAGCCACTCAGCGTATGCATCACGCCAGCGGCGAATGTCATATGGTCGCCATGGCCAACATGGGCCAGAACCGGCGCGCTAGCAACACAGCAAAGTAACGCCATGATGCCGTGAATGCAGCCGAGAAAGCCGCCTTTAAGTTTGGTTAAATGCTTCATACGTTTACTCCTTCTGCAACCTCTTCCACTTGAACAGGCTTAGCATTCAACATGCCCTGCTCAACGATAAAATCGATAATCTGCTGCACACCGTCACCGCGCATAAAATTGGTAAACACAAACGGGCGATCGCCCCGCATCTTTTTCGCGTCTCGGTCCATGACTTCAAGCGATGCATTTACCATGGGGGCGAGATCTGTTTTGTTGATGATTAATAGGTCTGACTTGGTGATACCTGGGCCGCCTTTACGTGGGATCTTGTCGCCAGCGCAAACATCGATAACGTATAAGGTCAGGTCAGACAGCTCAGGGCTAAAGGTCGCGCTTAAGTTATCGCCACCGCTTTCGACCAACACCAGCTCCAGTTCAGGATGCCGATGCTGCAACTCATCAATGGCCGCCAAGTTCATTGAGGCATCTTCTCGAATCGCGGTGTGAGGGCAACCGCCTGTTTCGACACCCATAATCCGGTCTGCTTCCAGGGCGTCGTGACGCAACAAAAACTCGGCGTCTTCTTTGGTGTAGATATCATTGGTCACGACGGCCAGGTCATAGTGCTTGCGCATCGCTTTACACAGCTGTCGCAGCAGTGCGGTTTTGCCGGAGCCAACCGGGCCACCGACCCCCACACGTAAACATTGTGAACTCATTTCTCAGCTCCTAAATAATCGTGAATATTGTTGTTCATGCCAGGCTGACACCATGGCGAGTGCCGGCAGTGTCATGCCGATCTCGTCGTCTTCAACTGCCATCCCCTTTTCAACACATTCGGTAATAGTGGGATTCAGTTGCAAAAGAATGCGCTGGGCTGGCGTTTGTCCCAACGGAATGGTTTTACACGCCACCATCACCTGATTTTCCAGCCAGCTCCAAAGCCAGCCAGATAAAGCCTCTTGCATTGGAATGGCCATTTTTTGTGCCGCGAAGGCATACATAGAGAGATAGGTAGGTGACTCAAACCCCGCTTCTGGCGCTAAATCCAAGCTCACCAGTAATCTTGAGAAGGTTGCTCCCAAACGCTGTTCTTCCGTAACCAGTTCGGCGCTTTCTCGATTGGCTAGCGTCACTTGTTGCCAATACTGAACACGTTCGCTGGCTTGTTCTTGCCACGTGCTATACAACCGCTGAATTAACGGCAGGTCCAAGTTAGCTAGCGAATGGGTCATCACCTCTTGCAGCCAGCGTTTTAACGCGTCCTCATCGTCTACCCAGCCTATGTCGATCGCTGATTCCAACCCTTGGCTGTAGGCGAACGCACCGATGGGCAAGCTTGGGCTGCTCAGGTGAAGCAGTGACAGCAGTTGCGACGCCATCAGTGGGTATGCCCCGGCTCATGATGATGGGCATGATCACGCGTATGTTCGTGTGAGTGTTCATGCGAATGGCCGTGGTGAGCATGCTTATCTTCATGGGAATGGTGCTCGCCGTGAGAATGACCAGCATGGCTATATGCGCCGTTTTCAGGGGTGAAGCTGGCTTTACCCGGTTCCACGGTCAGCCCCAGCAATTCCACCATCTCTTCCAACACATGGTCCGGCTGAAAACGCAGCCACTGTTCACCAACTTGTAACGGCACATGACGGTTGCCTAAGTGATAACAGGCCTTGGCAAAGGTCAGCCAGCAATCGGTTTTTGCCGTGACAACTGCTTCAGCTTCCGCTTTCACCGCTAGCCATTTACCGCATTCGGTCAGCAAGTATTCGCCTTCACTAAGCAGATCGCCGCGAGGCAAAAAGACGCCCACATCCTGGCCGTTATCAGAGCTCACTCGAAAACGCCCTTTCTGCCGCAGTGCATAGGGCAAAGTCAGACTGTCAACGACCGGGCCTTGGCAATGGTTATGTTTCTCTATCACTCGGATCATGAAAATTCCTCTTTCGCCTTATCTAGAAATATGTGACGTCTTAAAAAAGGCCGTTAAAACAAACAATAACGTTGTGCCAGCGGTAGCTCTGATGCCGGCTCGCAAGTCAGCAACTCGCCGTCAGCGCGTACCTCGTAGTTCTGCGGGTCGACCGTTACATCCGGGCAGGCATCATTCAATTTCATATCGGATTTGGTAACAGAGCGACAGCCTTTCACCGGCCAGAGCGCACGCGCGACCTGGACCTCATCTGCTAGGCCTTTATCCAGCGATGCTTGGCTGACAAAAGTGACCGAACTGGCCGATGCGGCGGCGCCGTAGCCGCCAAACATATAGCGATAATGCACCGGCTGAGGCGTGGGAATAGACGCATTGGGATCGCCCATAGGCGCAGCGGCAATAAAACCTGACTTCAGAATGAGCGCGGGCTTAATGCCGAAAAATGCCGGCTTCCAAAGGACGAGATCAGCCAGCTTGCCCACTTCAATCGAGCCCACGTACTCGCTGATGCCATGAGCGAGTGCCGGGTTAATAGTGTATTTGGCGATATAACGTTTGGCGCGTAAGTTATCAGCCGCGATAACTGCATCTTCTCCAAGAAAGCCACGCTGCACCTTCATCTTATGGGCGGTTTGCCAGGTACGGCATATCACCTCGCCAACACGACCCATCGCCTGCGAGTCTGACGCGATCATGGAGAACACTCCCATGTCGTGCAGGATATCTTCCGCCGCAATGGTCTCTTTGCGGATCCGGGAATCAGCAAACGCGACATCTTCTGGGATATTTGGGTCGAGGTGATGGCACACCATCAACATATCCAAGTGCTCATCGACCGTATTGATGGTGTAAGGTCGGGTCGGATTGGTGGATGAAGGCAATACGTTTTGCTGACTACAAGCGCGGATAATATCGGGGGCATGACCACCACCCGCGCCTTCTGTGTGGTAAGTGTGAATAGTGCGACCTTTAAACGCCGACAGCGTATCTTCAACGAAACCCGATTCATTCAGCGTATCGGTATGAATCGCAACCTGCACATCGTAGGCATCGGCCATGGTTAAGCAATTGTCGATGGCGGCAGGTGTCGTTCCCCAATCTTCATGCAGTTTCAGGCCACAGGCGCCCGCTTCAATCTGTTCTGCAATAGGCTCTGGCAGGCTGGCGTTGCCTTTGCCGAGAAAGCCAAAATTCATTGGGAAACCATCGGTCCCCTGTAACATGCGACGCATATTCCACGCACCAGGCGTGCAGGTAGTGGCATTGGTGCCTGTCGCTGGGCCAGTGCCGCCGCCAATCATAGTGGTGACACCGGACATCAGTGCCTCTTCGATTTGCTGCGGGCAGATAAAGTGAATATGAGCGTCAATGGCGCCAGCGGTGAGGATCTGGCCTTCACCAGCAATCACTTCGGTGCTGGCACCAATATGAATGGTGACACCTTCTTGGGTATCCGAATTCCCTGCTTTGCCAATGGCAGCGATCTTACCGTCTTTGATGCCGACATCGGCTTTGACGATGCCCCAATAATCCAGAATCAGCGCATTGGTGATCACCAAATCCATTACCTGGTCGCGGCACTTTTGTCCCTGCCCCATGCCGTCACGGATCACCTTGCCGCCACCAAACTTCACTTCATCGCCGTAAACCGTGTGGTCTTTCTCCACGGCTATCACTAGCTCGGTATCACCCAATCGCACCTTGTCACCCACCGTGGGACCGTACATATCTGCATAGGCTTGGCGAGAGATATCAACCATGGTTTACTCCTTCACCGATTTGCTTTCTGTGTTTGTGTTTTCAAGCGCGCCCATCACGTCACCACGAAAACCGTACACCTTGCGTTCACCGGCAAATGGCACTAACTCAACGGTGCGACTTTGGCTTGGCTCAAAACGCACGGCGGTACCGGCGGGAATGTTCAGCCGCATGCCCAGCGCTAATTCGCGATCAAATTCCAAGGCCGTGTTAGTTTCGTTGAAGTGATAGTGAGAGCCGACTTGGATGGGCCTGTCGCCATGATTCACCACCGAGAGTGTCAGCGTGTCTCGCCCCTGGTTCAGCGCAATAGGTGTGTCACTTAAAAAGTATTCACCGGGTTTCATGGGCAATTTCCTTATTGAATAGGCTCGTGGATGGTCACCAACTTGGTGCCATCGGGGAATGTCGCTTCCACCTGCACTTCGTGGATCATCTCGGCGATACCGTCCATCACTTGCTCCCGGCTCAAGATATGGCGACCACTGCTCATCAGTTCGGCTACGGTTTTGCCATCACGGGCGCCTTCCATCACTTCAAACGAAATCAGTGCAATCGCTTCGGGATAATTCAACTTCAAACCACGCCCGAGTCGTCTCTCGGCCAACATGGCCGCAGAAAACAGCAACAACTTGTCTTTGTCTCTGGGTGATAATTCCATCGGTCTGGCTATCTCCTATTTCGAAATCTATTCTGGTAAAAATTCAGATAAATCAGGTGTTCCAAACCCGCGGAATCACTGGCGCAGTTCCAATCACGTCTGGTCTCAAGATTTGCCATGCCTGGCGCAAGCCTTGCTGCGCCCGCTCACTGTTATGGCCTAAATAGCGCACCACAATGACACCTAATCGTTCGGTCACGCTGAACCAGTCATCGCCATCACGTTGAGGTAATGCGTCTCTGAGTTTCTCAACCAGCATCTCTAACGAGAACTCTGCTGCACGTTCGTCACAGATGTTCTCACCTGCAAACGCCAATAACGTCCCAGACACTGTCGCTTGCTGAAACCCCGCTTTGGCATACAGCAACGGGTCGTTACCTGAAAGTCGCTGGCGCTCCAGCAGCAAGGGCACGCCGTTGTGATAAAGCGACAGATGTTGTTCGATGACGCCGGTTGAAAACGGTAGCGCCGATGCGGGTCGGCCCAGGCACACCACATCCATGCCAATAAACTTGGCATTGCCATGTAACTGAATAGCGGTTTTCAGCACGCCGTGGGCGCCATCAAACACGATGGTTTCCATTGGTAGCCATTCGCAGCGGGCATCGGTGACGGTAATGGCGGTCGTTTGGCGTTGAACCACGCCATCTGTATCTGCGTGATAGATTTTGCCGGCCGACGGTGTGGTGAGTAGTGCATGGGCATCGGGCTGACACTCCACCTGTATCGCTAAGTCGTCACCAGAGACTAAACCGCCCGGCGGGTGCAGCAGATAAACATGGCATGCACCATCTTCGGGATAAAATGGGCGTTGCACGCGCAACGGCCCTTTGAATTGCATCTGATGCATGCGCGTGCGCTGACTATCTCCCTGTTTCGCACTATCAAAACCCAGGGTTAGCATGGCGGGCCAGTGGCGGTCTAAGCCAAGCCCTGTTATCTCGCTTGCTCGCACAATCACCGAACTTTCAGAATCCTGACAGCTCGGTAACAGGTCATCGCTTGACTGAAATGGCAACGGCCCACTCATACGGTCAGGTACCTTTTGATCAGCGTGTCATCAAGGTCAGTCATCTCGCCCGCTGCCACTTGCCTGCCGCGATCCAAAATACAAAAGTTGTCAGCGACCTTGCGTGCAAATGGCAGCTTTTGCTCTACCAGAAGCACTGTCAGGCCTATCTCCTGATTCAGCCGACGAATAATGTCACCGATTTCCTGGACGACGTTGGGCTGAATACCTTCGGTGGGTTCGTCTAGAATCAACAGCTTGGGGTCAATCGCTAACGCCCGACCGATGGCTAACTGTTGCTGCTGCCCCCCCGACAAATCGCCACCACGGCGATTCATCATTTCGGCAAGCACCGGGAACAGCTCAAAGATAAATTCTGGGATTTTGCGCAGTTTGTCTGGCCTTGCGGGCAAGCCTACCTGCAGATTTTCCTCCACTGTTAGCAGCGGAAATATCTGTCGCCCTTGCGGTACATAACCGATACCCAGTGGCGCTCGCTTTTCACTTGCCAGCTTAGTGATCGGCTGACTATTGAACTCAATGCTGCCCGATTTGGCGGGTAGCAGCCCCATGATGCATTGCAACAAGGTGGTTTTGCCGACACCATTACGCCCCATCAAACAGGTACACTTGCCTTCAGCCACATCTAAGTCCAAATCCCACAAGGTGTGGCTTTCGCCATAAAACTGGTTAAGCTGATTGACTTTCAACATGGCTACTCTCCCAAATAAACTTCAACAACACGGGGATCGGCTTGCACCTGCGCCATGGAGCCCTCGGCCAACACACTGCCTTGGTGCAACACTGTGACCTGCTTGGCCAGAGAACGAACAAAATCCATGTCATGTTCGACCAACACAATGGAGTGCTCACCGGCCAATGAGGTCAGAAGCTCGCCGGTGCGATCCATCTCCTGATGGGTCATCCCTGCCACCGGCTCGTCGACCAGCAATAACTTAGGGTTTTGCATCAGCAACATGCCGATCTCCAGCCACTGTTTTTGACCGTGAGACAAGCTACCCGCATCTTGGTATCTGTGTTCAATCAGCCCGATTTTCACCAATACATTATCGATACGGTCGCGCTGCTCGCCGGTTAACGTGGCGGTGAGCGTGGTCCAGACACCCTTCTCTCCCGCCATCGACAGTTCGAGGTTGGCAAATACACTGAGCTGCTCAAACACGGTAGGTTTTTGGAACTTTCGGCCAATACCTGCCTGAGCAATTTCTGGCTCAGACAGCTCCAATAGGTTGATGTTTTGGCCGAACCAGGCACTGCCCTGGTCGGGCCGCGTCTTGCCAGTGATAATGTCCATCATGGTGGTTTTGCCGGCGCCGTTTGGCCCGATAATGCAGCGCAGTTCCCCCTCTTTGATGTACAGATTCAGTTCGTTGATCGCCTTAAAGCCATCAAAGCTGACACTGATATCTTCCAGATAGAGGATGTAACCCTTGGCGACATCTAACATGGGCGAATGCACCGGCTTTAAAAACTCAAACACCTGGTCACGACGTCCGTAGTCGTAGAAGGCTTGTTTCAGGCTCATGCGCTCGCCTCCTCAGCCACTGCTGGCTGCTCAGTTTTTGCTTTCCCCAATTTAAACTTCCCTAGCAGCCCCATTAGCCCTTTGGGCAAGAACAGCGTAACCAGAACAAACATGGCACCCAGCGCAAACAGCCAAACCTCGGGCAGCTCTACGGTGAGGTAACTCTTGGCGTAATTCACCAGCAGCGCGCCAATCACCGCGCCATAAAGCGTGGCTCGGCCACCAATCGCTACCCAGATAACGAGCTCGATGGAGTTCAACGGCGAGAATTCTGACGGATTGATAATGCCCACTTGCGGCACGTACAAGGCACCAGCGACGCCTGCCAGCACGGCAGAAAAGGTGAAAATCGCCAGCTTGATATACTCCACTTTGAAGCCGATAAATCGGGTTCGGGATTCCGCGTCTCGCACTGCCATCGATACTCGTCCCAGCTTGCTGGCGACAATAAAACGACAAGCGATATAGCCGAGTCCCAGCGCCAATGCCGAACACATAAACAGTGAGATCCGTGTACCATCTGACTGCAAACTAAAGCCAAGGATCTCTTTAAAATCGGTCAACCCGTTGTTGCCACCAAAACCCATTTCATTGCGGAAGAACGCCAGCAACAGCGCATAAGTAAGCGCTTGGGTCATGATCGAAAGATAGACGCCGGTAACCCGCGAACGAAACGCCAACCAACCAAAACAGAACGCCAATACGCCGGGTACAAGAATGATCATCAGTGCGGCAAACCAGAATTGGTCAAATCCAAGCCAATACCAAGGCAGGCTGTCCCAATCTAAAAACACCATAAAGTCAGGCAATACCGGATGCCCATAGACACCCCGGTCGCCAATTTGACGCATCAAGTACATACCCATGGCGTAGCCGCCTAGGGCAAAAAATGCCCCGTGGCCCAAACTAAGAATCCCCAGATAGCCCCACACCAGATCCACTGCTACTGCCAACAAGGCATAAGTCAGGTATTTGCCCAACAAAGTGACTGTGTAGGTCGATACATGAAAGGTGCTGTTCTCTGGCACCAACAGGTTAAAAATCGGCACTAATATCGACACAAGGGTCAGCGCGCCTAAAAACACCAATGTGGATCGATCAAACAAACTCCGAGCTTCGATACTCATGCTCAATCCTCCGCTGAACGACCTTTCTGTGGGAACAAGCCCTTCGGTCGTTTTTGAATGAATAGAATAATGAAAACGAGGACTAAGATTTTGGCCAGTACCGCGCCAGCCATGGGTTCCATTACCTTGTTCGCTACACCCAACGAAAGCCCGGCGACCAAGGTGCCCCAAAGGTTGCCGACGCCACCAAACACTACCACCATGAAAGAGTCGATGATGTAGGACTGCCCTAGGTTTGGCCCAACGTTGGTCAGCTGGCTTAGCGCCACGCCAGCTACACCGGCGATACCTGAGCCCAAACCAAAGGTCAGCGCGTCTACGCGGTCAGAACGCACACCCATGGCTTTTGCCATGGCGCGATTCTGTGAAACCGCCCTCACCTGCAAACCCAAGCGGGTATAGCGCAGTAGTGCGAACAACAGCGCAAACACGATCAGGCAGAACAAAATGATGTAGAGACGGTTCAGGGTGAGTGACAGCACAGGGTTAATCTCTATGTAACCACTCATCCAGTCAGGGGTTGCAACAGAGCGGTTGAGGGGGGAGAAAATGCTTCTCACCGCCTGCTGCAAAATCAGACTCAGACCAAAGGTCGCCAATAATGTTTCCAGGGGGCGGCCATACAGAAAACGAATAACACTGCGCTCAATCGCAATGCCAACCAGGCCAGAGACAATAAACGCCGCCGGAATAGCAACCAGTATCGACAAGCCAATGTGGTTGGGCATCAACAGCTGAACGACGTACGTCGTATAGGCACCAAGCATAATCAACTCGCCGTGGGCCATATTAATCACACCCATGACACCAAAAGTGATCGCCAGACCAATCGCTGCCAGTACCAGCACAGAGCCAAGGCTCAAGCCAAAAAACAGCGTTTCAGCCATACCGGCGTATTTGATTTTCTGGTCGATACGGGCAATTGCCTTTTGCGCTTGGTTTTTTAGGGCGGGGTCTTCGGTTGACGCTTCAAAGCTCACCAGCGCATTGCGCGCCGTTGGCTGCAGGCTTTCGCCCAGTACCTCAATATCTGCTTTGGGGTTGTCGCTGCCACGATTGAGATTGTCGATAGCTAGCGCGACGTCAATTAAACCGCTAACGGTTGAATCTGTTTCTTGCGATAACTGCGCTTCAAGCATGGCGCGCGTCTCTAGGGTAAGGTCGCCAATCAGCGTCGTGATCGCTGCCGCTCGTTGTTTCGGTAATTCTGCAGACAGTGCTAACTTGGCAATGCCCTGTTTCAACTGTTTGCGCAAGGTGTTGTTAATGCCAACACGTTTGACCTTGCGCTTTTTCATCTCTTCGCCAGAGAGTTTCTGAAGGTTAACCTCTCCTTTCGCCTCAACACCTGCCTCTCCGGCGATAAAGAGAGGGGATGCCAGTACTCGCCCACTTTCCGTTGGCTGAATAAGCACAATCGCGCCGGTCTTTTTCACATAATAGAGTTCGCCATCCAGCATTAACTCCAATACCTGATAAGCACGGGGGTCACCGCTGTTGAGGATCTCGGAGATGGCATCTGATTTATCGGAGAATTTTCGGGAAGAAAGTTTTTCTATCGTAGCCTCTAGCTGCACCGCAGCATCGCTGCCACCGGCGAGAACGTCACCATCGCTGTCACTGGTGCTAGCAGCGGTAACAGTGGTGGAAAAACAGAATAAACTGACAATCAAGGTCAGCATTCTTATGAGCACCGCTGCCATGTCAGCGGGTTTCAGTAATGTCAGTTTGGCATTTGAACCGTTCAACAGAGGCGCTCCTTCGTGTACTTCATTTCGCAATTTCACTTGTATACTTCAGCCCGATTCTTCAAACAGGGTCTCGTCGGCTTCAATCATCGAAGCTTTGAAAAGCTTCGTTGGGTGAAAATCAGATGGTCTCACCGGCGCTAATTAGCCCAGGAAGTGGGCCGGTGAGGCCATCTGCTAACGACAGTTTCGGCTTAGTAGTTCTGGCCGGAACACTTGCCAGTTTTCACGTTGTAGTTGCCACACAGCAGCGGTGACTGCCAGTCAGCGGCAATACTCTTAGAGCCTTCCAGGAAGTCAGACCAAGCGTCACCAGGTACCAGACCAGAGGTCTGCCAGACCACCTCAAACTGACCATCATCCTGAATCTCACCGATGAGAACGGGCTTGGTGATATGGTGATTAGGCATCATGGCGGAGTAGCCACCGGTCAGATTCGGAACCGTCACACCGATCATCGCTTCGCGTACTGCAGCCGGGTCGTCGGTTCCCGCTTTTTCCATTGCCTTAATCCACATGTTGAAGCCTATGTAATGGGCTTCCATCGGATCGTTAGTGACACGCTTTTCGCTACCGATGAACTCATGCCAGGCTTCGATGAACTCGTCGTTCACGTCCGCTTCAACACTCATGAAGTAGTTCCAGGCTGCCAGGTGGCCCACCAATGGGCCTGTGTCGATACCAGAGAGCTCTTCTTCACCGACAGAGAAAGCAACCACAGGAATGTCGTCTGCTGAGATGCCCTGATTAGCCAACTCTTTGTAGAAAGGGACATTGGCATCACCGTTGATGGTGGATACCACGGCGGTTTTCTTGCCGCTGGCGCCAAACTTCTTGATGTCAGCAACAATCGACTGCCAGTCGGAGTGGCCAAATGGGGTGTAGTTGATCTTGATATCTTTGTCCGCGACACCTTTCGCCTTGAGATAGGCTTCCAGGATCTTGTTGGTAGTTCGTGGGTAAACGTAATCTGTACCTGCCAGCACCCAGCGCTCAACGCCGAGATCGTTCATCAGGTAGTCGACGGCAGGGATCGCCTGTTGATTAGGTGCCGCACCCGTATAGAAAACGTTTTTGGACGACTCTTCGCCTTCATATTGCACCGGGTAAAACAGCAGGTTATCCAGCTCTTCGAATACTGGCAGCACTGACTTACGAGATACCGACGTCCAGCAACCAAACACCGCCGAAACTTCATGCTTGGTGATAAGCTCACGCGCTTTCTCAGCAAACAGTGGCCAGTTAGAGGCTGGGTCAACGACCACTGGTTCCAGCTTTTTGCCTAATACACCGCCCTTCTTGTTCTGCTCTTCAATCAGCATCAGCATGGTGTCTTTCAGTGTGGTTTCACTGATCGCCATGGTGCCTGACAGCGAATGCAATACACCGACCTTGATGGTTTCCTCTTCTTTCGCTGCGGCCGCCTGACCGGCAAACAAGAGGCTGGTCACAATCGACCCGGCTAACAGTAGTTTTTTCATCTTGCTCTTCCCTTGTTGTGATCCAGCCACCCTCTCGGATGGCGTGGGTGATTTCTGGAACTGCGATTAAATTTGGAACTGAACACCCAGAGTGAAGGTGTCTACGTCGTCCGCTGCGGCATAACCACTGGCATTTGCATCGCCCGTGGTGAAATTGGCATTCAGGCGCAGGTTATGGCCCTTAATGACATAGTTAACGCCAACTTCAGTGAGGTCAGAATCGTCACCATCATTGGGGTTGTTGGAGGTGTAACGGACGTAAGGCTGCACCTTGCCAATCCCCACCGGCTCGGCGAATAAATAGGCGGCGGTGGCAAAATAGGAGTCACCGTCAAACAGGCAGAAGCAGTCTGGCGCGGCTCGCGCAGCGTCACTCAGATCGGCTTCAAAATCTTTGTACTCGCCTTCCAGGGTAACGACCCCCCCCCCTTCGAGGACTTTTTCCATCAGCAGATCGACGGCGTAACCAGAGAAGTCTTCAGCATCACCGGCGATACCTGCGCCATCTTCCTGAAACTGGGCAGAAAGTCCCACGGTCAGCACATCGCCCGCAGCACCGTAATAAGTCGAGCTTGTGTAGTAGGCCGGGTTGCCTTCCATGTTCCAGAAGTTGTATGCCACGCGCGTTGCAAACAAGACCGAATCATCCTGATTTGCGCCACCTTCCAGGCCATCGAAGATGCCAACGGCATACTGGAATTTATCGAGTGTTCCCCACACGGTGATACCGTCATCACGACCGATACGTCCCGCTTCGCCCCCCTGATCGGATGGATAGAGCGGCACCGTGTACTGGTTCCATGTCAACGCGTAAAACGGACCATTCATCTCAATGCGGTCTGCAGGCGTCAGCATGCGTCCCGCCCAGATGTTGAACTCAGCCATCGGCTCGTACTGCACGATGGCATCGAGAACATCAATGTCGCCATCAATCTTTTCTGTATTGAACGTGAACTTCACCGCAGGCATGAGCTGCCCCGAGAGGTAGAGGCGAATGTTGTCGACGTTAAAGTCGGTGGAATTGCTATCACCACTGGGGGCGCCATCCTCAGTGATGGCTGCGGTGGTTCTCATACCGGCACCGAGACTGATATAGCTGTCTTCGGTGATATCTAATTTGGCACCAGCATACGTGGTTGGTACCAGACCTAGCGCGAGCAGTGTGGCTGTCGCGAGTTTGGAAACATGTTTGGTTCTCATTGCGCACTCCCTTTTCAAATCCGTTAGTTGAAAAAGCACTGCCACCGAGAGAAACCACAAAGCGTTGCCGATGTTATCCGTAGAAGGATGGGGCTGATTATTGTTATCGCTCTGTCGTATCATCGCTAGAAACGATGCCAAGGTGACGTTGAGCAGTATTCAGGGAAGGCGCAATAAAGCCTATTCGCCATACGCAGTACCCATATACGTCAAATGACGCATATGCCCGATACAGAACAGGGCTTATGTTGCGGTTTGCAAGATGCGGTAATTGCGCGTTGCACCTGTTAATTGAAGTGAAAGAGCAGTAGACGCGGACAATATGCAGAATCGATCAGGGAACAGACACAACCAGTCCATGCACTCAAATAAGATCCTCGCCACACGACGCACTTACAACAAGCTAGTGGGCAATGAAATGCTGGAAGATTTCGCGCTGCGTTTTACCGCGAAACGCGCGCGGCGTTGGAATATGGCATGGATCGCAAACACGGCACTGGGTACCGTTTCTTTCCTCGTTCTGGAGGCGCTCGGTGGTGCCATCACACTTAACTACGGCGTGTACAACGCGTTGTGGGCCATAGGTATTGTCAGCTTGGTCATTCTGTTTAGTGGCATACCTATCAGCTACTATGCGGCCAAATACGGCGTCGATATCGATCTACTCAGCCGCGGGGCGGGCTTTGGCTATATTGGTTCGACTATCGCCTCGCTTATATATGCCTCGTTTACCTTTATCTTCTTTGCCCTTGAAGCCGCCATTATGGCGATGGCGCTTCAGCTACTTATGGGCGTTCCGCTGGTTGTCGGATATATCATCAGCGCCCTAATTGTGATCCCGCTGGTCACTCACGGCATCACTAATATCGGCCGTTTTCAGCAGTGGTCTCAGCCGATCTGGTTGGCGATGCAGCTAATCCCTCTCTATTTCGTGTTTACCCACCCGGACAGCCAGTTAATGGCTTGGTTGTCATTCGGAGGAACAGAGAGTCCAGGCGAAAATCACTTTGATTTCCTGATGTTTGGGGCGGCCTGTGCGGTATTACTTAGTGTGGTCGCCCAAATCGGCGAACAGGTCGACTTTCTCCGTTTTATGCCGGAACCAACGGAAAAGAACCGGGTGAAATGGTGGACCGCACTGATACTGGGGGGTCCTGGCTGGATCCTGGTGGGCGCTGCCAAAATGGTACTGGGCTCTTTTCTCGCCTATTTGGCGTTGAAGCACGGCCTACCGGCCTTAGTCGCGGATGACCCGGCGCACATGTACATGGTGGTGTTCCGCTATGTCACGGAGAACAAAGGCATCGCACTGTTTTTGGCAGCCACATTCGTGATTATCTCTCAGTTAAAGATTAATGTGGCCAATGCCTATGCAGGATCCCTGGCATGGTCAAACTACTTCTCACGTATTACCCATAGTCACCCAGGACGTGTTGTATGGGTCATTTTTAATGTGGTCATCGCCCTCTTACTCATGGTGTTGGGGGTTTATCAAGCCATTGAAGAGATGCTGCAAATTTACTCGGTATTAGTACTCGGTTGGATAGGCGCCATCGTGGCGGACCTAATCATCAACAAGCCGCTGGGTTGGAGTCCAAAACATATCGAGTTTAAACGCTCACAGCTTTATGACATTAACCCTGTAGGCGTTGGCTCTATGTTGTTGGCATCACTGATCGGCGTGCTGGGCCACCTCAACTTCTTCGGCGAGTTTTTTAAAGCGATCAGCTCTTTTGTGGCTTTTTTACTGCCATTTATCACTGTGCCTCTGTTCGCCTACCTGACAAAAAGTCGCTTTTATCTGGCAAGGCCCCCCGAACTCACTTTAGCCGAACAACTGAGTGGCGAACTGCAAACCTGTGGTGTGTGCGAGCTTCAGTTTGAGCGAGAAGACATGGCCCATTGCCCCGCGTACAACACGCCAATCTGCTCGCTTTGCTGCAGTTTGGACGTTCGCTGTGGCAACACATGCCGCAGCCACGCGACCTTAACGTCGCAATCCAAACAGTTTGCCTCCCGCTTTTTGTCGCCCGCGTGGGTGGAGCGTTTAGGCAGCTCGATGGGACAGTTCATATTGGTGATGCTGGCAATATCATCGATCATGGCGGCGATCCTGACGCTGGCCTACGCCCAGGTCCCAGATCATTTATTAGTTGATGGCTCCGTGTCACTCGCCTTTATCAAAGCGTTCTTCTTACTGCTGATTTTGATCGGGGTTGTCAGCTGGCTGTTTATTCTTGCCCGCGACAGCAGCCGCGTCGCCATGCAGGAAGTGCAATCACAATCTGAATTGCTGAGCCAGGAGATAGACGCCCACGAAGAAACCTATCAGGCACTGCAGGAAGCGAAAGAGACAGCGGAAAATGCCAATCAGGCAAAAAGCCGTTACCTGGCGGGGATCAGCCATGAACTTCGCACACCGCTGAATGTGATCCAGGGTTACGCACAACTGCTTAGTAAAGACGACCAATTACCCCCAGAAAAGCGAGAGTACGCAGCCATCTTACGTCGCAATGGCGAACATCTGACCGATCTGATCGAAGGCCTATTGGAGATCTCCAAGATCGAGGCAGGACGTTTGGAGCTACAGCGTGATGAAGTACAAATCGGCGTATTTCTCGACCAAGTGGTTGATATGTTCAGGCTACAGGCGCAGAACAAGGGCATTGCATTTGACTACACCTTGGCCAATCCACTTCCAGACTTTATCGCCTGCGACAAGCAGCGTCTGCGCCAGATCTTGATGAACTTGCTTTCAAACGCGATTAAGTTCACGCCAAAAGGAAAAGTGACGTTCAGTGTCAGTTATCGTAATGAGGTCGCACATTTCAAAGTGACGGATACCGGATTAGGCATTGATGACAAGGACAGAGAGCTGATTTTCAAACCCTTTGAGCGAGTAAGAACACTATCCACTCAGGCCATTCGAGGTACGGGTTTGGGATTAACGATCAGCCGCTCCTTGGCCGAGTTAATGGGTGGAAACATCGACTTCAGAAGTACGCCCGGTAAAGGCAGTGAGTTTACCTTAAGCCTGATGCTGCCTGCGCTAAGCAAACCCCACAAAGAAGTCCGTCTGCCGGACGCAAATGTCATAGGTTTTGAAGGCGACGAACGCACCATATTAGTCGTCGATGACGAGAGCTCTCAGCGTCAGCTATTCAAAGATATCCTCGAACCGCTCGGATTTGTGATCTTTCAGGCGGCCAACGCCAGAGAAGCACTTGAAGTCAGCAGCCACTGTCCTGTTGATATGTTTATGCTGGATGTCGCCATGCCTGAGGTCAGTGGCTGGCAGCTTGCAATTCAATTAAGAAAGCGCGGCGCGACCCAACCCATCTTGATGGTCTCTGCAAACACGTTGGAAATTGAGCACGACAACCTGCTTGGCCAGTATCACGATGACTACCTGACCAAGCCAGTCGAACTCAGTAGACTACTTAGCAAGATAGGAAAGCTATTGCGGCTCGAATGGAAAGTACAAGAGAGCCCCACACAAGTCGCGAGCCCTGAACACAGCCATAGCTTCCACTCTCCGGAAACCTTGCCTGATGGCACTCACCTCAAAGAGCTAAGAAATTGGGCAGAAATTGGCTACTTGAGCGCATTCAGCGAAACCCTGAATAAACTCGAGCTTCAGCAAGTTGCTGGCAGTGACTTCATCGAACGCATGCGCCAAGAATCACAACGTTGTGACTTTGAAAAAATCGTCACTTATCTGGATGAACTAATACATGACTAACACACCAAGCGTCAGCTCAATTGTGCTGGTAGTCGATGACTCGCCCGAGTCCCTTGGCATGCTCAATGCGGCGCTGAATGAAGCGGGCTTGACCGTGTTGGTTGCGCTGTCGGGCCAGCAAGCACTCTCTATCACTGAGCGTATCACCCCAGACATCGTATTAATGGACGCGATCATGCCCGGTATGGATGGGTTTGAAACCTGTGAGAAACTAAAGCAGCAACTGCCGATGACCCCAGTGATCTTTATGACCGGACTGACCGATGTCGAACACGTGGTAAAAGGATTCGAGGTTGGGGGCGTCGACTATGTTACCAAACCCATCATCGCCGAAGAGGTGATGGCGAGAATTAAAGTTCATACCCAGAACGCGCGAATGGCATTAAGTGCTCAAACAGCCTTGGACCATGCCGGTCAGTATGTCATCTGTATCGAGCATAGTGGCACTATCGCCTGGGCAACGCCTCATGTGCATCAACTCGTCACCTCCAGCCCTGATGAAGAGTCAACTGTTTGGCAGCGTATAACCGACCAGTTGCTGCCTTGGCTCGGAAAAGCCCCTCAACATACCCCGCTGGCCATCAATGAGTTTGAAATGCCCATGCAAGCTCAGTTTGGTGGCGAACATCAGCCCGGCCAAAGTTTGGTAAGGCTGGTGGCGGCAGAGGCTACCCGTTCGCCTGATGTACTTCAGGACAAACTCCCCATCACCAAACGTGAATCAGAGGTGCTCTATTGGGTATCGTTTGGAAAAACCAATTGGGAGATTGCGCAGATCCTTAGCATGAGCCCCCGCACAGTCAACAAACACCTAGAGCAGCTGTTCAAAAAGATTGATGTGGACAATCGCACCGCAGCCGCGGCCATTTCTATTCGAATATTGGAAGGCGGAGATGCATTACCAGCCTAGGTATGCTGAATAAGACTAGAGCATTTGCTTTATTAACGTCTGTTAAATTTACAGAGACAATGACCACACAACAATGATGGATACAAAGAGAGAAATAAAAATCATAAAATCATATGGTTAAGTTATTTGGACCGGTAATTGCTTGTTCTCCGCCAACTATAAAAGACGACATAAGAAGGAAGTCGGTTATGTTGAATAAAGCAGTAAAAGCAGGTTTGGGAGTCGCTTTGCTGGCTGCATCCACAGCAGCCAGTGCCGCATTTATCCCATATGGCCCTCAAAATGATGTTGCCGTAAACACTGTGACAAACACCTGGGGTTGGAGTGAGTGTTACTCCTCTACCTATGCCACACCTCTGGGTAACAGTGCTGATGCCGCTTTGGCAAATTGCTCTGGCGACTACCTGATGCTGGCTGCCCGTCGCACAGGTTCAGATGTATTTGAAGTTTTAGCCGCTGCAGGCTGGGACGACGTTCTGACAGACACAGGCGCGGCTGACAATGGTGTAACCCATACCGCAAATGGTGCTGAATGGTACTATGCAGACAACTGGTCATGGGGATTTGCGGGCCTTGGCGACTCAGTTCGTAAATACCAGTGTGACACCGCAGGCGGTGGCGAACGTGACCGCCTCTGCTGGCATACCTTTGACTGGGTGGGTGGCTATCGTGCTGGTAGTTATACCGGCTTGAACAGCAGCACCGCATGGGAAAAAGTTATCTTGGTTGCCAACGCTATGGACGTGCCGGCTCCGGCCACCATTGCTCTGTTTGGTCTTGGCCTTGCAGGCTTAGGTTTGCGCCGTCGCGCTAAATAGACCTTTCCGTATTGCCCATAAAAGCCCTCGCTAGCGAGGGCTTTTTGGTTTATGAGCCACATTCCTATTAAACACAACAGACTGTTTCGATGTAGTGTGAAACCTCCTTTGCCTACTGATGCTATCAACCTGCTAAAAAAGCCATGCACACCCTTTGCTCAATCCCAGCTCGGAGATGACATAGGGACCAAAACCCTAAAATTAATAAATTTGCTGAATTGTTAGGCTGTTACGTCAGCAGGATTACTCTATGCTTAGAAAAAACGTTCAGGGAGAGACCAAATGCTCCTAACCACCCGCTCAGGACTTATTGCCACAGGTTTGGCAACTTGCTTAATCTCTACCCCAATCATGGCGAGGGATTATCAAGGACTGGAAGAATCTGAAATAGACGCCCGCTTAAGCTTTCTTGATGCCAAGCTCACGGATATTCAGACACCATCAAAGTATTGGCAATATGGCTGGACCGGCTTCTATGGTGTTGCTGCCACGGCTCAACTCTATAAAGCGATAGACGAAGACGACTCTGATGAATCCACCAAGCAATGGGTCGGCGCAGTAAAATCTGCTGGTGGATTAGCGATGATGCTACTTAAACCACTACCTGTGGTCGACGGCTGGGATGAATACCAGGCACTGCCGGGGAATACCCGCGCAGAGAAAATCGCCAAACTTGCAGAAGCCGAAAAGATGCTGGAGCAAAGCAGCTGGCGCGCTGATGAGCGTTACACCTGGAAACCACATCTGATCACCGTTGGCGTGAACTTGCTCGGCGCAGGGGCCATTGCAGCATTTGGTGATAGTGATGATGCACTCGGTTCGGCCGCACTTGGCATTGCGATTGGCGAAGCCGCTATTTGGTCACAACCAGACCAAGCTTCGGAAAGTTGGGAAAGCTATCAGCAGCGCTTCAACAATGGGGAAAAGAGTGCATTTAACTGGCGCATAGTGCCAGGAGTTAACAACATTTCGTTGGAGGTTACTTTTTAACTCCCCTCAGTTTGTCGTTTCGGAGGAAGAGTAATTCTTCCTCCGTCAGGTCATCATTGTGAGCAAAACTTTCTGAATATAGGGACACTATTGCGCTGCCAGTTTTGTGCCAGTGAACAAGCTCATAGTTTCAGGTAGCCTCAACCATCCAACGACTGCACTAGCGACCAGTATCGCGCCCGCCACAAAGATCATACCGATTTCAGCATGAACAACATGCGTACCCACAGCACCCACCATAAACAGCGCCAGCGCTATGCCTGCAGGACCGCGCAAGAAAGGTATCAACAGGCCAATAGCGCCAAGTACCTCTAACGCCCCTGACACAGATACGAACCACTCGGGTATTCCCCAGGCGACAAACTTGTCAGTCCATTTCGCCGGGTCGATAAACTTGCCCGCGCCGAACATTAGATAGATGGCCGCCAAAACCACGCTGCCAGCAGTAAATAGTCTCGATTTAGTCTTCTCATTCATTGTCATATCTCCAGCATTCGATTTGTATGGTTTGGCTGGCCGGCCTTACATATAAAGACCCGGCGCGTGTGGGATTTATTTCAGAAAGGGAGCAACGAGCTCGTTGATATTCACTTTTGCTCTAAGTTTGGATAACAAAAGATAAAGCCCTCCCACCTTGCGATGAATAAACAGCGCGTCAGCTGGCGGCTCGCCTAAGGTATGGCGGTGCGGTATCAACGACTGCGATAAGCTCTGAATCCGCTTCGCAATATCCGCTTGGCCAAAATCATATGCGCCAGCAAAGAGCAGCGGCTCTGCAGCAATAGCACACATGTGCTTAAAGATATCCTGCACTTGTCTCGACGAATTGCGCTGAAAGAATCCAAGGTTGACGGCAATTTCAAATGCATTCGCCCATTCCCCCTTTGCAACAAACACTATCAGCTGGCGGTATGCGTCACTAATATTCTGTGGAATGGGCCTAGTCGCGCCAAAATCTAACAAGACCAGTTTGTCCTGTTTTGGGTCATACAGATAATTTGCCAGGTTTGGGTCACTCTGCAGTAATCGAAATTCAAACAATTCAGCCACTAACAACTCGACTAATGTTTGCCCCAAACGGTCTCGTATGGCTTGTTCAAACGCCAATGTCTTGTCTAAGCCGATACCCTCGACATAGGTCATGGTGAGGATGCGCTCATTGCTGAGTTTATCGATAGCATCCGGTATCGTGATCGCTGGCATATGCCCTACTCTTTGCCGATAGCTCTGCAAAAAAGCGGCTTCTTTTCGATAGTCAGCTTCTGAATTCAATTGTGATTTAACTTCCGCCAGTAAGGCGTCCAGCTTGATTTGCGGCGGCACCAGTTTAGTTAGCTTTAGCAGCGCGCCAAGGTTATCGATATCACTGTCAATCGCCTGAATGATACCGGGATACTGAATCTTAACAGCGAGAGGTGTGCCATCCTTTGCTGTCGCTTTGTGGACCTGGCCAATTGAAGCCGCCGCAAAAGGTCCGTTTTCAAAGTCAGCCACTCGTTGCCGCCAATCGTCCCCCCAATTTTCAATCAGCATCCATTCCAGTTGCAAAGGTGTCATAGGGTTAGCGGAGTCTCTGAGAACAGCCAGGATCTCAGCCAGTTCTTCGGGCAGTAATTCACCCATGTCCATTGACATCATCTGTCCGAGTTTCATAGCAGCACCGCGCAGGTGAGCGAGCTTATCGGCAAGTTGGAGCATGTTTTTTGGGGTTAAGAGCAGATCATCAATCGATGGGCGTCGACCGCTGATCAACTGCGCAGCGCCATCAAAGGCCATCTGAGCGGCAACACCGCCTACAAGACCGCCAAACTTCTTCAGTCGAGAGAGTCGAGAGGTGGGAATCGGTTTGGACTTTTTAACCGCCATGCTTATCAAGTTCCTCAAAGCTCAAACGCTTCAACAATGCTTGTGAAGCTTCAAGCCTGCTACTTGTTACCACGTATCTTGTACTGCGTTTTGCAGTAGCCGCGGCTGATATCACTGCTACGCAACTTGAGATGTTTAGTGGCGCGAGATGCCCCCCGCGTTCGCCAGTTTTTAAAGGCTTTGCTTGAAAGCTGTTTTCGCATCAGCTGGATCACCGCTTTCTCAGGTAACCCAAACAAGTGTTCTATGGCTTCAAAGGGCGTGCGGTCTTCCCACGCCATCTCAATGATTCGGGACACCTCATGCTCTTTTCGGCTTGATACGAGTTCACTCACCTAACCTTCTCCTTTGAATCAACCCATAACAATTGGGTTCAATGCGTGTCTCAGGTATACGGGTACGCCGCCTTTACGGATTTTCGAACAAGCTATCAGACCGACGGGTTTAACAGCATCAGGCAGACAGAAGGGCCTTGAAGTTGAACTATTGAGGGGGCGTTGAGGAGAAAAGAAAGGAAAAAGAAATATTGAGCAAGTTGTCGAAAAAAGAGATAAAAAAAGCGCGTTCAAATGAACACGCTTTTTTCGATTTGATGATGCTTACGCTTCTAGCTCGGCAAGCAGTTCGCTTGGCGCAACAACCAATGATTCACCCGCAAGATTTGGGAAGACAGCCACAACGCGGTCATCTTTCTCCATGCCAGGTAGCCATTTCTCTACCCAATCAGCCAAACTGATTGATAGCGGCACTAACCCTTTCCAATCTGAAATTGCGCACGCTTTGGCTGCATCTTCCGTTGGCCAAACCGGCAGGCACTCTTCGTTGCCCGCATTGACGATCAAACAACCTTCATCGTCTCTCAATACCCACACCTGACTTTCAGCTAGTGCTTGCTCTAAAAACGCTTCGTAGCGCACTTCTGACTTTTCACCGAACAGCTTGCTCACAGGACTTGGACTGGCTGACATGGTTGCTCTCTCTTTGAATTGGATCTGATGTCGCGCACTCTACACTTTTTTGTTGGTGAAACAACCAATTTTCGATAAACACTCAGGCTCTGGAGTTAACCACCTTTTTCGCCGTCACTTCATCAAGCTGACTATTGGCCCACGCGATTGCCCCGGCTTCGCTCTGAAAGCTAGCCTGAGGCACACCCTGCTGCTCTCGATAAGCGCGCAATTTGTCAACAAAGAGTCGCTGCCAATCATGCTTATACACATGTACTGTCGCACATTCGCCGTTGGCCAAACACCAGTCAATAACGGGCATATAAGCCGCAATCAAATCAGGCGTTGCACCTTCCCAATCTCTCAGATCTGCCATCGCAACCCAAATATCTGCTTTCGGGCATGTCTTCATATCTTGGAAAAAACCAGCAACCGCTTCCTTATTCCAGGCTCCGGTAAAAATGACTTTAATGATACGTCCGCTATCAAGAGGAACGATTTGATAACTACCATGGCTGACAAACACCCGACCTCTCCTACTAATTTGGATCCTGAGAGTTAAACAACAATATATCCGGTGGATACCCTTTTTATCGTGCAGAAGCGCAAGTTTCTTTAGTTCAACAGACGCTAATTTGTTACTTGAGAAATTGATCCAATCATCCTTACTTTGCTCAATTTAGCACTACACTTACGCTCACTTCCTTCCTCTCAATATCTCTTCAAAAAAAACAGGAGCTTCACGTGTTCAATGCTCTGGTAATCGATCAAGAAAATGATCAACAAACCGTTTCTATTAAAAATCTGGAAGAATCTGCACTGCCTCAGGAAGAGGTACTGATTGACGTGGATTACTCGTCAATCAATTACAAAGATGGTCTTGCCATTACGGGTAAAGGCAAGATTGTCCGTCAGTTTCCTCTGGTTCCCGGTATCGACTTGGCTGGCACCGTGTCTGACTCCAAACATCCCTGTTATAAGACTGGCGACAAAGTGATCCTGACCGGTTGGGGTGTCGGTGAAAACCACTGGGGAGGCTTAGCCGAAAAAGCCTCGCTCAAAGCAGAGTGGCTGGTACCGCTGCCAGAGAGCCTGACTAGCAAACAGGCGATGATTATTGGTACCGCAGGTTTCACGGCCATGTTGTGTGTGATGGCGCTGGAAGATTACGGACTAAAACCTGAAGACGGTGAAATTCTGGTAACAGGCGCCAGCGGTGGCGTAGGCTCAGTCGCGGTGACCCTACTTGCCAATCTGGGATACAAGGTTGCCGCCGTCACCGGTCGTCCAGAAAACGCAGACCTGCTGACATCATTGGGGGCAAGCCGCATCGTCTCACGCAGTGAGTTAGAGGAAAAAGCTCGTCCGTTGGACAAACAACTTTGGGCCGGTGCAGTAGATACGGTGGGCAGCAAAGTACTGGCGAAAGTGTTATCGCAGGTAAATTACAACGGTGCAGTCGCTGCGTGCGGCCTGGCAGGGGGCTTCGATCTACCTACCACAGTGATGCCATTTATCCTGCGTAACGTCGCTCTGCTGGGGGTCGATTCGGTGATGTGTCCCTATGAGAAACGCAAAGCGGCATGGCATCGCTTAGCCGAGCTTTTACCTGATGCATTCTACGAACAGGCAACCACAGAAATCGGCCTGAAAGAAGCGCCGGAGTATGCTGAAAAGATAACACTAGGCCAGGTGACAGGGAGAACGTTAGTGAAACTCTAGGTTACCTACCCACAAATCTAAAGGGCTGAGACATTTGCAATGCTTCAGCCCTCATAAATTCGGTCAAGCACGACAGCTACTGCTTGTACATTGGTAGTCTATATCGAACTGCGACTCTTCGCGTGGCAGGTGTATCACCTCTGTTTTCTCCCTCTTTTTCTCCGAAGTAAAGAACACCAGATTCATCAATATATACAATGGTATAGAGCATCTCACCATCATCATAGGTGATATCAATTTCGGTTACTTCTTCGTTATTTTCTGTATAGAAAGTAGCTCCCAAGTTATAAGTAAAGGTGCCACTAAAACTCCAGGACGGAGTGCCTTCACACTCGTAAGAGTCATACTCTTTCTCAGAATCTCTTGCGTTTTCATAATCGACAAACTCAATAGTGAGGATCCAAGAGATAGAGCCGGTATGACATCCAGTGCTCCATTCACCAATCAATAGATCTTCAAAATTCTCACCGATAGGACCATCATCTTCTTCACTGACTGGGGTACTGCCACCAGAAGATCCGCCACCGCAGGCAGACAAAATGAAAATCAAAGCCAGAGCAGGCCAACGCAGATAACGACTTAAATTCATCCTTAAAACTCCATTCCTTTGAGTGGGATAACTAACTGCTTGAGCATCACCATGTTTGAAACACAGCGCAATCATAATTAGAACTCACTAATAATAAAGCGCCATAGACCAATTTATCAACAAAAACAGCGCATATGCTTAACAACCCGTAACACTAATCCACTAGTCAATTCATTGTTCGCTGTTCATACTCTATCCTGCTAAAAAGCATCTAGAATTTACACTCTCCAGGGTAGATCCACGACTGGATATAACTATAAATCTCACAGGGACCTGTTCATGAACAAACACTGGTTATCGACACTGCTGCTATCTACAGCGGCGGTGACCGGCAGTGCTTATGCCGGCGACCAAACAGACGCCACACGCCTACTCCGATTCGCCGACATTCACAAAGACAAGGTCGCCTTTGTCTATGCGGGGGATATCTATATCTCTTCAACTGAGGGCGGCACCGCCACCCGCCTGACTTCAGACGAAGGGTTGGAGCTGTTTCCTAAGTTTTCACCCGATGGCAAACAGATCGCCTTCTCTGCCGAGTACGGTGGCAATCGCCAGGTATGGGTGATGAATACTGATGGCAGCGGTTTAAAGCAGCTGACCTACTACAATGATGTCGGCCCAATGGCACCTCGCGGCGGCTTTGATTACCGCGTCTTAGATTGGACACCAGATGGCAAACATGTGCTATTCCGTGCCAACCGATTGCCTTGGGGCAAACGTATGGGTCGTCCAATGCTGGTGCCCGCCGAAGGTGGTATGCCGGTGCCGCTGGCCGTTCCTGAAGGTGGCGGCGGTATGCTCTCTCCCGATGGCAAAAGCCTGGTTTATACACCTATCGACCGCGAATGGCGCACATGGAAACGCTACAAAGGTGGTCGAGCTCAGGATGTATGGACCTATGACCTGACAACGAACCAAAGCAAGCAGCTCACTGACTTTGCCGGCACGGATAACCAACCGGTCTGGGTAGGTGATGACATTTATTTCGCCTCAGATCGTAACTACACGCTGAACCTGTTCCGTTATCAGCAAGATGGTGAACCAGTTCAGGTCACTCAGCATGATAAGTTCGATGTACTTTGGCCAAGCGCGGGTCCAGATGCGATCGTTTATGAAGCTGGCGGTTACCTCTACCGCTATGCGCCAGGAGACAAGACCAGCCAAAAGCTGGATATCAAGGTGGCAGGCGAGCGCCCTTATCGCCAGGCGAAGTACCGCGATGTATCAGGCTTTGTCGAGTCATTCGACTTGTCCCATGATGGCAATCGCGCAGTGTTCGGTGCCCGGGGTGAGATATTCTCTGTACCTCTGAAAAATGGCCCTACACGTAATCAATCCAAGTCACCCAGCGCACGTGAAATCAACACCACGTGGTCGCCTGACGGCAAAAATATCGCATTCTTGAGCGATAAAACCGGCGAATACGAGCTCTACATTCAGTCTCAGGATGGCAAGTCGGAGCCTAAAGCGTTAACCAAAAACGGTGATATCTGGAAGTTCGCCCCAGTATGGGCAGGCAGCTCAGACAAACTCGCTTGGTCAGACAAAAAACAGACCCTGTGGATCACCGATATCAAAGGTAAATCCACCAAGGTGGATACCGGTCGTTTTGACGATATCACCCAGTACCAGTTCTCTAACGATGGCAACCACCTGGCCTACGTAAAGATTGCCGAAAATGGCCTGCCGCAGATCTGGTTATACGATGCTAAAAAAGGCAAATCTCGCCAGCTAAGTAACGGAAACACGGCCGACTTCGAACCAATGTTTGATCCGAAAGGCCGCTACCTTTTCTTCCTCTCCAACAGAGACTACAACCTCGCCTTCAGTTCTTACGAGTTCAACTACTTGTATAACGAAGCCACCCGCATCTATGCGGTTCCTTTGAACGATGACATCGTAATGCCGAATGCATTGACCAGTGATGAAGTCGCTCTTAGTGACAAAGCGAGCGGTGATAAAGAAAAAGGCGATGCAGGCTCAGGAAAAGTCACTCTGACAGCCAAAGAGATGCTGACCCGAGCCATTCCTCTGGTAGCCCCCGCAGGCAACTACCGACAACTCGCTGCAAACGATACCAGCCTATTTGTGCTTTCTGGCCAGAATGGCGCCGCCACTCTCCAGATGATGGGTTTGGGCAACGATGCAGAAGTGAAAACTGTCGCAACCGGTATCTCTGACTACCGACTGGCTGCCGGTGGCGAGAAACTGCTCGTCAAACAGAACGGCACCTTTGCCATTGTTGCCGCCGCGGCAGATCAGAAGCCAGCTGACAGTGCATTGGACTTGAGCGGTCTACAAATGAAGGTCGACCCAGAGATCGAGTGGGTACAGATGTTCAACGATGGCTGGCGCACACTGCGCGACTGGTTCTACGATCCAGGCCTACACGGTCAAGACTGGCAGGCGATTTATGACAAGTATCGCCCAATGGTAGATCACGCCGGACATCGCACAGATCTGGACTATATCCTTAGCGAAATCGCCGGTGAGCTCAATGCCGGTCACGTCTATGTGCAGAGCGGTGACCAGCCGATGGTCAAACGTTCAGAAGGCGGATTGTTGGGCGCAGAGATAAAATCTCACCCGACCGGCTACTTCCAGATCACCAAGATCTTCCAAGGTGAGAACTGGCACGATGCATTCCGTTCACCTCTGACTGAGTCAGGTGTGGATGCAAAAGCAGGTGAGCTGATTACCGCCGTTAACGGTGTATCGACCAAAACCGTCAGCAACCTCTACCAATTGCTTGAGAACAGTGCTAACCGCACAATCACGCTGACGCTGGCTGACAAAAAGGGCAAAAACGGCCGCGAGGTTTTGGTTAAGCCAGTTAAGAGCGAAACCAATCTGCGTTACCTGGATTGGGTAGCCAGCCGTGCAGCCTATGTCGATAAGATCTCTAATGGCCGAGTTGGGTATGTTCACCTACCAAACACACTGTTTGATGGTAACCGTGAACTGTTCAAACAGTTCCTGCCGCAAGTGAACAAAGAAGCGCTGATTATCGATGACAGATACAACGGCGGTGGTTTTATCCCGGAACATATGATCGCCATGCTGGCCCGCCAGCCGCTGAACTACTGGAAACGCCGTGGTGCCGAGCCAAATGCTACACCTTTCTATAGCCATACCGGCCCGAAAGCGATGCTGATAAATGGCTACTCCAGCTCTGGTGGGGATGCCCTGCCTTACTACTTCCGCAAACTCAACCTGGGTAAGTTGATCGGAACCCGCACCTGGGGTGGCCTGATCGGTATTTCTGGCAACCCAGATATGGTTGATGGCGGCATGGTACTGGCGGCAACCTTCCGCTTCCTCGATACCGAGGGAGAATGGGATGTTGAAAACGTTGGTGTTTCACCAGATATCGAGGTGATTGACCGCCCAGAGCTTATCTTTATGGGCAAAGACCCTTCGATTGAACGCGCTGTGGAAGAGCTGCTGAAAGAGCTACCAGAGAAACGTGCACCATCGATTCAGGCGCCACCTGCACCGACAGAGTTCTAATTCGGTACAGTAAGCGTTATCTATTTTAAAGCTCGGCAATTGCCGGGCTTTTTTATGCCTGTGCGTGAATAACTGCTGGAATGTGAAGCAGATAGTTACTCAAGCAGAAGAAACCGTTACATTAGGAATATGAGTTTGGCTATATCAAGGAAGTAGTGTTTTGGCCAAAAAGTATCAACTCGTTCACCCAACGCTGGGTACTAAATGGCGGCCCCAGAAACACCAGCAGAAACTGGTGGAAACAGAACAGCCAAAGGGCTCTTATCAGAGGCCTATGCCGAACAGGGAAACGATTCACCCGCTCGAATCGCAACTGACCGAGGTCGATTCTCTCGAAAAAATGACCTCACCAAAACAGAAACCCTGGATACGAAAGGCTTCTTGGATCATATTCGGGAGCATCAGCATTCTAGGTATCTTAATGGCTGCTTCCATGGCCATAACAACTGCACAAATGGGCGAGCCAGAAGTCGCCTTTTTTGTCTTTTTTTTAATCAGTGCAATCCCCATCATTTACCTGAAAATTCTTTTCGATGGTAGGAAGAAATAAGTTCCAATTTCAGTTTGGGTTAGAAAGATCTCTCGCGACCAAATGGAGGTAGTGACTATGGAGTGGAAAGATATCGCCCCCTGGATTGAAGGCGTATTAGCAATTGCTCTGGTGCTTTGGGCTTTATGGGCTGCGTTTAGAGGCCGTTACCTGATCTCATATTTCAACCCAAATAGTGATGAAAATGCCTCGCAGAAAAAGTGCTCTAATGACACCGGAGCAGATAATCTGGCAAGAGGCCAAGGTGCTGACGAGCCTTTTATGGTTGCATCAGCAATAAAAGACCTAGGCGAAAAAACCAAACATAAAAATCATCGCTGAAGCAAATTACGCCTTGGCTTTGCCAAATAGCCTCAGCGGCGAAAAACCTGTCACTAGCGCCGTCCCCATTAGAACGACACAAGAACCCACCAGAGTATGCCAACCCACTTGTTCATCTAAAAACAGGTGGCCCCAAAGCACACCAAACATAGGGATCAGATACGTTACCGTCAGTGCCGAAGGTGCGCCTTCATCTGCCACCAGCTTAAAGTAAATCAGCAGAGCGATACCGGTACATGCGACACCCAATACTGCAACGGAGCTCATCACCAAGGTGTTAGGCTCTGATTGCACAGGATAGAACAACAGTAGTGGCGCCAACAAAAGAGTCGCTGCCCACATACTGCCATGGGCATTATTAAAGGCATCGACCCCTTTTACACTGCGGGTATAGGTTGACGCAATACCGTAGCAGAGGGTACCCGTCAGCATCGCCGCGACAGCCAGCCACATACCCTTGGAGTCGGTTTGAGCGCCATCCCCAAACAGGGTGGGATCCAACCCCACCAACATGGCAACGCCAACAGTTCCAAGCACTAGGCCCAACAAGCGCTTTGCAGATACACCTTGGCGATCAACTAGCGCCACACACACCATTCCCCACATCGGTGCTGTGGCGTTCAGAATAGACATGACGCTGGCTGACAATGTATGTGCTGCGTATGCCAGCAACACCCAGGGCACGGCTGAATTGAGCAGTCCCAAAACCAGATAGTGGCGCCAATGCAAACCAAGTTTAGGGGCTTTCCTAAGCCACACTGCGACAACAGCCAGTAGCAGTGCAGCTAAAGCTACCCGGCTGGCAATTAGGGCAACAGAGCCCATGGCTGGCGCAGCAATCCTGAGGAACAGGAATGAGGCACCCCATAGTGCGGCAAGAAGAATCAAGCGAAGAAAACTGGCAGTGCTCATAGCTTAGGAAAAAAAAGAAGAAGACGCGGCGCAATCTACAGGTTGCCGACAGGCGTGACCAGCGAAAACTGAACAACTAATTTCATTTACCAGAGTTAGAAGTCTTTAAAACAAAAAGCCCGGCAATCGCCGGGCTTCCAATTTCAAATGACACGGCACTGAATTACAGCGACGTCACGCCCATGTTGTAGAGAGTGAAGCCGTAGATATCTGCATACTGCTCAATGATTTTGCTGGTTGGCGTACCCGCACCGTGCCCTGCTTTGGTTTCAATACGAATCAGCACTGGCGCGGGACCTTCCTGTTTGGCCTGCAGATGCGCAGCAAACTTAAATGAGTGCGCAGGTACAACACGGTCATCATGATCTGCCGTTGTCACCAAGGTCGCAGGATATTTGCCACCTTCTTTAACGTTATGCACTGGCGAGTAACCCAGCAGGTATTCAAACATCTCTTTACTGTCTTCTGCCGTGCCGTAGTCATACGCCCAACCCGCACCGGCAGTGAAGGTGTGGTAACGCAGCATATCCAGTACGCCTACTGCGGGTAACGCCACTTTGAACAGCTCTGGACGCTGAGTCATAACCGCACCTACCAACAGGCCACCATTAGAGCCACCACGGATGGCCAGGTAATCACTTGAGGTGTAGTTCTCGCCAATCAGGTATTCGGCCGCAGCAATAAAGTCATCGAATACATTTTGCTTTTGCATCTGAGTACCAGCTATGTGCCATGCTTTACCGTACTCACCGCCACCACGAAGGTTTGCCACCGCATAAACACCACCCTGCTCTAACCAACCTGCAACGACAGGGCTAAAGCGCGGGGTCAGACTGATGTTAAAGCCACCATATCCGTAAAGGATGGTAGGCGCCTTGCCATCACGAGCAATGCCTTTTTTGTAAGTGATCATCATAGGTACCTTGGTACCATCTTTCGACAGATAGAACACTTGCTCAGACACATACTGGGCTGGATCGAACTTAGCGTTTGATTCGCGGTAAACCGCAGATTCGCCGCTATCGACATTCAGGCTGAAGATAGTGCCCGGCGTTTTATAGTTAGTGAAGGTGTAGTAAACCGTCTTCTGATCTTCTTTACCGCCAAATCCGCTCGCTGTACCGAGCCCTGGCAGACTGATCTCACGCAGTAGTTTGCCTTGCATATCAAACTGCTTAATCTGCGAGATCGCATCTACCATGTAACGTGCATACAGCGTGCCTCCAGCCGAGGTGATAGTCAGTACATTGTCGGTTTCAGGGATCACATCCTTCCAGGTCGCAGGGACGGGGTTGGTGATAGTGGTTTCAACCACGCGCTTGTTAGGTGCATCCATATTAGTAACCAATAGCAATCGGTCACCTTCACTGGCGAGCAGCTCAGTGTCAGAATCCGTATTACCTATCACCGTTACCAATGGGCTGGTTGGCTTGCTGAGATCTTTGATAAACAACTTGTTGCCAGAGGTAGAGACTGCAGCACCAATAGAGAGGTAACGGCCATCTTCGCTAACTTGAGCGAAGACGTAACGGTGTTTCTGTTCAGGTGTGCCACCAAAGACTAGGGCGTCCTCAGACTGAGCCGTTCCGAGTTTATGGAAATAAACTTTGTGCTGGTCAGTTTTAGCGGAGAGTTCGCTGCCTTCAGGCTTGTCATAGCTGGAGTAATAGAAACCTTCATTACCCAGCCAGCTGATGCCACTGAATTTCACATCAACTAGGGCTTCGCCCTGAGGTTGCTTGGTATCAGTGTCGATAACAATAATCTTACGCCAGTCGCTACCACCCTCAGAGATCTGATAAGCCGCTAGCTTGCCATTTTTGGAGAAACTTATGCCCGCTAACGAGGTGGTACCGTCTTCACTGAACTTATTTGGGTCCAGGAACAGTTCCGGCTCACCTTCGGTTTTGCCATCAACTAGCTTTTGGCGATAAAGCACGTCTTGGTTCTGCAATCCGTCATTCTTATAAAAATAGCTGTATTCACCTTCGATAAATGGTGCACTGGCTTTTTCATAATCCATCAAGGCTTCGAGGCGCTGCTTTAACGTCTCACGATACGGGATCTGTTCCAGATACCCGAAAGTCACCTCGTTCTGAGCCTTGACCCAAGCACCGGTCTCATCACTGCGATCATCTTCCAACCAACGATAAGGGTCGGCGACTATCGTGCCGAAGTATTCATCGGTTGTGCCATCAACACGCGTTTCAGGATAAGCCAGTTGAAAACCAGCATGGGCTTTTTCAACCGCTTGTTGCGGGGCTTCGACTTTAGCAGAGGTATCTGCGGGCTTGTCTCCACACGCAGACAAGCTGACAACGAAGGCCAGTGATAGAAGTGGATATTTCATCTGAGTCCCTAGAGAAATTATTGTTTTAGTTTCAAAAAAACATTATTAGCCTGCCCTGCTTTTGTCCAGTGTCTTTTGACCTGAACCTCAGGCAAACCCTGTGGAAAATAGCGCCAGTTTATCGGGCGCTAATGGTCAAACTAGCCACATCATTATTGCGGTGTAGCAAACACCTGTGTCCAGTAGCGGGTATATGTGGTGCTGGCATTTTCAACGCAAGCAAGCCCCATCTCGGTGGCCTGCGAACTCATGATGTTGCGACAATGGCCGGGACTTCCCATCCAACCATCTACCACTTGCTGAGCACTGGACTGTCCAGCGGCGATGTTTTCCGCAACAAAACGCCAGTTATATCCTTGGTCAGACACGCGCGAGCCTGGGGTGCTTTCGTCCAAACCTGTGTGACTGAAGAAATCATAGTTTGCCATGTTGGCGGAATGTCCCTCAGCCGCTCTGTTCAACAGCGTATTGCTGGTGAGAGGAGCGACTGCCGGGTAGTCATCATCACCACACTGTTGCGGCTGTGATCGGATCTCATTGATCAATGCAATGACCTGGGAAAGATCATCGCTGCAGCGGTTCTGACTGTAATCAACAGGAGTATCAGGTGAAGTATCTTCTTCCTCGTTGCCACTATCATCCTCACCACCAGTGCTGTCATCGCCAGAGCCATCATCAACAGAATCTTCCGGAGCAGGACTAAGTGCATTGTCGACAGAGGATGAACCACCGCAGCCCACGACAAGCACGGACACAATCAAAAACAGAAAACGCCATTTCATAGATGAACTCAATGATTCAGATAAAGTGAGGGATGAAAACGGGAATATACCTGTATCGATTTAACGCTTCTTTAACTAAGCGCAGGTTCCAACAATCCCAAGTCAGCAGTGTGATCTACGACTCATATTGTTGAGTTGTCAGCTTGCTCTGAACAAACAGATGAAATGAAAGTGGAAGTCCACCGTTCATCTCCCTGAGCGATGGTGTTAGCGGTCCCATCAAAAGGTACCTATTCATAAGTGCAATTCATAACAAGGATGACCCCATGTTAACTATCCGAGCCACCGCCAGTTATCTATCAACCAGAAAACTAACTAGTTACCTGCTGCTGATGAGCGCTGTCCTTACCGCTTGCTCAGATAGTGATAGCGATGATGACCTGCCGACGCCTCCAGAGCCAGCGCCGGAGACCGAGGCTGATGCTCCAACCCTTAGCCTTATCGGTGAAAAAGCAGTGCAAGTCTCGTTGGGTGAAATGTACATCGAACAGGGAGCATTTGCAGATGACACTGAAGATGGAGATATCAGCGAGCAAATTGTTATCCGACACCAGTTGGACACCAGCACACCAGGCGATTATCTGGTCAGATACTCAGTCACTGATAGTGATCAGAATTCAGCAACAGAAATTGCTCGCTTAGTGCGAGTAGTTGACGAGCAGCCAATCCAACAATCCTTGCGGCCGCGAGGCACGACAGCCTCACCACTCGGCTATGTAGAACAACTTCCCAATGATTACGCCCAAAACGGAGAGCAGCCATTCGCGCTTCTGATTTTCAATCACGGCGGTGGCTCCAATGAGAACTTTGCAGGAAGTAATGGTTTACGTTTTGTCACCGATGCTGGCGGTCCACCACAACTTGGGAAAGGGGGAGACTGGGACAGCGACCTGCCACTTATCGTCCTGTCACCGCAGCGCCGAAACTCGGGAAATATAAACACACCTACATTAAAGCGCTTTGTTGAGTATGCGAAAGCCACCTACAAGGTTGACCCCGACAAGATCTACATGTCGGGATGGAGCCAAGGAGGATGGACCAGCCTGCAATTTGCAGTTGATTACCCGGGAGAGCTAGCCGCTGTTGCTTCGATGGCCGGAGGGTTTTACCGGGGCATACCCACCGATGTATGCAACCTTGCCAATACGCCGATATGGGTTTTTCATGGCAACGCCGACAGCGTCGTTAACGTCTCCAACAGTCAGAATACGGTGGCCGCAATAAACGCCTGTAATCCGCAGGTAAGGCCATTAATGACGATTTATTCCGGGCAGGGACATTTTGTCCACCACCCTACGTTTTCATTGGCATTTCTAAATCAGGGCGTTGCGGAATATGACATATATGACCGAAGCATTTACGAATGGCTTTTAGAACAGTCGCTTACAGAATAACAAGTAAGCTGGAACGCTGTGCTTGGAAAAAGGAAGCACTGAAATACCAAAACGTGATAGAGACCGAGAAGCCGAACGCTGCTTCACAAATATTGTGATTGGCGCCAAATATACCTATTTAGGGGCATACAAGATTACAAAACAGCCAATTAACCTTGAATTACTCATGGTTATTAAAGGTGACTATCATGACGCTAAAGCAAGACCCTCGCTGCTACACCAATGTGTGTGTTGGTGGACTTTGGTACCACTATGATCATTGCAGCACACGTGCATACGTCCTTAGAGGCGGCGCGACACCGGAAGTCACATTAGAAAGAGAACCCAGGACAGAAGAGGAACTGGTCAACATGCTGCAAAGCATGACACCACCAGTTTAAAGGACTTATTACAGAACCTTGTTCCCTTTGTTAAAGCAAAGAGAACAAGGTTTTTTTATACCCAAAACGCTACGCGGGGCACGCTGTGTACAGGATTTACGACCGAAAATTGCTCCTGCATTTTCGGCATTCCCACCGTCCATGGCGATCGTATGCCGCGGGTGCATGTTACCCAAAGCACTTCGTGGGGCATGCTAACGCTTAGAAGCTGCAGTCGCTTTAATTACCACTTCATCATGGGGGCTGGATTTAGCGGATGTTTCTTAAACTGCTCCCAAGCCAGTTCGCCTAACCGTTTATGGAAACCGGCATTCGGAAAAGCTTCTCGCACCGCATTGACATAACTCTTGGGGATCCCTTTACGTATCTTCCCCAGTGAAACATCAACCAGATCTGCCTGACGAAACACTTCAACCAGAGGGTATTTCGGATCTTTAAATGCCCGGATCTTATGGTGCATGTCGATCATCAAACAGATCTCTTCCTGCCACTCGTTTTGTCCCTTCTGATCCAAATAGTATTTGGCCAAGGCAATCGACGGCGGCAAATAATCCACCACGCCTTCAGGCCAGATACCGAGGTCATGATGACAGGCCGCGATGATGAATTTATCCCTGTCATCGCCCTGACAATCATGAAGGGCAAAACAGAAATGCAGCATCCGGTAGACGTGGTTGCGATAGCCAAGGAAATCCGCCATTAACGCTGACTGCCAGGGCAAAAGAATCTCTTCCACCAGCGCTATATCGGTTTCGATTTCGGGCATGGTATTTTCTGGCGTGGCCGTATCTCGTGACATTTGCTCTGTCCTTTTAGTCAGTGCTTCCCCTATTTGGTTTTAGCACCGATATCCTGCTCAGATTCCAGTTTCTCAGCATATCCGATTGGTGGCGGCGTCCAACCCCGCTCTTCGCTGGTGTGACGATCAACACGGTCTTTCTGCATCGCCAGCAGCAGCGCATCGTCCAGTTTCATAAACTGTTCCTGATAACTGGCACTGACCCCTTTTTCATGCAGGGTCGTTATCCAACTCGCCCGCAATTCCTCTTTTCTTTCCTCTTCGACTTCGTCAAAAGCTCTAGTCAGATTCTCGGCCTGGAAAGGATGGTAGCCGAGGTATTTTAATGCCTGTTTGCCCATATCCAGCGCCGAGTGGTAGGTTTCTTTGACCACATAATCAGCGCCTGCATGTTCCAGTTGGTAGGCATCCCCACGGTCAAATGCCCTGGCCATCACTTTCAGATTGGGATAGTGGCGTTTTACCTCGTGCACCAGATGCAGAGCGCGTTCTCTGTCATCAATGGCGACGACTAACATACTCGCTTCTTCAATACCTGCGGTATGCAGAAGTTCCATCCGGGTAGCATCACCAAAATAACTTTTAATTCGAATATGCCTCAGATGTTCAACTTGCTGAGCTTCATGATCCAGCACCGTTGTAGAGACGCCGTTCGCCAACAGCAAACGATTAACGATCTGACCAAAGCGGCCTACGCCAGCAATGATTACTTCGCCCTGCTCTTCAATAACGTCCTCTTCCTGCTGCTCGTTACTGGACTGCTCCATTCTTGGCATCAGCACTTTTTCCAGCAATATAAACAGCAAAGGTGTCAGGAACATGGAGAGTGCAACGACCATCGCCAATAGCTCAACCATGGCTGCATCCAACACGTTCACCTGAAGCGAAAAGGCTAACAGCACAAAGCCAAACTCACCCGCCTGAGCCAGGCTTAACGTCAGTATCCAGCGGTCACTGCCACGCACCTTGAACACAACAGCTAACAGATAGAGCACCAGTGCTTTACCGACGATCACCGCCAGTGTTACACCCACCAGAAAACCAAAATTGTCGACTAACACCGGGAAACTGATACCCGCGCCAACAGTGATAAAGAACAAGCCCAGCAGTAGCCCTTTGAATGGTTCAATGTTCGATTCCAACTCATGTCGGAATTCACTATTAGCCAAAATCACCCCGGCCAGGAAAGTACCAAGCGCTGGTGACAGCCCTACCATGCCCATCAGAGCTGAAATACCAACCACCAGAGCAAGTGCCGTTGCAGTGAATACTTCTCTTAAGCCCGAGGCAGCAACAAAGCGAAACAGCGGGGTACTGAGGAACTGCCCCACCACTACCACAATACTGATCGCACCAATCACTGAAAGTGCATAAATCATAGGTGGCAAATCAGCGAGTGGGTCACTTCCGCCATGATGGCCACCAGAATCTTCGTCGTGCCCCGCCCCATGTTCAGCGGCATGCTCAGCCCCACGCGCTGCAACATCACCCGCACCATCTGCGGCAACACTGGCGGCTTGATGAGCCAAGTCCGCAACGACATCCGCAGCAGGCATCGCCAGGAATGGCAAAAATGCCAACATGGGAATGACGGCAATATCCTGGAACAACAGTACGGAGAAGGAAGCTCGCCCACCTTCGGTTTTGGACCAGCCCTTTTCGCCATGGCTCTGCAAAACAATCGCTGTGGAAGAAAGCGCGAAGATCAGACCGATAGCCAATGCCATCCGCCAATCAACGGAGAACAGCATGGCAGTGCCCGCGATCAGCACTGTCGAGCCCCCCACCTGCAGACCACCTAATCCCACCAACTTGCTGCGCATCTGCCAGAGCATCTGTGGCTGCAACTCCAAACCGACCAAAAACAGCATCATCACAACGCCAAATTCGGCCACATGCTGAAGCGTTTCTGTCTCAGCCCCAACCAAACCTGTCAAAGGCCCGATAATCACACCGGCCACCAAGTAGCCAAGAACCGATCCCAGTCCCATTCGCTTTGCCAGCGGCACCATAATGACGGCCGCAGCCAGGTAGACAAACGCCTGAACAAAGTACCCGGTCATACCGCCTCCAGTATCAATTTGTCGAGCTGGTTCACTAGACTGGTAGCCTTACAGCCCCCTTCCATATCAAAACGTCCTTCTGAGATGGCAGACAGCAACCGTGTCCATTGCTGAATATGTTCTTGAAGCCGACCATCTGTAGCCGCCGTTCTTGAGCCAAAGATGGCAAACGGCGGAAGATATTTCATGCCACAGATATTGGCGGTTTGCTCCAGGGGCTGAAGCAGCTCTCCCAACGTGAAATGGTTGTAGCCATCTGCACGGTATGCTTTTTCCGAACCACCCGCCGTCAGCGCACACATAAAGTGTTTCCCCGCCAGAGCGGTGCCACCCTGGCCATAAGCGAAGCCATATTCCAATACCAGGTCCTGCCACTCCTTCAGCAGTGCAGGTGTGGAGTACCAGTAGAAAGGAAACATAAACACGATGATGTCGTGGGCAAGCAGTCGCTGCTGCTCTCGGTCGATATCTATGTGGTAATCCGGGTATTCGCCATACAGATCCACACAAGTGACGCCCTCAATATTTTGTGCCGCTTTGAACAGAGGCAGGTTGGCTTGGGATCGATGTTGCGAAGGGTGGGCAAACAGCAGCAGTATTTTTTGTTTCATAACTAACACTCAGGTGTAGACGGCTCTGATGAAGACGGCTCTGGTGCAGAAGTCTCCGCCACTGAATACTTTTTAATGGGCAGGCTAAAAGACCAATGCCCCTAAGCATGGCAAAACTCTGCTATTAAACAAGCAGTTACTTTTTGGGAACCTAGTCGCACCAAGTAAGATTCAGTCTGCAGAGAATAGAGTTACAACGCTCACTCTGCAGACCTTTTTGCCTGTTTGGCCCGATACATTTGCTTATCAGCATCGGCGATGAGCGCTAACAGCGCGTCTTTGTCGGCAGGAACACCGATTTCAATTCCAATACTCACGTCCAATCGCTGCTGTTTATCATCAGGTAGTGAGAGAGGGGCGTTGGTTAGTGCTTGATGTAACCGGCGGGTAATGACAGAGCTATCGTTTTCATTTTTTACCATCGCTATAAGTACAAACTCATCACCGCCTAATCGACCGACCAAATCATACTGGCGAGAGATAGATCGAAGACTCCTCGCCAACAGCTTTATTGCCTGATCTCCAGCTTGATGGCCGTAGGTATCATTGAGAGGCTTGAGCTTATCCATATCTATATAGAAAACGGCGAGTTGCTGCGACACCCTGGCGGCCATCGAAGCCAGCTGCTGCGCAGCCTCTTCGACACCGCGACGATTAAGCAATCCTGTCAATTCATCGAGTACGCTAATCGATTTCAGGTGCCTGTTCTGCTCGAGCAAAGCCAGCTCAAAATCAATCACCTCTTTATAACTCTGAATAAGCTCTCGCTGACTGTCACTGTAGTCCGAGGCCTTTCTCGACATAACACAAAGCGTGCCAAAGATACGCCCGTCAGGCCACTCTAGAGGTAGCCCGAAATAGCTGCAAAAGTTATCGTTGGCGAGCTCAGGATTATCGTCCCAGCCTCCCTCCTCTCGCGCATCTTGCACATAGAGAGCATGACGTTTTTGAACCACATGGTGACAGTAAATGTTGCAATCTAACGGAACCACACCACCGGCAACATAGGGGTTTTGCTTATGCTGATTACTGACAAGCACCTCTATACCCTTGGTGTTTGCCTGATTGATCATGGCGTTAGGCGCATCAAATATCTCTGCCAGCGTATTCAACAGCTTTTGCCAACGTTCCAGCTTGAAGCCAGACTCTGGAAAGTCGATTAGAGACAACGCGGAATAGGCAGAAAAATCCAAGTGATTCATAGTCAAACTCTGAACATAATCCTCAAGTAAATTTATAGCAGCTGTTGAAAGCACGTCAGTAGTAAACCGGTCCAATTAGGCGAGCAATTTTTCCCCTTGTTGGGGCTTACTATAAGGAAGACCAAGAAAGTGAAGTTTTATTCCCATTTTTTCGCCGTAATGCTGCTCGTTCCGACTCTGTTTATCCCAGCAACAGCCAAGATTGCCACTGACGCTGAAGCAGTGTCTCCCTTGATGAACGGTCAAACCGTGCCCGATATCGCGGTTAAGAATCTGGCAGGCGAGTCAGTCTCCCTGCTGTCTCTGGTTAAACAAAAGCCCACCGTGCTGATTTTTTATCGCGGAGGCTGGTGTCCTTTCTGTAACGCACAACTGTCGGGACTAAAAGATATCGAAACTGATCTGGCCAAGCTGGGTTATCAACTGCTTGCGATCTCGCCTGACACACCTGAACAGTTAAATGAAACCCTGGGGGAGCGTGAGCTTGCGTACCAACTGCTATCGGATAGAGCGCTGGAGGCCAGCGAAGGTTTCGGTTTGGCTTTTTTCCTGGATGACAAAACATCAAAGCGCTACCGAGGAAAAATGGGCGCAATCTTCGCTACACCCGAGGGTGACGAACGCATTGTGCTGCCTGTGCCTGCAGCCTACGTGATTGATACTGAAGGCACGGTACAGTTCAACTATGTACACCCAAACTACAAAGTACGTATTCAGCCAGAACTGCTGTTGAAAGCCGCTGAGTTGGCGGTTAAGTAACAGAGTTCAAAAACTGTGCGGTCTGACACCTAAGTGTCAAATTACCCATGCGCCTGTTTGCTACGCTTATAAGCTCACACTAAACAGGGACGCGAAATGGTGTCAGACAAATTTCCCAGCCATGGCAAACTCAACCTTTCCATCGAAAACGGCCTGCTTATCATCGAAGGGGAAGGCCCTGCAAATATCGAAATGGTGATGGAATACCAGGCGCGAGTGCAAGCTTATCGAGAAAAGCTACGCCACTCGCCATGGGCAAGCCTAGTTTTACTTCGCGGCATTCCGTTATTACCTATGGAAGCCAAAAACGCCATGGTGACGACGATTCAGCATGCTCAAAGCCTCAATTTGGTAGCCACCGCCGTGGTTCTGGGCGAACTCCAATACGCCAGCACAGTGAAAGAGTTCTGGACCTCCATCTACGAAAAAACCAATATCAGCTATGCCTACTTCGAGTCACGTCATGACGCTGAACAATGGCTGATCCGGCGAGTGCTGCAGTCACAGCAGAAAAGTCTGGAAGGGTAGAAGACCACAAAGCTGGGCTTGTTTTGCTTTAGATAATTAAAGGAAGGAACCATGATTTATCCCATGTTTGCCATGGTGTTGCTGACGTTTGCCGTGCTCATTTATATGGCAGCCTTACGATTTCGATGTGTCAAAAACAAACAGGTTCATCCCCGTTACTTCAAACTGATGCAGGGGGAGGCTTTACCAGATAACGTCGCCAAAGCGGGCCGACACTTTTCCAACCTCTGCGAAACACCCCCGCTGTTTTATGCTGCCGGGATCCTGGCTATCGTGATGAACGTCACCGGCGATTTAGTGGTACACCTTGGCTGGGCTTACGTTGCCAGCCGAGTTGTTCACGCCATGATCCACCTGACCTACAACAACCCGCTACACAGACTCGGAGCCTTTGCCGTATCACTCGTGTGTATTCTGGGGATCTGGATAGCGTTACTCAGCAAAGTCGCGGCGTGAATCGACACTATTGATTAGCGCACTTTTCATCGCTCCAAAGCCAGAGTAAATTGAGCATTCCCCCTGAAATCAGGAGGATATAGCCGTCACACTGTTTTTTATTTTGGTCGACATATCTGGTGAATCATCATGCGCTCCATAGGTTTTCGTTTTACCCGCTTGTTCGCTTGCTCCCTGATTGGCTTTTGCAGCCTGGCATCAGCTGCGGTATCCCCTTCTCCAGACAAACCCACTATCGCCATTGCGATTCACGGCGGGGCAGGCACCATTGAAAAGGCCAAATTCACACTGGAAAAAGAGCAGGCCTACCGGGCCAAACTTCAGGAAGCGGTTGAGACAGGCTACGCGGTACTGAACAAAGGTGGCTCAAGCCTTGATGCCGTTGTCGCAGCCATTAACGTATTGGAAAACTCTCCCTTCTTTAACGCCGGCAAAGGCGCGGTTTATACCCATGAAGAAACCCACGAGCTGGATGCTTCGATTATGGATGGCCGCAATCGTCAGGCAGGAGCTGTCGCCGGTGTAAAGCGCATTGAAAATCCGATTAATTTGGCACGTCTTGTGATGGAGCGCTCCCCCCATGTCATGCTTGCAGGCGAAGGCGCAGAGCAGTTTGCCCGGGAGCAGCAGGTGCCTTTGGTTGAAAACAGCTTGTTTGATACCGAACACAGATATGAAGCGCTGAAAAAAGCCAAACAAAAGATGCGTGATGCGATGGAGAAAACCCCGGACTATCAGGCAGCTCTTGGCCAGCTCGAAGCAAAGTTTAAGATGGGTACCGTGGGCGCGGTGGCGCTTGATAAAGAAGGCAACATCGCTGCGGGCACCTCAACCGGCGGCATGACCAATAAACGATTTGGTCGCGTAGGCGATTCCCCCATCATAGGTGCAGGCACCTTTGCCGATAATGGCTCATGCGCAGTCTCGGCGACCGGACATGGCGAGTACTTTATTCGCTACGCTGTCGCCTCAGATATCTGCGCGCGCGTACAATACCAGGGCAAATCCGTTGCAGAAGCCGGTGACGAAGTGATTAACCAGGTACTCAAGCCTGCCGGAGGTACTGGTGGTGTGGTTATCCTGGATGCACAGGGCAATATCAGCATGCCATTCAATACCGCAGGCATGTATCGGGCCAGCAAGCGTAATGGCGAACCGTCTTATGTCGCCATTTTTAAAGAGGAGTAGCCCACCATATCCCGCTACAGTTACCTACTAACATTAAAACAATCAGGGGAACTCGGCATGTAGCTTGGCAATCACTGAATCGGCTTAACGGCAAGGGATCTGCAGATCCCAATACGACGGGCCCCGCCAGCTTATTGATCGAAGATCCCGATGGAAACCCGATCTTAATAGACCAACACCGCTAAACGTACGTATAAAGCACAAATAGGTCGATCCGAGGCTGTTATGCCACTCAAACCTGTGCTCCTTTCACTGGCCTTACTGATGAGTTTCAGCGGGGTCCACCTGCAAGCTCAGACCGCGTTGACTGATCTCAACCAGCTGAGGTGGCAGCATCGCATTATTCTGGTCGAAGATTCAGATGAAAAAAGCAAGGTGCTTGCGCAGTTCGAAGATAAACAACCAGAAATCGTCGATCGCCATATCATCTGGTTTGCGTTGGTGAATCAGCGCTGGCACAGCAACTACCCCGGTGACATAGCTCCTGAGTTAGTCAAAGCGTTTGAGCAATCGTATCTCGATGGAGACAAGCAGGCTGTTCTGATAGGCAAGGACGGTGGCATCAAGTCCACGCAAGAACAGCTTAATCTCGATGCACTGTTTGCCCTGATAGATATCATGCCGATGCGACGGGCGGAAATAGGCACAAAGCAATAATCAATATCGCAACAACCCTTGTTTGAGAGCAGTTTTATTTAATAAAAGCAGTTAGATAGCCTTGTACATTAGTCCCCGGTGCTATACTCGATTGGAGTTGCAGTCGCAAAATTCCGTTGTATTTGACTCTGCCTGACCCATGCCAACAGTAGCCAACTCTGTTGCCAAAAATGAGGTACACCGTCTGACAATGATTCGCCCCTGGTCTGCATGTGTATTGGTATGCTTGATCTGGCTCTGTTCTACAGCGCCTTGTGCGTGGGCGAGTCTATCATTGGCAGAGCCAGGCCCTGCACCTGATATTGGGTTGTCCGACGATCCGGCACCAAGCCGTGTGGACGGTAAAATAAAGCCCGGTTCACACGTTAAGCTATATCTGCCAAACCTGCCCTACCTCGCCATCTCACATGCCGTCAATGGTGCCCTGCTGCGCCCGGCTAATAACGTGCGAGGATGGCAATACGACCTCGCCACCAGTCACAAACAGCTCAGCGACACCGTGTGGGAGTTTTCGCTGCGTCGAGATGCCAGCTTTCAGGATGGCAGTCACTTCAATGCCGATGATGTTATCGACAATATGGCTGAGTTTAAAAAGGCGCCATTTACCTTCTCTAAGCTGCACCTGATACTGGACCGTGTAGAAAAACGTGATGATTACACCGTTCGTTTTCATCTGTCCGAGCCATACGGCGCCTTCCTTTATGATGTGATATGGCTTCAGTTCTATACCCGCTCCTATTTGGATAAGTTTGGTTGGAACGGTAAACCGACCTGCCCTAACCTGGCTGAGCCCGGCCCCTATGCTCTTGGACCCTACATACTGCACGAGGGGTACATTGAGGGTGATCGCAGCAGTAAAGAGGTGGTGCTCAAAGCCAATCCAAATTACTGGGGAGATGATAAAGCTAAGGTGGAAACCATCACCATCTACACCGATCTAACCTTGGCCCAAGCCCGTGACAAAGCCCTAAAAGCGGAAGGTGATGTGGACATCACGCCAGTCTCCTTTGGTGACCAACTGGACACCGTTCTGTCTCCCTACGCTAAATTGGCAGAATCAACCTCGCTCAATAACTACTCCATGCATTTCAACATGATCAATGGCAATGCGGCGTTACTGGATGAGCGGATCCGCTTTGCCGTCAATCATGCGATCAACAAAGAGTATCTGTTAAACCTGTCGATGCTTGGCGCAGGCGTACTTTCTCCGACCATGGTGTCCCCCCATTTCTATCGTGTTGATAATGCGATCTCATCTTTACGCGAGTATTTTGAACAACAGCAACAAGCTCAAAACACCAGTCTGGAAGCGCTCAGAGAGTTGGTACTGGCATACCAACGAGAGCAGGGAGTGGATCCTCAACAACAGTTAGTACTCACTCTGTTTACCCAGGAAAGCTTTAAGTTCTTAACCGGAGATATTCAGTTCTTCCTATCGCGAGTGAACATTGATTTAAGAGTGGAGTTTGTGCCCAGTGAGAAAATGGTGTTTGCCCGTCTGTTTAACACCTGGCGAGGCATCAATAAACCTTGGGACTTTCTGCTCTGGGGTAACTTCGACTGGTACAAACACCCTTGGGCCGCATTTTTTGTCTACCGCCCATTTAATGACTGGTCGTCAATCCCGCCTAACCCGGAACTATCCGCCTTGACGGATCTGCTGCTCAGCACCGACATCGAATCTCCCGAGTATGAACCGGTACTGGCAAAGTTGATCCAACACGTACACCAGCATAATTACATGGTGTTTTTGCCAACGCCCAACAGCGTATTTGCGGTCAACAAAGAGGTGGTGTTTAACCCTGGCAGATCGGCGTTTGTCTATTTGCGGGAGCTGCAAGTAACAGACGACCACTGGTCTGTTCGTGGAGACATTCCCTACTCCGAGCGAAGCAAGAGCAAAGCCCTGAAAATCAATCGGCAGAATTTTTAACGGAAGCGCTGACTAATGGCAGAACCACAAGCAGATAATTTCGACAGTACTTCAGGCCAGCAACTGCTGCGTCGAGTAATTCTAATTCTGCTGCTCGCTTCAGGCTTTCTGGTGACCAAAAGTTACTTCACCCTTTCCAACCAAGCTCAGGTCGATCAATCCATATCTACCATGGCACACGCCGTCAGGCAGCTGGAGAAGCTGGGACGGGAGCTTGCCCGCCCCATGGCAGACATTCGCATACTGTCGATGCAGCGGGTAACGGCACCCAACGCAAGTTCGCTGGCTGCAACACAGCAAACGCTTGATACCAAAGTTGTTGAAGTCGACGTCCATATTATTGAGATGAAAGCCGCATTGGCTGAATGGGCCGACGAACAAGAGATAGAGCAGTTTAAACAGATAATCACTGCCTGGAAGGCGTTTAAGCTGTCAATGAATAAAACCGGATACTACCTCAGCAGCGGAATTCGGGTCGCGGCGTTTTACAGCGTATCGCAACAGGAGAAAGATAACTACGACGCGCTACAGATAACGCTGGCGAAGCTCAGCAACACACAACTAGCGGTAAGTCGGTCTACCTATGCAGATGCTCAGGATAACTCCCGTTTAGCGTTTTTTAGTCTGGTTGGAACGTCAATTGTCGAGTTAGCCCTGGTCGTGCTGGTGATTCTGTTTGTTTATCGCATGTTCAAATCTTACATGCAGGCCGCCAAATCTCATGAAGATGCACAGATCCTATCGATTCAAAAAGCGGAGGAAGCCAACAAAGCAAAAAGCGATTTCCTCGCCAATATGTCCCACGAAATACGTACACCGATGAACGCCATCATCGGGCTTAGCTACCTGGCGATGCAAACCAAGCTCAACAAAAAGCAGCATAACTATGTGGCTAAGATCCACCGTAGTGCGGAATCACTGTTGGGCATCATCAACGACATTCTCGACTTTTCTAAGATTGAAGCTGGCAAACTGGATCTCGAAAGCATCGACTTCAAACTCGATGATGTCATGGAAAACCTCGCCAATCTGGTCGGCGTAAAAGCTGAAGAGAAAGGCATAGAGATGATGTTCGATATGGACCCGGATATTCCGAGAGGGTTAGTCGGTGACCCGCTAAGACTCGGACAGGTACTGGTCAACCTTGGCAATAACGCGGTGAAATTCACTGATAATGACGGTGAAGTGGTTATCAGCGGCCAAATGGTTGAGCAAACTCAAACCCAGGTCACCCTCCAGTTTGCCGTAAAAGATAACGGCATCGGCATGAATGAAGAGCAGCAAAGCCGGCTGTTCCAGTCATTCAGCCAGGCAGACACTTCAACCACACGCACCTATGGCGGTACGGGCCTGGGCCTTGCTATCAGTAAGAACCTGCTGGGATTGATGCAGGGCCGCATTTGGGTTGAAAGCGAGCCAGGTGTCGGCACAACATTCTTTATTGAGCTGGTGTTAGATAAACAAGAAGCTGAAGAAGCGCCGCTTCAAATGCCTTCAGATGTTGGCACGCTGTCGGTGCTCGTAGTGGATGACCATCAAACCGCTCGCGATATTCTCTGTAAAATGCTCGATAGTTTTGGTTTCAAAGCTGATAGCTGTCAGTCCGGTACGGAAGCACTGGCACAGATTAATACTCGCGGATCAGAAACACCCTATGATCTTATTCTGCTGGACTGGCTGATGCCCGGTATGGATGGGGTAGAAACGGCCGCTCACCTCCGAAGTCTCCAAACAGCGGAATCGCCGACTCAAGTCATCATGATGACCGCCCATGGCAAACAAGAACTGTTAGACGCTACCGCCGACAATCCAGCGGATGCAGTGATGATAAAACCCATTACCGCATCAACACTATTGGACACCATACTCACTGTAAAAGGACGGGAAGCGCTATCACCCAAATCAGCGGCCCCAGAACGATCTTCATCGCTACAGCAAAGGGCCACATTGCGCGGTGCTCGTATCCTGCTGGTGGAAGATAACCTGATCAATCAGGAATTAGCGATAGAGCTGTTGGAACAGGAAAACCTGATTGTGACGCTGGCGGAGAATGGCCAGGAAGCGATTGATGCATTACAAGCCTCGGAGTTTGATGGCGTATTAATGGACTGCCAGATGCCAGTGATGGACGGTTACACCGCCTCTCGCTTAATCCGAGAAAAACCAGAATATCAGTCGTTGCCAATTCTGGCGATGACCGCCAATGCCATGGCTGGAGACAGAGAAAAAGTATTGGATGCAGGCATGAACGACCACATCGCCAAACCAATCGATGTCGATGAGATGTTCAAAACCATGGCCAAGTGGATCACGCCAGCACTTACTGCAGACCATAAAGAGACAGAAACTCAGACCGAGCCGAAGGCAGAGAAGAGCAAAACCTCCTGCACAACAAAGATCGACTTAGATGATATTCCAGGGCTCGACAGCAAACTAGGCTTAAGTCGGGTTGACGGTAACCAGAAGCTCTACCTGAAACTGGTCTCCCGGTTTGTCGAATCCTATCGAGAGTTTGAAGGCGATTACCTAAAACTGCGTCGGTCAGATGCAGCCCCCATAGACGCTCAGCGCATGGTGCATACCCTAAAGGGCAATGCTGGCAGCATAGGCGCTGAAGCTGTCATGGCTGAAGCTGAAAAGCTTGAACATCACTGTGAGCAAGTCGCAGCAGGCGTTATCGAGACTGAGGAAAACCAATTACTTGCTCAACTTGTCAATGAACTATCCCCCTTGGTTGAGTCTCTGTCATTGGCGCTCTCTCCCCAGCGAACAGAAGTGCAATCTGATAATGAAGAGTTATTAGATGCTAAAGCGACGACAGCAACAAACGCCACAGAATTTGACTCGGCTGCTGCAACACAACTCCTCGCCACACTAAAACAACAGGCAGAAAACTACGATGTGGAATCAGCTGATACCCTTGAGGAACTTCTGACCCTGCTGGAAAACACCCCTTTAGGTGGACAGATTTCAGCCATAGGTGATCAGATCCAAGAGTTTGATTTTGATAGTGCGATGGAGGGGATCGAAAAGCTGGAATTAGCGCTGAAATAGAGAGCGGCTACCCTGCTGATGACAAGCAACCACTCTAACCAAATTTATAAACCTAGTTAAGAAAGAGATCCCTTCTTCAGCTCCTTAAGCACCTGCTTTTCTGCCGCACTTAAAAACGCACTATCGATAGCGTTGTTGGCCAGTTGATTAAGCTCCGCAATGCTTAAACCCACTTGCTGCTGCGCAACCTGATACTCGCCGGTGAGCACGATATTGGAGATGGCAGGATCATCGGTATTAATGCTGACGCTGACGCCTGCATCCAAAAATGCTTTCACCGGATGTTTGGTGATTTCGGGTACGGTGCAGGTTTGGTAGTTGGAGGTCAGGCAGTTTTCTAAATGGATCCCCTTGTTGACCAAGGTATCCATCAGTGCCGGATCTTCAATACTGGCGACACCATGGCCAATACGAGTGGCACCTAATTCATTGATGGCTTGCCAAACGCTGCTTGCACCATCCGCCTCGCCAGCATGCACAGTGATCTCAAACCCTGCGTCACGGGCTTTATTAAAATGCTCAACAAACCGCTGACCGGGCCAACTCTTCTCATCACCAGCCAAATCAATGGCGACAATATCTTTATGACAGGCCAGAAACGCATCCAGTTCGGCCATGCAGTGCTCGGTACCAAACGTGCGGCTCATAATGCCGATCAGGTTGGTGTTCACACCAAACTCTTTGCTACCACGCTTTACCCCGGCAATCACGGCTTCGGTGACTGCCTGCAGGTTATGGTCGAAAAAGCGGCCCATATGGTAGGGAGAGAAGCGCAGCTCGCAGTAGCTGATGCCGTCATTAAAGGCGTCTTCAACGTTTTCATAGGCTATCTGCTCGGCCGCTTCCAGGTTCGCCAGTGCCTTTGCGCCCCAATCCAATTTGGCCAGAAATGCCATCAGGTTTGGCTCGTTTTTTTGGATCTGCACCATGGGCAGCAACTGTTCATAGCTTTCACAGCCAAAATCGAGGGAATGCTTTTTTACTAGCTGCCAGATAGTTTGCGGACGAATATTGCCATCCAGATGCCGGTGAAGATCAACAAGGGGAAAATCGAGAGAAGGAAAATCAGAAGAATTCATCATACGTGTGCTTCTAGAAGGTACTTAATTGCGCTAGACGCCCTAATATAACGGAAATGCGGTATAGCACCTATGAAACGGGCGACGCAGCCACCAAATTCCTCAGTGAAATACGCCGCCCATATGTAAACCTAAACACTATCGGTGGCTTGTCACATGTCTCTCCACGAAGCGATTTAACTCAGAAACGGAGCGAATCACATGCAAGGTCTTGTCTTCCGATAGTGTTTCGATCCTTTGCAAAAAGCCATGGTTCCAGAACTTGGGGCATAGCTTCAGCACTTTAAAACTCTCCCGTGTCCCCTGAAATATCGAACTGCCTTCAGGCCATCCCTCCGGTTTTACAAACAGCCCTTTTAAGAACCTCTTTACCACCAACCAATAAGTGACGCGGTAGGGTAAGTCGATATAAATCAGGGTGTCCGCCTCTTCGAGGCGCCGATAAAAGGTACCCAACGCGGTCAAAGGCGCAAAGCCTTCGATGATCCACTCTTCGGAGGAGAGAATCCGCTGATGTGTCTCTTCGTATTGCGCCCGCTCAACCTCTTCACCATTGGGCTGATAGAGAATAGAGTCCAGCGCATACAGTTTTATGCCTGTGGCAGCCGCCAACTTTTTACTTAACGTAGACTTGCCGTTCGCAGGCTTACCAAACACCGCGATTTTCTTCATGTCTGTTCCTCCTCCAGCTTGGATAGCACCCGAGAGGCAGAAATAGAAAACCCGCCTCTGGGGCGGGTTTGATAACGTCTTAGCACATAACAAATCCCACCATTCCTATGGAATGATGATAATTCGAACGCTTAGTTGCTTAATGTATGTGCTCATACGTCTATCTTGATGAGCGGGTAGTGTGTTGTCAAATGGGCTTGATGCCTGGATGTTTTTTCATAAGTAACCCTTTTTTACCCTAGGACGCCATTGAGCCACATAGTCATACCTGGTTTTGAGCCATACGAGACAGAACGTAGCCCCCGAACGCCATACTTCCTCCAATCAATGAGCTACTGACTAAAAGTATCACTGCCACGCCAACAACTCCGCCTGAGCCTCCGGGGGCAAACCAGTTGTCTGTGTTAACGAGATAGCTCACAACAGGGCTAAAACCGGCAATAGTCGTGACACAACCTGCAGCATAGCCGACAAATCTATTTAGCTTGTAGCAAACCCATGCAAAGGCAAACGTCACCAGTGCCAGCACAGCCCATGCAATCAAAGAAATCAGCAATACCGTCAACTCCTATCTAATACATCCCAACCACACAATGGGCAGATGCACATCACAAGCTAGACTGACCGCTATTTTTTGGTCGTCCATGGGAGTTTTCCAAAATACGCGAGGACGATCAGAGTTAGCACTTGCCCCCAGGCAACGTAATCTCCATAAGACTTAAAAAATCGAACTCGAGCGTAATATCCTTCATAAAACGCTCTTTCGAGATCGTTCACTCCACTGAGTGCTAATTCAAACCCGGTATATCCACTAACAATGCCTGTTAGCACTAATCTTGAGACAATGAAAATAGCGCAGTACCAGCCGACCAGCATGATCCCTCGAAATACAAGAGCTCTCTCATCTGAACTTGGATTAAAGAGAATTCCCATTCTGCTCTCCTTGATATGATAGGGACTTGTAACGCTCAACGCAGCTGCACCGCGCTATGGTACTTTCACCAAGAACAGCGAAGCGACGGGTAGGTGGCGGTTTGATTTGTTTGTATTGCCAGCGGGGCTATGCCTTTAACACCGTATTAAACCCACCGTAAATTAGACGCTTTCCATCAAAAGGCATGGGGTTGTTTTCGGGAGACATTCTGGGGTCTTCCATTATTGCCCCCCAACCTGCGTCACGAACTTCTTTGGATGGCCAAACTATCCATGAAAACACAACCGTTTCATTTTCTTCAGCTTTCACCGCCATTGGAAGTGAAGTCACTTCGCCATCAGGTACATCATCGCCCCAATTTTCTACGATCTCTAATGCCCCACACTCTTTAAATAGTTCTGCGGAGAACCTAGCGTGTTCAATATATTTTTCTTTATTTTCATTCGGTACTGCAGCAACAAAACAGTCTACATATGACATGTTTATTTCCTTTTTTGTTGTTTCTAAGTACTACGAAATCTTACTTCGACCAACGCTTGTAGCAGGGGCGTTTGGCGCTCGCGACGGGAGCCAAGCCATTTTTTACGGCGACCTGACTTCACTTGTTAGTTTCGAACGACATCTGTGCAAAGAATCCAACCAAATTGACCATCTACTGTTCTCACATAGCAAGCCCAATAGTCTTTGCCGTAGGTGTCATATAGAACAAATACTTGCTCACTCTCGTTCACAGAGCCAGCCACTTCTTCACGAAAATTTCCTGAAAGCGAACCATAAGCTGCTGACATTTCCGATCTGTGAATTTTAAGGTCCCGTTTAGCAAAACCTAGCCAAGCATAACCTTTATATACGTAGGAGATACCTGCCGATGCGACTAGTGCTACGAATAGAAAAATTACCGAAAACGTCTTCATAATCCGATGAGAAACTGACGCCAAAATCAGGTGCGCCGTAGGCGTGATGTGATGTTCACCCGATAAAATAGACACCCTTCTCATCTACCGCGTCACTGCTTCGTATTCGATTGGACTCATGTAATTTAAGCT